>JBGVFY010000103.1:0-2587 GCA_045121435.1 Paludibacteraceae bacterium | reverse complement strand
CGTTCAAGAACTGCGCAAAGCTTAAGTCGGTAACGATCGGTAAATATGCAAGCGAGCTTGAAAAGATCGATAAGCAAGCCTTTTTCGGTTGCGTTTTGCTAAGTAGCATTACCTTTGCGGGGGATGAGGACTCTTGGAATGAGGTATCCAAGGGTCAGGATTGGGATAAGAACGTGGGTATTAAGACCACTGCTAAGACCTATTCCTTGAATTTCATCGGTGTGTATTCGCCCATTGAAACCACCACCGAAGGCTTTGTCCCCGGTCCCGTTGATACGGAGGGAGAGACTAAAGCCGATACCGAAAGCGAAGAATACACTGAAACTGAAACTGAAACCGAAACCGAGAGCGAAACCGAAACCGAATGCGAGCATCCTGATCTTGAAGTGTATAATACGCAGCAACCCACTTGCACTGAGATCGGTTGGTATAGTTATGAATACTGTAATGATTGCGGATATAGTACTTATAAGGAAATTGCGCCCGTTGGTCATATAGCAGGAGCTAACGCAACATGTACAGAGCCTCAGCAATGTATCGTTTGCAATGAAACGCTTGCACCCGCCAACGGACATACTCCCGGCGCGGCGGCGACATGTACCAAAGCGCAAAAATGTGTAGTTTGTAATATAGTTCTCGCACCTGAGAAAGGTCATATCCCGGGTGCCGAGGCAACTTGTACCGACCCTCAGAAATGTACTGCTTGCGGCGAAACGCTTTTGCCCGAAAATGGACACGTTCCCGGCGCGGAGGCAACATGTACAACGGAGCAGAGATGTCTTGTTTGTGATGCGGTTATTACTAAGGCTTTGGGACATAACAAAGAGGTACACGGAGCAAAGTCACCTACATGTACCGAAATAGGTTGGCATGTATACTATACTTGCTCAAGATGTGATTATACTACTTATAAGGAAAGAGCAGCGCTTG
This sequence comes from Paludibacteraceae bacterium, assembly GCA_045121435.1. GTDB lineage: Bacteria > Bacteroidota > Bacteroidia > Bacteroidales > Paludibacteraceae > Colicola. The sequence goes on along the minus strand of JBGVFY010000103.1, from coordinate 1,657 downwards.
GGCATACCCCCGGCGAGGCGGCGACATGTACAACAACACAAATTTGTGTTGTTTGTAAAACGGTTTTGACCGAAAAGCTCGGTCACGACATTGTTCACCATGAAGCAATAGCCCCTACCTGTACTGAAATAGGTTGGGATGCCTACGTGACCTGCTCAAGGTGTAATTATAGCACAAAAGAACCACCTATTCTTGAACTTGGGCATACGTTTTTGAACGTTGGCGAAGCTTGCAACCGCTGCAACGCAATTAAATACAGCGAAGGGCTTAAATTCACATCATACGGCGACGGAACCTGCTACGTAAGCGGCATTGGAAGCTGTACCGATACTGCTATTTGGATACCAACAAAATCTCCTGCAGGAGATTTTGTTACAAGCATAGGTAATTATGCGTTCCGCGGTTGCTCTAGCCTTGAAAGTATAGTAATCCCCGATAGTGTTACAAGCATAGGAGATTGTGCGTTCTACAATTGCTCGAGCCTAACAAGCATAGTAATCCCCGAGGGTGTAACAAGCATAGGGTATATGGCATTCACCAATTGCAATAGCCTAACTTATAATGCGTATGATAATGCATATTATCTTGGAAATGAAACCAATCCATGTGTTATATTAATAAAAGCAAAAAACGAAGATATAACGTCTTGCGAGATTTGTAGCACAACAAATTTGATTTACCGAGGCGCGTTCTACAATTGCTCAAACCTCGAAAGCATTGTAATCCCAGAGGGTGTAACAAGCATAGGTGCTGAGGCATTCTACGAATGCAGAAGCCTATCAAGCATATTAATCCCCGAGAGTGTTACAAGCATAGGTAATTATGCGTTCCGCGATTGCTCGAGCCTTACAAGCATAGTAATCCCAGAGGGTGTTACAAGCATAGGTTATTATACGTTCTACTATTGCCGTAGCCTGACAAGCATAGTAATCCCCGAGAGTGTTACAAGCATAGGTAATGAGGCGTTCTACTATTGCGATAGCCTTACAAGCATAGTGATTCCAAACGGGGTGACAAACATAGGTAAATTTGCGTTCTATGGTTGCAGAAGCCTAACAAGCATAGTAATCCCCGAGGGTGTTATAAGCATAGGTGATTCTGCGTTCCGCTATTGCTCAAGCCTCACAAGCATAGTCATCCCCGAGGGTGTCACAAGCATAGGTAATTCTGCGTTCTCAGATTGCGATAGCCTAACAAGCATAGTCATCCCCGAGGGTGTTACAAGCATAGGTAATGTTGCGTTCTACGGTTGCGGTAGCCTAACAAACATAGTCATCCCCGAGAGTGTTACAAGCATAGGTATTGAGGCGTTCTACTCTTGCGATAGCCTTACAAGCATAGCGATTCCAAACGGGGTGACAAACATAGGTAAATTCGCGTTCTATGGCTGCACAAGCCTAACGAGCATAGTAATCCCCGAGGGAGTTACAAGCATAGGTAATTATGCGTTCCACTATTGCTCAAGCCTTGAAAGCATAGTAATCCCCGAGGGAGTAACAAGCATAGGTGAGAGTGCGTTCGGCGGATGTCACGACCTTGAAAGTATAACGGTAGACAAAAACAATACGGTATATCATAGCGAAGGAAATTGTTTAATAGAAACAGCTAGCAAAACGTTGATATCAGGATGTAAAAACAGCATTATTCCCGATGATGG
>JBGVFY010000102.1:0-4694 GCA_045121435.1 Paludibacteraceae bacterium | reverse complement strand
GCACAAATTGCATACGCCATCATTGTGGTTTGTCCGTTGCGGAGGTGGGCGTGAAAATCCGCGTAAATCTCCCTGTTTCTGCATTCTATAGTCTTATTTCTACGGTTCATAAAATCGGTCGTTTGTTTGATACATAAATTTACCCTTCGCTTTATCCCGAAGATACCCCGAAGATACCCCGAAGATAGAACATGAAAAGACCATCGCTAACATACGCTTTTATCTCCATTTTGCTGACTGCGATTTATGCCCTTATTTATGGTGTTATTCAGTTAGTCAAGTGGCTAATCGGTTGTTAACATTTTTTTATACTTTTGACTTCCACACTACCACACTACCACATATTTTTATGAGTGAATTTCCTCTCCATACTGCTCAACTGCTCAAAACGTACTTTTCTAAAAATCGCCGATTTTTAGGGGTTAGTGGGGTAGTATATAATTATATACATAGTATATATTATATTTTTTTCGACCGATACGCCGTTCGACACATTTTTTTGTGTGGTAGTGTGGTAGTGTGGAAGTAGCCCAGACAACACAATAATTATTAATTTTTATTAATATGAAAACGAAAATTACCCCCCCCAACCTGCGAAAATTAAGGTAGAAGAGTGTTTCACTACCATTCGCACCGCCCTCCGCCAAGCCGAGCAACTCGCTCAGTATCTCCAAACCGCCAGCGCGTCAGCGCAATTCTTCCCCGCCAACGACTATCGGCGCATTTATATCGAAGTCAAGGCACACGCCCTAATCGGGCAAACCTTTCCCGCTCCTTATTCTTCTTATTCTGAACTTGCCGACCTACTTACGCCCATTGTAGGTTGGGTGGTTGATGAGCAATCGCTACAAAAGTATTTCTATCGCGCTACGGGCAATTTCACTCTAAAGAGCGATATTCACCGCCGTGCAATGCAATTGCGATAGCGTTTTTGTACTATTTCGGACAAGTGTCCGCGTGTTTCTTATTTTCGCGGACATTTGTCCGTGTACACCCCGAAAAATCCCACTACCTTTGCACCCGATTTCAATGCGCAACGAAATCCGCAATGTTTAACTACTAATTTTTAACAACATGGATTTTACAGGATTTATTAAACACATCGGGCAAATCGAAACATTCACTTCTAAAAACAATGTAGAGATACAATCCCGCGACATCGTCCTTGAGACGGACGAGCAGTACCCACGTTCCGCATGCGTTACGCTTCGTAACGACCTTGCGCAGTCTTTCAACCTCAATATCGGGCAACGCGTCCGCGTAGATTTTGACATTTACGCACGACCAAACCGAGAGGGTAACCGCTATTTCAATCAACTAACCGCGTGGCGTATCTCGCCATGCTAAATCGCACACGACTATGACACAGAAGAAAAAAACGACTGCCATGCCGATTGCCACGAACATTCCTGCATGCATGACATTTGAAAAGCAAGGAGACGACCTATCGCAGTATCTCACATTCCGAAAACCAATCAAATTGGATTCGGAAGAGCCTGCTAACTTTGACCTTCCGCTCGACAAAGCACTCAAAGGCTCGGTTATTTTCCGAAAAGACCCTACCGCGAAAGACGGTAAGCGTATTGTGCAAACCGTCCGCGTGTATCGCAAGACTAAAACAAAGTCTGCTGCACCTATCATTGAAACACGCTACTCACGCGTCACCGTTTCCAAGTCGCGCGTCACAGTCAGCATGTCCTTCCCGCTATGTGATGATCCACAACGACTGAAGGCACGATTGCAGAATTTCGCCAATGTCATTATTGATGAATCGGACGAGATTGCTGCTATGCTCAACCAAGAGGGTGACACCAAAGTGCGCGAAGCGTGGCAAACTATCGAACAATCCAACGAGAAAGGAGGCGAAGTATGAGCGTGAAGTTATTTTTTACTCAAAGTTTTGTAAACGCTTCTCCTCGTACTAAGCTACGCAGAGCATTGTTTTTCTTTGTTGCTATCCCTATCGCGATTATTTTTGTCCCTACGGCTTATATCGCAGCAGTGTTAGAAGCGGTGGCGGATAAATGTCATGATGCATTATGGCATTAGTAGTTTCCTGATACCAACGGGGCGGGGAGTTCGCTGCGAACACCTTTCGGGCATTTACTCCCCGCCATATTTTTAACATTTAAGTATATGTATTATGGCTAAAAGAAAAATCTACAAACTTCAGGGTGATGTCCATATGTCGGTCAATATGCTGCTGAAGGAGAACGAATGTTCGGTATTCTACCATGGTCAAGACACCGATATTGCCCTCTTGCTTGCTACGATAGCAAAAGAAGACAAGAGATTTGCCAATATCCTTAAAATGGCAACACATTTCGATGTCACTTTCGACAATTAATCCATAATTCTTAATTCATAATTATCATGTATCCAAGAATTTGTATTCAAGACAATATCCTCGCGGGCAAACCGCGCCCAGCACTTTGGTCAGACATTGAGGCAGTCATGCGCCAACCCTCTGTCCAAGACATCTGCGACCAAATCAAACTCCTTGACGGCAAAGACCCTGATGAGATGGCGCGCCTCAAAAAGCAGTTGCCTATCATCACTCCACACACCTGCCGTTTCCGTGGTGATGGTGCGCGTAGGTCGTCCAACGCTGTCCCTTCTGGTCTCGTCATGCTCGACATCGACCATGTTGATTGTCCGCAAGATTTCTTCGCACGCAGGATAATGCCCACCCTTAACACGCAAAGAAAAATCTACTTCGTTGCGATCACCCCAAGCGGACATGGATTGCGCGTTATCGCTGAACGACAACCAGAAGAAACAATACCAGCAGCGCAAAAACGATTGGCTGAGTGGTTTAATCTCGCTGAGTTTGACGCAGTTACAAAAGACCTGGCACGCGCGTCCTACCTCATGCCTTGGTCGTATGTCCTCTATTGCGAACCCGCTGGGCTTAACTTTGAAACCGCCGAGAAGGAGGCGGTCATCACATCGCATTTTGCTCAACTCGAAGCGCAGTCCCACACTTCCACACTACCACAACAAAATGTGAGCGAAACACCCGCCACCGTACAACCTCGCGAAGCAACACAACTTGCGCAAGGCGCACACAACCAATCCGCCACCTTTCGCGATATCCCATACGCTGCTATCATTGCCGAGCTGGAAAATCTCCTTGGCGGGACACCTGCTATGGGCGAACGAAACCAATTTTACTTCACAATGGTGCGTTACATACGCTACATTTGCGATTTCAATGCTGACAAGTGTGTAGCCGTCCTGCCTGATTATGGGCTATCACTCGCCGAACGACACGCTACTGCCATGTCCTCTGTCAATCGCCCACGCAAAGGCGACTTGCCCGACCTACTCCAACGCGCTATTACTACTGCCACCACTGCCAACAGCGAAGCGTCCGATAACCGATATCCGTCAGCCGATAGCGAAGCGTCCACCACGCTGCCACCACTCCCTCGCGTGTTGGAACTCATTTGCCGACGCTTGCCCGAGTCGTTTCGTCCTGCCATGGTTATTGCTGCATTACCTATCCTTGGTACATTGGCTACACGCGTGCGATTTCAGTACCTCGACAAGCAAGAGCATTCATTCTCATTCATGTCGTGTATCACAGCCCCTGCTGCTACGGGTAAATCCTTTATCCGAAAACCAGTTAATCTATTATTAACCCCTATTGACCGACAAGATGAAAAAGAACGAAAAAAGGAAGAGGAGTACAAAGAGGCTTTGCGTGCTGCAAAAAATTCTAAAATGCAACCTACCAATCCTCGTGCATGTCCTCGCAACAATGGTATTAATGTGTCTATTGCTAAACTTCTGCAACTCCTTTCCTATTCCGATGGGCGACACCTCATTGGCATTGGAGAAGAAATCGACACTCTTGTTAAGTCCGAGCGTGCAGGTGTATGGTCACAAAAATCCGACATTTACCGCCTCGGCTTTGACAACGCTAAATACGGACAAAACTACATGTCCGACAACTCCTTCAGTGCCAATGTACCTGTTTACTACAACTTATTGCTTACGGGCACGCCTGGGGGCATGTACCGATTCTTTAAGGATGTGGAGGACGGATTGGTTACGCGTTTTTGTTTTGCGCAATTGCCTGATATGTTCGGTGCGGACATTCCAGCCTTTGAGAATTACACGGAGGCTGAGGAGCGCGAGATCATTGATATTGCAGACACGCTCGACAAGGCAGAGGGACAGATTGCTTGCTCGCATGTTGGAGTTAGAATCCGCAGATGGCTGAATGAGAAGCGTGATATAGCGATACGCGAGGATAGTCGTGCGGTGGACACGCTGCGTAAGCGTTCAGCCGTGATTGGTTATCGTGCAGGCATGTTAGCGTATTTGTTGAATGAGTGTATTTATGATAAGGCGGTAGGTGCGTTTACTGTTTGGGTAGCGGAGTATGTATTTCAGAATCAGATGTCGTTGTTTGGTAGTAAGTTTGAGGAGGTAGCTCAGAGTCAGTTGGTAATGAATGAGAAACGCAGCCAAGTGGTGTCGTTATTGCAGCAATTGCCTGAGCAGTTTACGAGGAGTGAGTTGATGGCGTTGCGTGCGAGGTGTGGTCAGAGTACGCGGGTGGATATGGTTATAGGTCGTTGGAAGTCATCGGGTTTTATTACGCAGACGGACAAGAACACCTACAAGAAGACACCCAAGGCTCACCTCCCCAAATAACCCAAATTTATGTATCAAACAAACGACCG
>JBGVFY010000101.1:0-4260 GCA_045121435.1 Paludibacteraceae bacterium | reverse complement strand
TGGCATTGAGGCCGACCTCGGACAATATAATGCCGACACTTTCTTCAACGACTGCCATCCGACCTTGAAGGCGGACTTTGTCTTGGCTAACCCGCCGTTCAACCTCTCCGATTGGGGCGCAGACAAACTCGCTGACGATGTGCGCTGGAAGTTCGGCACGCCAACTAATGGCAACGCCAACTTCGCGTGGATTCAGCATATCATCCACCATCTCGCACCTGCGGGCAAGGCGGGCGTTGTGCTTGCCAATGGCTCGCTGTCGAGTCAGAGCGGTGGCGAGGGCGAGATTCGCAAACGATTGGTCGAGGCGGACTTGGTCGATTGCATTGTGGCTATGCCGTCGCAGTTGTTCTATACCACGCAGATTCCCGTTTCGATTTGGTTTTTCAATAAGGCGAAGAAGCAGAAGGGCAAGACTCTGTTTATTGATGCCCGCAACCTCGGCACTATGGTTACGCGCAAACTGCGTGAGCTGACCGATGGCGCCCAGGGCGATATTATGCGTATTGCCGACACTTACAAGACATTCACCGAGGGTACTCTCGCCGATGAAAAGGGCTTTTGCGCTGTGGTTGATATCGCCAAGATTAAGGAGCAGGACTTTATCCTCACTCCGGGTCGCTATGTAGGCATTGCCGAGCAGGAGCAGGACGCCGAGCCATTTGAGGAGAAGATGTCGCGCCTTACGGGCGAACTCGCCACCCTCTTTGAGCAGTCGCACACCCTCGAAGCCGAAATCAAAAAACAACTCGAAAGTATTGGGTATAAATTGTAGGAAATGTAAAACAATATAAAATATTTTAGTTATGGCATCAAAAGTATTTATTAGTTGGGGAGGAGATCTTAGTAAAAAATTAGCTGAAGAATTAAAAAGTTGGTTACCTAATGTTTTGCAATTCGTGCGTCCATATTTCACTCCAACAGATGTGGAGAAGGGCACAAGATGGGAGTCTGATATTGCGAACGAATTATCTGAATCAAATGTAGGTATTATATGTCTTACCAAAGACAACACCGAACGACCTTGGATTTTATTTGAGGCAGGAGCGTTATCAAAAAATATGGAAAAAGCAAATGTGTGTCCAATCCTATTTAATTTTGACAGTTCAGATATTAAGGGCCCGCTTACTTGTTTTCAAACAACGAAATTTGAGAAAAATGATTTCAAAAAACTCATTAAAACAATAAACAACACAGGCGGAGAATCGAAATTAGAAGAACATACATTAAATGCTGTGTTTGATAAGTGGTGGCCAGAGTTGGAAGAAAAGATCCATGCTGTACTGAAGGAAGAAACAGAAGTAGAGCATGTGGTTGAACGTACAGAAAGAGATTTGCTGGAAGAAATATTAGAATTGACACGAATGAATGCTATGCGTCCTCCAAGGAGAACTGATGGCATCCATTATTCGCTGGAAAGATTATTAGAAACCATTGACCGTATCCAATTTAAAATGATAGAAGAAGGCGATAAAGATTGTGCGATGTATTTTGAAGATATGTATCCCGCAATTCATATGCTTTGTGTAGAGTTGGGAAGACCGGCTTGGTTTGAAAAGTTCATACAGAATAGAGCGCGATTAATGAGATAGATCACTAATGACTTCGTGGAAAACATATAGAGCAGAAGATTATTGTTTGACGGTAACGGATGGTACTCATGATAGTCCCAAACCACAAGCAGAGGGGCGATATTTGATAACATCTAAACATCTAAAACCGTCAGGGATTGATTTTTCCTCTGCAAATAAAATATGCGAAGAGGACTATCAAAAAATCATACAAAGAAGCAAGGTTGAGCAATACGACATTCTTTTTAGTATGATTGGAACTATCGGTAACATTCATCGTGTAACAATACCTATCGTTGATTTTGCTGTGAAAAACATGGGCATATTCAAGATGGGGGGTGATGCAAATAAGAGTTTATGGATGTACTATTGGCTGCAATCTCCTATTGCCCAAGAATATATACAATCAAGGATAACAGGATCCACGCAAGGTTATTTAACTTTGGGAAATCTGCGAGATTTCCCCGTTTGTGTCCCTTCTTTGGAGGAGCAGAGGAGGATTGCGGGGATATTGGGTGCGATAGATGATAAAATCGAGAATAATCGCCGCATAAACACCAACCTCGAACTCCAAGCCCAAGCACTCTATAAACAATGGTTTGTAGATAATCGCAACGACGATTGGGAGACACTAATGTTAGAAGATGTGGCTACATTATCAGCAGGCGGAGATAAACCTCAAATATGTTCAGAGCAAAAAACTCCTGAATGTAATATCCCAATCTACTCTAATGGCATAGATAACGAGGGATTGTACGGATATACTAATAATCCCCGGATCACAGAGGATAGTATAACAATATCAGCGAGAGGAACGATCGGTTTCGTGAGTTTACGCACGGAGCCATATGTGCCTATTGTCCGTCTTATATCTGTTGTTCCAACATATAAAAATGTGTCGGCTTATTTCTTATATTTATGGGCTTTAACGCAGAACATAAGCGGAACAGGAACTACGCAACAACAACTTACAGTTCCAGCGTTTAGAACTACTAAAATCGTTGTCCCATCTCAAGAGACTCTTATAAAATTCAATCAGGTCGTAAAACCTATTTTTGATAACATAAAGCAAAATAAAAAGGAAAACGAAACCCTCGCCACCCTCCGCGATACTTTATTGCCAAAATTGATGAATGGAGAAATAAAAATTAGAGAATAAATTATTAACTTTGTAGAAGTTAACCGTATAAATACTATGCACTTTCCCGAGGCACATTTTGAGAATGCGATATTGGAGTTGATGCGCGATACGCTGGGCTACGATTATATCTACGGCCCAAGTGTTGAGCGCGAATACACCGAGCCGCTGCACATCGACCTTGTGCAGCAGTCGCTCTATGCCATAAACCCAACGCTTCCGAGCGAGGCGGTGGAGGAGGCAATAGCGAAGATTCGCACCATCGAGAGTGGCTCGCTTGTGCAGTGCAACGAGGTGTTCCACGACTATCTGCAAAATGGTGTCGAGGTAAACTATTTCGACGGCAAAGAACAGCGCACAACACGCGTAAAACTCATAGACTACGACACGCCCCTACGCAACAACTTCACCGTAGCCAACCAATGGACAGTTGAGGAGCGTTCGGTGCGCAGGGCGGACATTGTGGTATTTGTAAACGGCCTGCCGCTGGTGGTTGTGGAACTGAAATCGCCCTCGCGCGAGAATACCGATGTGTCGGAGGCATACGCCCAGCTGCGAAACTATATGATAGAGATACCGTCGCTCTTTGTCTATAACGCCTTCTGCGTGATGAGCGATATGGCGACCTCGAAAATCGGCACGATAACCGCTGGCGAGGCCCGCTTTATGGAGTGGAAGACGGTAGATGGAATGAGCGAGGATAACCGTTTTGCGAACTTCGATGTGTTATTCAAGGGCGTGTTCGACAAGGCCCGCTTAATTGAGATTTTGCGAGGTTTCATCTGCTTCTCGAAGGACGAAAAGCAGAGCGCAAAGATACTCGCGGGTTACCACCAATTTTTCGCTGTGCGCAAGGCTGTGGATTCGGTAGCCGAGGCGATGCAGACCGACGGTAAGGGTGGCGTATTTTGGCATACGCAGGGCTCGGGAAAGTCGCTCTCGATGGTATTCTTTGCCAAGCGACTGCAAGAGGCGGTGTCGTCGCCGACAATAGTGGTTTTGACCGACCGAAACGACCTCGACGGTCAGTTGTTCCGACAATTTGCGAAGTGTGCCGATTTTTTGCGTCAGACGCCCGTACAGGCCGAGAGTCGCAAGCACCTCGGAGAACTGTTGCGTGAGCGTGAGGCGAATGGCATATTCTTCACCACGATGCAGAAGTTCGAGGAGAGCGAAGAGCCTCTTTCGACACGCCGAAATATCGTGGTTATGGCCGATGAGGCGCATCGTAGCCAGTACGGACTGACCGAGAAGATTGACAGCGAGGGTCGAGTGAAGGTGGGAGCAGCACGACGAGTGAGAAACTCGTTGCCGAATGCCACATACATCGGCTTTACGGGTACGCCTATTTCGCAGAAAGACCGTTCGACACGCGAGGTGTTTGGCGACTACATAGATGTTTACGATATGACGCAGGCGGTGGCAGATGGCGCTACACGCCCCGTGTTCTACGAGAGCCGAGTGATAAACTTGCACCTCGACGAGGCTACGCTCCGCCGCATAGACGACGAGTACGACAAAATGGCAGAGGAGGCGGAGGAGTATGCAATC
>JBGVFY010000100.1:0-2779 GCA_045121435.1 Paludibacteraceae bacterium | reverse complement strand
GGGGAAATACCGACAGGTAGTTTTGGGCTGCCGAAAATATTTCGGGTGCCCCAAAACACAACTTGCTATGTTCGCTTGAACATAAATTTCCAGTGCCTGGAAATTATTACACATTCCCTTCTTTTTAGTTCAATAAATAGCCTGTTTGGAAATGGCTGGTCATATGGTCTGTTATGACCAACAAATAATGGTTGGTGTGTTGGTTAGTTGGTTTGTTGTAGCCAATAAGCCAACCGACCAACAAACAATGTGACCATATGACCAACCAATAATCTTTTATATCGCTTATGACGCTTCAAAATGCAATCTAATGACACTTGAGGACACCTTATGTCGGGTTTGCAGAGTGTATTATTTTTTGTTTTTACTTAGCGCTCAGAATCGAAGTTTAATGTAAAAATGAAATAGTTATGGAGATTATCAGCATTGAGAAAAAGACCTTTGAGGAGCTCGTGTCGCGTCTTGGGCAGTTCGTTAAGCGGATGGATAGTATTAACCGCCAGCGCAGTGGTAGGCGTATGAGGGATTGGATGGATAATCAAGATGTCTGTCAAATGTTGAAGATAAGTCCTCGCACATTACAAACTCTTCGGGATAGTGGGAGGTTGACACACTCTAAAATCAACAATCGCATCTACTACCGCCCCGAAGATGTGGAGCGACTTATTGCAAATGATGCTTAACCTATAAATTCTATGCCTATGAGTAACGAAGTTGTCACGCACAAGCACGAGTGGGTACGCGGTCTATTCTCAGAACTTGACCGCATTGCCAAAGATGCTGCAACGGTGGCAGATGAGAATCAACCGCTATTGGGTGGCGAACACTATTTGACAGATAGGGAGTTATCTCAACGACTGAAAATCAGTCGTCGCACTTTGCAAGACTATCGCAACAACGGCATTTTGCCGTACCGCCAACTGGGTGGAAAAATCTTTTATCGTGAAAGCGATATTGAGCGAATATTGCAAAGTTGCTATCGAGGCAAGTTTTAATTTTGTACCCGATAGGGTGTAAAATATGTCCTAAAATAATAAAATTATACCCGATAAGGTGTAAAGTGAAAAACTTTCATTATATTTGCACCCGATAGGGTATAATTTATTGTGTTTATGGAACAGACAACTCTTTCAAAATATGTGAAGGCGATGCGTAAGCAGTATAATCTTACGCAGGTGGAGCTTTCCGAAAAGTCGGGGGTTGGTTTGCGTCTTGTTCGTGAATTGGAGCAGGGCAAACAGACTTTACGCCTTGATAAGGTAAATCAGATATTGAATCTTTTTGGCAGCGAAGTGGGTGTCGTGCCAATAACTAAATCCGATGAGCGATGAAGCAGGCAGTTGTATTTTTGCGTGGCGTAAAGGCTGGTATCTTGACGGAAGATGAGAATGGCTATACATTTGAGTATGACGCTGATTATTTGTCATCGGCCGATGCCGAGGCTGTGAGCCTTACCTTGCCGTTGAGCGATAAGCCTTATCGTGATAAGGTATTGTTCCCATTCTTCGATGGGCTGATACCCGAAGGTTGGCTTTTGGATATAGCCGAGGAGAATTGGAAGATAGATGCTCGCGATCGTATGTCGCTGCTTGTTGCGTGCTGCAAGGACTGCATTGGTGCGGTAGGTGTTGAGCCCATAATAGGAGAGGAGGAATAGCGTATGGCAAAGTGTCTATATTGTTATAAGGAGCTGAACGAGGGTGAAAAGGATTTTCACAAGGCTTGTTCAAAGAAGATGTTCGGCACGCAGAGCGTTCCCGAATTGCCATATACACGCGAGAACTTGACCGACCTTGCCAAACAGGTAATCCGCAGCCAAACAACATTGACTGGTGTTCAGGCGAAGTTGTCGTTGGATATAAACAAGGGTGGAAGAAATGAGACCGATCGTTTCACCATTGTCGGCTTATGGGGGCGATATATCCTAAAACCGCAGGCCGGCCGCTTTACACATCTGCCCGAGTTGGAGGATTTGACAATGCACCTTGCAGAGTTGGCAAAGATGCAAGTTGTACCGCATAGCCTTATCCGCTTTGCCGATGGTGAGTTGTGCTATATAACCCGCCGTATTGACCGCACAGCCACAGGCGATAAACTGCCGATGGAGGATATGTGCCAACTGACGGAGCGACTGACCGAACATAAGTATAAAGGCTCGTATGAGCAGATAGCCAAGGCGATACAGCGATACTCGTCCGTTCCCAAGTTGGATATGGTGAACTATTGGGAGCAGGTGATCTTCTCGTGGATAACGGGCAATGCCGATATGCATCTGAAAAACTTTTCGCTATACAGTAAGGAGCAGGGAAAATATGTGCTTACGCCTGCATACGATATGCTCTCCACCGCATTGGTGATGCCCGAAGATACCGAAGAGTTGGCGCTGACTCTCAACGGCAAGAAACGCAAAATTAAGAGGGTGGATTTCGTAACCTCAATGCAAGCATCGGGGTTGGAGGATAAGGTTATTAATAACATCTTCGCCAAATTCGCAAAGGTCAAAGATATGTGGTTTGCGTTTATCGACCAATCGTTCTTGCCTAACGAGATGAAAGAGGCATTTAAGGCAATCATTGCCGAGAAGTTGAGCCTATTAGCGTAACAACGCAACACTAAATTTATGCAGAGTTGGGAGATGTTTGGAACACCTGTTTGCTCCACCTATTGCTCCACCAAAGGCGGTCGTGAACCGCACTTTTTTGCGTTTTGGGGGAAAATAAAAAATCCCGATTTTCGTTGAAAATCAGGATTTTACGTTGTTTTGCTTTTTTTTACTGTG
>JBGVFY010000099.1:0-10174 GCA_045121435.1 Paludibacteraceae bacterium | reverse complement strand
ATCGCCCATGATCTTAACGACCTGTGCGAGTTTGCCATTCACGGTAGCGAGTTCGTCGTTACCTACACCTTCAGCTTTGAGTGAGCAAGTAGCCTTGGTGATAGCTGTGATTTGTGTATAAATCTTTTGAAATGCTTTTGCCATAGTCGTTATGCTTTGATTTGTTTCTCAGCGAGAAGGTCGTTGAGTTGTTGTTGATATTGGTTGAATGCCTCGCTCTTGAACTCTGCGTAGTTCATCTGCTTGCAGAGGTTGATCACGCGCTTGAAGTAGGTACTTACGTCGTTGAAGTCCACAAAGTCGTAATCGTGCTTGCAGATATCCATCACGAGGTTGAGGATGTATTGTTGACGCTCCATTGGGCAGACAGCATCGATCTTATCGAATGCATCTTGTTGGAGAACTACGAAGTCGATTACCTCCGCTTTCCAGAACTCCTCGTGGTAGTTTACTGGTACACCGTCATCACCAAGAATGTTGATTTGCTCTTGGATCTCCTTACCGCGTTGGAGGTAGGTCTTCATATCGTTTACCTTGCCGAGCCACTCGCTGTCGATGAGGTTGGTGATATACTCCTCAAACTCAGGATATTCGATATACTTAGAGTAAGAATCAATTGGGTTCACAGCAGGGTAACGCTTGCGGTCAGCACGTGCTTGCTCCAATGCGTAGAAGCAGCGAGCCACTTTCTTGGTACCCTCGGTCACAGGCTCCTTCAAGTTACCACCCGCTGGAGATACGGTACCCAAGAAGGTTACTGAACCTGTAGCACCATTATTAAGGTACACATAACCTGCGCGCGCATAGAACGCACCGATGATAGCAGACAAGTCCATTGGGAACGCATCTTGACCTGGCAACTCCTCCAGACGGTTAGACATCTCGCGCAATGCTTGTGCCCAACGTGAAGTAGAGTCAGCCATCAACAATACGCGCAAGCCCATTGAACGGTAGTACTCTGCGATAGCCATTGAGGTATATACAGATGCCTCACGCGATGCCACAGGCATGTTAGAGGTGTTAGCGATAATGATGGTACGCTCCATGAGCTTACGACCTGTATGTGGGTCTTCGAGCTCTGGGAACTCGGTAAAGGTCTCCACAACCTCGTTGGCACGCTCACCGCAGGCAGCGATAATCACGATATCTGCCTCTGCTTGCTTAGAGATAGCGTGTTGGAGCACAGTCTTACCAGTACCGAAAGGACCAGGGATAAATCCTGTACCGCCCTCGCAGATTGGGTTAGCGGTGTCGATTGTACGCACACCTGTTTCGAGCAACTTGAATGGACGTGGTTTGCTCTTGTATGCCAATACTGGCTTCTTCACTGGCCACTTTTGTACCATGGTCACATTGTGGTCATTGCCCTCAGCATCGGTCAAGACAGCGATTGTGTCGTGAATCTTGTACTCGCCAGCAGCCACAATGCTCTTCACGGTGTATGTACCCTCGAACACAAATGGCACCATGATCTTGTGTGGTTGATAGTTCTCATCTACCTCACCCAACCATGCAGCAGCCTCTACCTTATCGCCTACTTTAGCGATTGGTTCGAACTTCCACAATTTCTCTTGATCCAATGGGAAGTTATACTCACCACGTTGGAGGAAAACGCCTGTCAACTTATCAAGGTCGTTTTGCAAACCATCGTAGTTACGACTCAAAAGACCAGGACCCAATGTTACTTCGAGCATGTGTCCTGTAAACTCTACGGTATTGCCGACTTTCAATCCGCGTGTGCTCTCAAACACTTGCACATACACATTGTCGCCAATCACCTTGATGACCTCTGCCATCAATCGGGTTTGTCCGATAGTGATGTAGCAGATTTCGTTTTGTGATACAGGTCCATCCACCACCACAGTTACAAGGTTGGAGATGATACCTTTTACTTTTCCTGTTGTCATATCTTTATTGTAAATTTATTCCTTTTTTCATTCCACTTACCAACTCGCGGAAGACCTTTTCGCCTTGCTCTACGGTGAGTACAGCCCAGCGACTCAGCATCTCTGCTTGCAAGTAGTAAGCCAACACATTTTCCAAAGAGAAGTCCACAAACAATGTCTTCTCCTCCAACCACGCAAAGCGGATAGCATCCATTTGTTTCTCGCGTTCCATGAGGTTATCAATCTCCACGAGTGCCATCACTTCCGCCAAGTTGTCCATCACGCCTGCCAAACCAAAATCCTTTTGTGGCAAGTCCTTACGCAGAATCTCAGCAACAGGATTATGACCAACGATTGCCTTGCGTACGTCAAAGCCGTGACGGCGACAGATAGTAGCAGCCAATACATTGTTCATATCTTGGTTGAAGGCAAACCATTTGCGAATGAAATGGTTTTTGCTGGTCAAACCTATTTCATATAGCACCTGCGTGCGCAAGTCAGCTTCTGACAGCACTTCTCGCGCGTCTTCCCACCAAGTTGGCTGACCAATGATTGTCTCATCGTATTGAGCAATCAGGTCCAATACCTCTGGTGCATCAGATGGCATACGCAACACTTCCAACAGGTGCAAGTCCTTCTCCGACAGCGTTTCGCCGAACAATGTCAGCAAATCGTCCATCGACATAGGTGCTTCCCCACCCGCCTTCAAGTCAGGCAAACCAGCTAATAAACATTCGTAACCCATTAGAATAGCAAATCGATCAATTGTGGACGCAAGAACTCTTTGAAGTACTCTACAAACTCCTTCTCGCCGAAGTTCAACTTGTAGCCACCTTTCTCTGGTACGATAGCGAAGTCAGTCTTGATACCCTTTACCTCGTTGATCTTCACACCCTTCTCCAGCAAACCTTTTGCATTAGCAGCAAAGTATTTCTTCAATGCCTCTGCATCTTTTGCTTCGATAGTCACATTGCCCTCTTTTGCCATTTGCTCTGCAAGTGTAGCAATCACGCCTTGCATAAACTTAGCATCAGCAGTAGCAGCCTTCACGCTGTCAGCAGCCACTTGCTCGGTCAAGAGGTTAGTCACCTCTGTCTTGAGAGCGCTTACACTTTGCTCTGCAAACAGTTTCAACTCGGCACGAGTATTCTTATCCAACTCTGCCAATTTTGCCTCTGCGGCAGCCAATTTCTCTGCTGCCTCTTTCTCGGCTTTCGCTACGATAGCAGCAGCCTCTTCTTGTGCCTTAGCCACGATTTGCGCTGCCTCGGCATTACCTTTCTCCACGCCCTCAGCGTAGATCTTGTTGGTCAATTCTGATAAATTCATTGTGTATATTATTTTATAAATTTCTTTCCGTTTTGAATATATATGCCTTGTTGCATCTCTGCTACGCGGCGACCCAATAGATCATAAATAGCATCGTCAGATGGATTATTGGTCACATTTTCTACTGCCGACTGCACTTTTGGTTCACTGATTACCCACACACCTTGCAGGTCATCTGTACGATCGCTATACTGCGATGCCCAATGTGTACGGTCCTCCACCAGAGATTGGATAGCAGGCTTATTTGCATCTTGCACAGCAACCACCAAGTTGTCTTGTAATGGTTTATAGGATTTCAATGCCACATCCGTTATTTCGCGCACCATAGCATCCATACCACTATACGCTGCTTGTGCCAATGAGTCGGCGGCCGTATAATCGGGTTCGTTAGCTGCACTATGCAACAGATACAAATCTACAAGCGTACTACCCATGTGTTTCTCCACCAACGCCACTTTCTGCTCGTTGCTTTGCGACAACACTTGCTTGATTGCCATCACCACCATAGCACCCATAGGATTACCTGCCATCTTTTCTGTCACAATGTCCTCCACTACTTTGGCGCTTTTATCAAATAGTTGTATTGCCACCGTTGGTAGTAGGTTTTCCGTATGCTCTTTCATCCACGCGCGAGAGTATGTGGTTAGGTCCGTTTGCCCTGTTAATGCAGTCAAATAGGTTGTTTGCACCTCAATACGGCTTCTATCTTTTGCCACGGTCAGCCAGCGATACGGACATGGATAGGTAATTACCGAGCCTGTACTGATTTCCATAATGCTGTCTCCCGTCATAGCTATAGTATCGCGGTAGGTAGAAATACTATTCACATGTACATGCCCTGTCAGTACCAAATGAACGCCATGTGCTATCAGTTCGTTGCGCACAGCATCGGCATTTTGCACGCGTCCAGACTCCAGCACAATGCCACCATTGTCCACATGCTCCAACAATTGCCAATGGCTCATAGCAATAATCATATTGCCTTTATCATGTGCTTCATCCGCTTGTGCTAATAGCCAAGACAATGTATTGTCACCGATTGTGCCATCTGCGCAATCTATTCCCAATACGCTCACTCCTGCCAATGGTTCTGCCACATAACTATGCGAGTTTGGGTCTTTTGCCACCGCTTGGTCATACACCGTAGCGTAGGTACTTTCCCATGCAGCATGTTGCAGACTCTCCACTGCTATTTTATCGGCTCCCTGATAGGCATACGCATTCCCATTTATGTCGTGATTACCAGGCACTACCAGCGTTTTGATGCCTGCTGCTTGCAGACGATTCAGTTGCTCCACCACGACACGATGACTTGCGACTTCGCTATCCTTGGTCATATCACCAGGGATAAGCACCAATGCAGGTTTATGTTGCAAAGCTGTATCAATCAATGCAGTAAATGCTTCTTGACTCACATCCAACATCTTGCGTTCTCCAGCCATCATCTCGTTGAAAGCAACACCATTATCCGTCAACGATGATGCCATCACATGCGGGTCGGCAATAAGCATAATTTTCTCTTGTCCCCATGCAATCCATGGCAAGCACACAAACAAATATAATAGTATTTTTTTCATCCTAATTTATTTTTTCCATTCAAATACTTTTGTCGGATTTTTACATATTTCACATAAAACCCCAAAATCGCTACAAAGGTACTACTTTTTTTCCACTCTGG
This sequence comes from Paludibacteraceae bacterium, assembly GCA_045121435.1. GTDB lineage: Bacteria > Bacteroidota > Bacteroidia > Bacteroidales > Paludibacteraceae > Colicola. The sequence continues at coordinate 5,281 of JBGVFY010000099.1, read as the reverse complement.
CAAATAATAGTTAGAAATTATCGTTTTATTCCCTTTTTGTCACTTGCGATAATCAAAACACACGCCCCTAACGCATAAAGTACAAATAAATTTGTATATTTCAAAAAAAAGTTGTAATTTTGCGCGCTTTTTATGGAATCTTAAAAATTGACATTTTTTCTTCTACGCTCACTTTTGCGGAAATTATGCTGAAGATACCCCGAAGATAGCCTGAAGATAGAAAGTATTAAGAACGACAAAAATCTTAATAAATAACATAATTAAACAATTAACATCATGCAAAAAATCCAACTGAAACGTGGTTTGGACATTCCTTTTGACGGAGCGGCAGCGTTGACACTCGGTAGTGTGAACCGTCCTGCTGTGTTCCGCATTGTTCCTGACCATTTCGCTGGCGTGACCCCAAAACTTATGGTCCGCGAAGGCGACAGCGTGAAGGCGGGTTCTCCCCTCTTCCACGACAAGGCATTTGCAGAAATGTTGTTCACATCCCCAGTTAGCGGTAAAGTGGTAGCCATCGTGCGTGGCGAGCGCCGCAAGGTGATGTCAATCGACATTGAGGCTGATGCTACGATTGCGTATGAGAGCTTTGACCTCAAAGAGGACGCTAAGTCACTCTTGCTCAAGTCAGGTCTGTGGGCACTCATTAAGCAACGTCCTTACGACTGCATTGCTATGCCAAGCAAGCAGCCAAAGGCAATCTTCGTTTCTACATTCGACAGTGCACCAGCAGCACCAAACTACGAGTGGGTGCTCAACGGTCAAGGCGCATTGCTGCAAGCAGCAGTCAACGCATTGGCAACCATTGCGCCTGTGTATGTAGGTATTAAGGCAGGTGCTACTGCAACGGCTTTCCGCGGCTTGAACAACTGCGAGAAGTACGAAGTGAAGGGTGCTCACCCAGCAGGCAATGTGGGCGTACAAATCAACCACGTGGCTCCTATCGCTAAGGGCGAGACCGTTTGGACTATCAACGTACAAGACTTGGCGTTGATTGGCAAACTCCTCACCAAGGGTGTCGTGGACATGCAAAAGAAAGTGGCTCTCACAGGCCCTCTCGCCAGCGGTGCACAATACTACAATGTATTGCCAGGTATGCCAGTAAGCGCTATCTTCACCAGCAACATACACAAGGGCTGCAACGCTCGTCTTATCGCAGGTAACCCACTCAGCGGTCACCAAGTACAAATGGACGAGATGGTGTCTATCTACGACAACCAATACACCGCTATCGCTGAGGGCGATGACGCTGTAGAGTTCATGGGCTGGATCATGCCACGCTTCAACGACTTCAATGCCAGCAAGACTGACCCTGCTAAGATGGTCAACTGCGGCTTGATGGAGTGGCTCTTCGGCAAGAAGAAATACAACTGGGATGCTCGCCTCAAAGGTGGTCGCCGTGCTATCATCGTCAGCGGTGAGTACGACAAAGTATTCCCAATGGATATCTATCCAGAGTACCTGATCAAAGCTATGATCGCAGGTAACTTGGACAGCATGGAGCAACTCGGTGCTTATGAGGTGGCTCCAGAGGATTTTGCACTCTGCGAGTATGTATGTACCAGCAAGATGCCACTTCAGGCAATCGTGCGCGCAGCATTGGATAACTTAAAAAAGGAGATTGAGTGATGCTAAAGAAATTACATAACATAGTAGAGAAACTTCGCCCTACCTTCTCAGAAGGTGGCAAGTTGAGCGCTTTCCACTCTGTGTTTGATGGTTTTGAGACTTTCCTCTTTACCCCTAACACCACAGCAAAGCGCGTGGGTGCACAAATCCACGACGGTGCGGATAGCAAGCGCACCATGATCCTTGTAATTATGGCATTGGTACCTGCTCTGTTGTTCGGTATGTTCAACGTGGGTTACCAACACTTCCTCGCTACTGGCGAACTCGTGAAGGGCGCTATGACCTGCGCATTGTTCTGGAAGGCATTCGCATTTGGTGCGTTGGCTGAATTGCCATATATCATCGTTAGCTATGGTGTAGGTCTCGGTATCGAGTTCACCGTAGCACAATGGAAGAAAGAAGAGATTCAAGAGGGCTTCCTCGTTTCTGGTATGATTATTCCACTTATCGTGCCAATCAACACCCCACTTTGGATGGTGGCTGTAGCTACTGCTTTCGCTGTTATCTTCGCTAAGGAGATCTTGGGTTGTAGAGGTTACAACATCTTCTACGTAGCTCTCATCGCGCGCGCGTTCCTCTTCTTTGCTTATCCTACCCACATGACTGGCGACAAGTGCTTCGTTCGTACCGAAGGTACTTGGGGTTGGGACAACGGACAAGCCCTCGTAGATGGTTTCTCTGGTGCTACCCCACTCACCCAAATCGCTACTTCTGCTGAGGCTAACCTCATGCCAGTGGATTTCTGGACTGCCTTCAATGGTCTTATCCCAGGTTCTATTGGTGAGACTTGCTGCTGGGCTATCTTGCTCGGTGCTGCATTGCTCATCCTAACTGGCGTAGCAAGCTGGAAGACTATGCTTAGCATCTTCGCGGGTGGTGCATTGACTGCTTGGCTCTTCAACCAATTCGGTGCAGAGACTGCTGCGGCTAACTACCCATGGTACATGCACCTCGTTACTGGTGGTTTCATGTTCGGTGCTGTGTTTATGGCTACAGACCCTGTTACCTCTGCTCGTACGGAGTGCGGTAAGTGGATTTATGGTGCATTGATCGGTTTCATGGCTGTGGTGATCCGCGTTCTCAACCCTGGGTATCCAGAGGGTATGATGTTGGCAATCCTCCTCATGAACGCGTTTGCTCCACTCATCGACTGGTGCGTAGTGCAAGTGAATATCAAAAAACGTATGAAACGCGCTAAAATTTAATGAATATGGCACAGAAGAAATTTGTATGTTCCGTTTGTGGCTATGTTCACAACGGCGATAAGGCACCTGAGGTTTGCCCTGTATGCAAACAATCTGGCGTCTTTGTAGAAGAGAAGAAAAAAGGTTTGGACACCAATAGCAATGTGTACACCATCATCTACTCTGTTATCGTAGTAGTTATCGTAGCTGTATTGCTCGCATTGGTAAGCCAAGTGCTCAGCCCTCGTCAAGAGGCTAATCGTTTGCTTGACCAACAAAAGCAAATCCTTGTGGCACTCAACCAAAACTACGACAACACCGATCCTGCTGCGCTCTTCACCTCTTTGGTAAATGATACCATTGATGTCAACGGTGCTCCAGTTTTCGTGGCGAACATCGAGGGCAATACCAAGTATGTGTTGAAACTCCACGGTGCTGGTCTTTGGGGCGGTATTGGTGGTTACTTGGCATTGAATGATGACAAGAACACTATCTATGGTGTCAACTTCAACCACGAATCTGAGACTCCTGGTCTTGGTGCTGAGATCGTAACCGAGAAGTTCCGCACTCAATTCATCGGCAAGCACATCCGCAACGCTGCTGGCGAAGTGGTATCTGTGGCTGTATTGAAGGCTGGTAAGATGGCTGAAGGCCAAGAGCAAGTAGATGCACTCTCTGGTGCTACTATCACTTGCGATGGCGTTAGCACTATGATTGCTACCAACCTCGTTGAGTATGCTGAGTTCTTGAATGAGGATTCTAAAGTTTATGTTCAAACTGCTTTTGTTCTTTTGGACGGAGAAGTTTACGAGGGCGAACTTGAGGCTATTGATCCCGCTACCATCGAGCATATTACAGTATTGAAAGACTCTGTTGCAGTTGCGACCTATGGCGAGGCTGCTAAAGATGGAGCTATTGTAATAACAACTAAAAAATCGGAGGAGTAATTATGGCATTGTTATCACAAAAAACAAAAGAGGTGCTATTTGGTCCTCTGAATATCAACAACCCTGTGGTTGTTCAAGTGTTGGGTATTTGCTCTGCACTCGCTGTTACCGTTCAGCTTAAGCCAGCATTGGTAATGGGTATTGCCGTTACTATCATCGTGGCTATGGCTAACGTGATTATCTCATTGATTCGTAACACCATCCCAATGCGTATTCGTATCATCATCCAATTGGTGGTAGTAGCTGCGTTGGTAACCCTCGTGAGCGAGGTCTTGAAGGCTTTTGCTTATGATGTGGCTATGCAATTGAGCGTGTATATCGGATTGATTATTACCAACTGTATTCTCATGGGCCGTCTCGAGGCTTTCGCTATGACCAACAAGGTATGGGATTCATTCCTCGATGGTCTTGGCAACGGTTTCGGTTATGCTATCATCCTCGTGATTGTGGCATTCTTCCGTGAGTTGTTGGGTGCGGGCACTTTGCTCGGCTTCCGTATCATACCAGAGAGTTGGTATGTAGCTAATGGTGGATTTTATGAAAACTGCGGTATGATGATGATGCCAGCTATGGCGTTGATTCTCGTAGGATGTATCATCTGGGCGCATCGCGGCTATAATAAGGAGTTAAAGTAATATGGAACACGCAATAAGTCTTTTTGTTCGCAGCATTTTTGCTGACAACATGATCTTCGCATACTTCTTGGGTATGTGTTCGTACTTGGCTGTGTCCAAGAATGTGAAAACCAGTGCTGGTTTGGGTGTAGCAGTAACCTTCGTGTTGCTCATCACTTTGCCAGTTAACTATCTGCTGCAAGTGCATGTGCTCAATCCACTCGGCTTGGGTTACTTGTCTTTCATCCTCTTTATCGCGGTGATTGCAGCTATCGTGCAACTCGTAGAGATGATTGTTGAGAAGTTCTCTCCATCGCTCTATGCTTCGCTCGGTATTTTCTTGCCTCTGATTGCTGTAAACTGCGCAATCATGGGTGGTGCGCTCTTCATGCAACAACGTATCTTGCTTGAGCCAGAGAACGTAAAAGCTATCGCTAACCTCGGTGACGCGTTTGCTTATGCTGGTGGTTCAGGTATTGGATGGTTGATGGCTATTGTCTGCCTCGCAGGTATCCGCGAGAAGATGGAGTACAACGATGTTCCTCGTCCTTTGCAGGGCTTGGGTATCACCTTCATCGTAGTAGGCTTGATGGCTATGGCGTTTATGTGTTTTAGTGGTTTGAACATCTAATAAAGGAGGACAACAATTATGAATATTACAGCTATTCTCTACGCAGTAGGCGTATTTTTGGCAGTGATTCTGCTGCTGGTCATTGTCCTCTTGGTGGCTAAGAAATACTTAGTACCATCAGGTGATGTCAAAGTCGTTATCAACGGCGACAAAGAGTACCATGTGCCAGCTGGTGGCACATTGCTCGGCGCTATGGGCGAGGCAGGTGTACACTTGCCATCTGCTTGTGGTGGTAAAGGTTCGTGCGGTCAATGTAAGTGCCAAGTGCTCGAAGGT
>JBGVFY010000098.1:0-161803 GCA_045121435.1 Paludibacteraceae bacterium | reverse complement strand
AAAAAGATGGTGCCAAACAGTAGAACGCCTGTCCGCAGAGTTTCCATACGAAACAATGGAAACTCTCTGCGGACTGTTTGGCAAGTCTAAACAGGCTTATTACAAACATAAACGCAAGTCATTCAGTGAATTAGAAGTGGAAAAATAGATTCTTTCGCTTGTTAGATATTATCGCTCGGAGATGCCTATGATAGGCGGTCTAAAGCTATATTATCTCGTTCGTTCAGTATTAGGCGGAACATTAGGAATGGGGCGAGATAAGTTTCTAGGGCTGCTACACCAACACAAACTAATTATCCCTCCTCGCAAATCACATCATACTACCAACTCTAATCATGTGTACTTTAAGTATCCAGACTTGGTCAAAGAACTTGTCATTGGGAATGTCAATCAAGTATGGGTAAGCGACATCACATATATCTATACAACAGATGACAAATTCTGTTATCTACATCTCGTGACAGACGCTTTTTCGCGTATGATAATTGGTTATGTACTGTCTCCAACAATGGAAGCAAAACATACGCTATCCGCTCTTAATCAGGCGATTGTACATGCAGGAGGTGGTAATCTATGTGGCACTATACATCATTCGGATAGAGGTATACAATATTGTTGTGATGGATATATCACACAACTCAAAGAACATCATATCCGTATCAGTATGACAGAAGATAGTAACCCTACGGATAATGCTGTGGCTGAGCGAGTTAATGGTATTATTAAGAATGAGTTTCTAGATCCATTGCCAACTCCACGGAATTGGCAAGAAGCTATACCATTAGTAGACCATGCGGTACACACCTATAATACATTGCGTCCACATTTAAGTTTGGGCATGAAGACACCTGCACAACTATACTATAGAAAACAATAATTTTCAAAAGTTAGAGGAATAGGTTTAATGAAAAAATAGCGCCAATCTAAACGATTTTTGCATATGTCATTTTTTTGTTGTATCTTTGCAGAGTCTTTCATTAGTAAACCTTTTTAGAATCGTAGTAAACCTTTTTAGGAAACGAGTCAAAAGTTTACGTTTTTTAAGATCATAACTCAGTAATCGAGTCAACCTTTTTCAGGTTTAGTCATTTGTGATTTGGCGTTCTTTAGTTCATCCTAGGTTCGTCTTTGGTTCATCCTTGGTCTTTTATACGGAGCATATATATAAGGTAAAAGGGAAAGAAATCTTAACAAAAGGTATAAACTATGAGTGATAGGTAGAAGGTGTATGGTGTAGGGTGTAAAGTGTAAAGGCAAGAAAACAATAAGAGGTGTGCAGGGGCACACCTCTTATTATATATAGCGATAACCGATGTTCGATTACCGTTTCCCGAAGGGGATTAGTCTTGGAACTTTGCACAGAGGAACTCGCGGTTGAGGCGAGCGATGTTAGCCAAAGATACTTGTTTTGGGCACTCAGCAGCACATGCACCTGTGTTGGTACAGTTACCAAAGCCCAACTCATCCATCTTAGCCACCATTGCCTTAGCACGAGCAGCAGCCTCTACCTTACCTTGTGGCAAGAGAGCCAATTGGCTTACCTTAGCAGAAACGAACAACATAGCAGAGCCGTTCTTACATGCAGCAGCACAAGCACCGCAACCGATACAAGAAGCAGCATCCATTGCCTCGTCAGCGTGAGCCTTAGGAATTGGAATTGCGTTTGCATCAGGTACACCACCTGTATTAACTGATACGAAACCACCAGCTTGCATGATCTTGTCGTATGCCTCGCGGTCCACCATCAAGTCCTTGATTACAGGGAATGCACGGCTACGCCATGGCTCGATAGTGATAGTCTCGCCATCTTTGAACTTACGCATGTGCAATTGGCAAGTGGTGATAGCGCTGTCTGGTCCGTGTGGGTGACCGTTGACATACATAGAGCACATACCGCAGATACCCTCACGGCAATCGTGGTCGAATGCGATAGGATCTTTGTGCTCGCTGATGAGTTGCTCGTTGAGGATGTCAATCATCTCCAAGAACGAAGCACCTTGGAAGATGTGTTTGAGTTCGTAGGTCTCGAAATGACCTTCTGCCTTTGGTCCAGCTTGGCGCCAAACCTTTACTTTAATGTCAATGTAATTGTCCATTGTAGTTAAATTTATAAGTTGTTTATATGTTTGTTTGTAATTTTCTATTTATCCGTTACTTTTTTGGTTTCAATTGTCGCTTTTTTTGCGATAGTATAATATGGTCGATGGTGTCGACACAATGTTGTGGGTTTCTTATGTGGGTCAGTTTGTGCATTTTTGCACTAACTGAATTTCTTTCGTGCCAAATTAGGTATTGTGATACTAAAAGCTTATTAGTAATCAATATTATTTGCAAATAGGTGATCAAAGAATGGATTGTTTCGTTCTTTAGCATTATTTAGTAGATTTTGAAATGTAATGGCTTCAATATGTAAATTCTGCTCTGGAATGATTTTATAATAAGAACCAAATGGTGTTTTTCTCCAACCATTCGACTCATTATAATCTATTAATTCTTTAGGCATTTCATCCATGATTACATATCCGAACTTTGGGGTATCTCTTGTAATAGTTACCACATTACCTCGATAATTTTTTTTCTTTTTTTCTTTACCAAATAAGAACTCTTCAAAATAATCTTTAACCAATTCAGAAAACTCCCATCTATAATCATTATTTTTCTTTTGATGTGCAGTATCTCCAGGACGCTTAAACTCAAAAATAACCATTGAACTTATCTCCCCTGCATCTTTATTACCAAAAGAAATTGGATTGTTTATCAAATCTTTTTCATTATTAATTAGAATTAAATCAGGTTCTTTGGAACTCTTTATTTGACTAAACGAAGTTATGGATTTATCTGACGCTATAAATCTATATGTAGAAAATCGATCATCCAATAGCCATAAATTATGATATTGATATGTTAATTCTCGATTAGTTAATCCCATTGAAAAGATGATATTATGAATCATTTTTTCCAACTCATATTTTCCATCTTCTTTTTGATCCAACATGCGGCTGAATAAACGAATGATTGCTTTACGTCTGCACACATATTGTACAAGCGAGTCTGTATTATACGCAGTCGTTGTTTGGATAGTATGAATAATCTTTTCTATTTGTTCTTCGTTAACTGTCTTCGTTTTTATAAACTCATCTATCTTTTCTGTTATCTTGACATTTTCTTGGTAGGATATTTTGTGCAAATATTCATCTTTTTTTTCATCAGACAAATTTGGAGGCATCGCATCCAAGATGTCACGACGATATAAAAAGCTACTATATTGTGGGGCTGAATTTCTTATAAAATCAGTAACTTCTGCTATGTTTCGTTCTTTTGTGGCTTTCGCATATGTTTCGTATAAATAAGATAATTCAGAGGCTACACGCTGAAGTATTTCTTCCATAGAAACTTCAGTTGAATCGACTTCAAATAAGCCATCTTGCCACTCATCTTTCTCAGGTATTTTGAACCCTGTACGTTGATTATTTACATGTGCATCTAAATAAGGAGAAACCACATAGACATCTAAAAACTTAGACTTTCCATCATCTGTTATTGGATAGGCATACAAAGAATCTACTTTAGCCAAATCTCTTTTTCTGCCAACTTTTCGAGAATTAGCACATAATGCAATATAGTTATATTTTCTCGAAGTTATTTGATCCGATGTTACTACATACATCTTAAAAAAGTTATTACGAATAGTAAACTCTTTTTCTTTTTCTCGCGCGACAATATTAAATAGGCTATTAACTGATATGCCCTCCCAGGAATTCTCCTCCTTTTCTTCGTTAATGGAAATCTCTGGCAGTTCTTCACTAAGATAATATATAAAACAATGTTCCAATAACCCATTTGCTATTTCCTGCATATTTTTTGCAGTATACGGAAGCAATTGTTTGTTATTACAATTTAGCAACATAACCTTTGTCATTGGATGATGTTCTCCGTCTAAAGCAATTAGAGTATGTTCACTTATTTCTGTTGTTGTATCAAATGTAAATGAGCGTTTATACCATTGATTATTTTCCGTATAAATACTTACCACTTTCATTTGATTAAAAAGTGCTAACATCGTAAAGCGTCCAACTCCTTTACAACCATATTTTTTATTGCATTTGCTAAAAGGTTGCTGAAACGATTGGAAATTAGTTTCTGTAAAGCCTTCACCGTTATCTACTATAGTAACATTTTTAATCGTACCTATTTTACTTTCAACAACCTCTGTTGTAAGTTCTATTACCTTATTCCTCTCAATAAAAATATCTATCTTTTTATTCAATTGATTGGTTTTACACAAACTAATAATTGAGTTTACGACAGATTCATAAATCGGAAGTAAGACTTCATTACGATTAAGATCTACAGAATCTACGATATCTTGGGCATTAACGATCATGATAACATTATATTTGCTTTCTATCTAAATATGTAAACGACCATATTATATCTGTTATAATGCAGGAATTTTGTTTACAGATATTAATGAAAGAACACTCTCAACTCATAACCTTTGCAGGCGCTCTATCTCTTGTTTGATTTGTGGTATAACTTCTTTATTTGCAATTTCGCCTCGTAAACTATACACAACAAACACATTACCTTTATATTTTCGGGTAAAATCCTCAAAACTATTTTTCATTCGTTCGGATAGAGAATACCCTCCAAAATTCGCATTGGCTGTTACTGGTTTTATTTGTATGCCCAATTGGTAATTTCTAACTTTCGCTATATAATCAATATCACCTGCGTGATCAAGATCTGGATCACTTTCTACAAATTCCACATCTGGGAATAATTTTGCTAAGCCGTCATTAACAACCGATTTTTCACGGTTGTAGCCATCATAAGTTCTATTAATTGTCAAATTGTAGACATAATCTATACAATCTTGACGAGAAATGTTATTTATAGCTTCTTGGATTTGAGGTATTACCAATTCTGTCATTTTAACATACAGGCGTTCTCCCAATTCTAATAATGACTCTTTAGATATTCGAATTGGTGATTTTCCTGCTGTAGTAGCATTTTCAAAATACCATTGCTCCCATTCTTCCAATGAAGATGGTTGACATTGACGAATAAGACTCATCACTTCACCCACTTTATTTGGGCGAGTAAGTTGATAAAGTTGACAAGCATGATTCAGTAAAAATTCTTTTTTACCTTCGAATACTTTTGAATATAGTTTCATATTGTTTTATGGAATTAAATTATTCGGATTAGCATTGTTCCAATGTGTTTTTAGTGCATCTATTCTTTCTTGAGTTCCGATTATTCTTGACAAAAGAGTATCCAAGTAGTCCATAATTTCTTGTTTATCTGATGTTAACCAAAAGCCTTCGTCAATCGTATTGACAATAAAATATCCGTTCATATTAGCATCTCGAATCAAAGCCCTTGTAGTTTCACAAGTCCCTGATGTTGAAAGACCTAATGCTCGCGCTATTTGAGGAGCATGCATTGCATGTTGTCTATCTGTCGGAATAACACTTAATAATTGTTGAATTGTTGCCATAATTTAATAAGATGCAAATTTTTGTCGGTATTTATATTGAGTTACTAAATCTGGTATTGCTAATTTTTCTTTCAATATATGGGCATTTATAAAAGTCTTGTTTTCTAAATATAGATAACACATTAACTGATCCTCTGCATTGTATTTAACTTCATCAAAACGCAAAAATACTTTGTGCCCCTTAGTTTTTGATGCTATAAAATTACATGCCTGCTCTGCAGTTTGAGGATTAGGTTCAACACCTAACAGACGAACAATCAACCCACTACTCAATTCTACCATATTAGGCGATAGAACTTCTTTTACAGAATACAATTCTTCGTTCTGACTACCCTCTTTATCAATTTTAGAGCCAAACTGTAATTTCTTAATCTCAATTTTATTATTCATTTTCAATGGATCACGAAATACATATGGTAATTGCTCTACGCCTCGACAAATAGACAACGATTCCTTATCTTCTACATATTTAAACACGGCGTTTGTCAATAATGAATTGTTAGCAACTTTTTGTTTATAATATTGACGAAAATCAGGATTTATTTCATACCCTATGGAATTTCGTTGCAGGTTTCGTGCAGCTAAAGCTGTTGTTCCGCTTCCCATAAAAGGGTCAAAGACTGTTTCCCCAACAAAAGAAAACATTTTTATCAATCGCGCTGGTAACTCTTCTGGAAATACCGCAATATGCCCATCCTGTCGCGCACCAGCAAATGTCCAATGCGATGCAAAAAGTTTATTCCATTCGTCCTTATCTATTTTGGATAATTCTTTTTGTTCCTTGGTTGGTATAGGAGATTTACCCTGTTTTTTAAATATTAAGATAAACTCATAGTCTATTTTCAATATTCCATTTCTCGGATAAGGAAAACTCCCCATAACAACACCGCCACCTGTTGTATGCATAGTAGTTTGTTTTTGCCAAATAATAGCTCCCATGTAATCCAACCCAATGGTTTCGCAAAAACGAATTATTTCTGTACGTATTGGAATGACCTTGTACCTACCATAATATACCGAACGAGCAAACTGATCTCCTATATTGATACATAAACGACAACCATCTTTTAATATACGATTACACTCAGACCAAACCAAATTGAGGTTGTTAATATATGTTTCATAACTATCATTAAAACCTATTTGATCATCACTACCATAATCTTTCAGTTGCCAATATGGTGGTGATGTTATAATTAGTTCAACAGACTTATCTGGCATTAATTGCATATTGCGACTATCACCAGTAATTAATGTATGATGTGTTTGTAGCATAATATATAAAACACTTGTTATAATAGTTTGAATATTGATTTCTTCACACTTTTACGACTATTTCCATTTTGGAAAGTGTCGATATTTACTCAGTTGTTTGTTGTTTTGTTAGTTGGGCGATGGTAAAGCCACGGAGGGTTTTGTAGCGTTGCACAGTGGGTTTGTTGGCTGTGGCACGTTGGTGCTTGTCAAACTCCGATTGCCAATATGCCTTGCGTACTGGGTCGGAGAGTTCTGCCTTAACCTGTGCTACTACTTGGGCGAAATTGGCATTCAACTCCTTTTGGTGAGCAGTGATCTTCTTAGGGTCACGGCGCTTCGGATAATTGCTAATCACCGTTTGACCGTAACGCATAGTGACATAAGTCTCACTGTCGCCAGAAAGTCTGCCACTCACACTGCTAAAAGGTATTTCCAGTTTCGCTTTTGCCATTGCTTATTCCTTAATATATAATATATTTAGAACATCTGCTGCGGAAAGAAGTCTTAAGCTCCTTGCGCTATCGCGCAGAAATCTAAATAAATCTTATTTTCATCGACTCTGATTTTATTGCCACCGCTCTGCATTTTGGGGAACATCCCAAAACGCAACCGCTGAATCTTAAGTTAATGCGGCGGAACGCAATATAAAAATGTCATATAGATGACGATTCTCTCTCACTTTTCTCTCACTACTCTCTTCTGTCGTTGCCGTCTCGTTGCCGTGTCGTTGCCGTGATTGGAAGGTAATTGATAGGTAACCTACAGCCAAATTATAGACAATTCACAGACAATTTATAGTCGCACTAGCCATTCTAGAAACACTAGGTATCATAGTACAAATCGTTCTAGAAGCACTAGATATTGTTAGTATTCATAGTCAATTAAGGTGAAAAGTAAGATAGCGGAGGCGGATGACCTCCGCTATCTTGATAATTACGTATTAGCTCTTATAGTTACGAGTTTTACGTTCAGTGAATTCATAGTCGAGTGGCTCCTTGATAAGCTCTGGTTCGCTGTCCTCGCCAGTGTATTTCCAGCAAGCTACATAAGAGAACTTATCGTCTTGACGCATTGCCTCGCCCTCTGGAGTTTGATACTCCTCACGGAAGTGACCACCGCAAGACTCCTCACGGTTCAAAGCATCTACAGCCATCAAACGACCAATCTCGATAAAGTCTGCCAAGCGGAGAGCCTTCTCCAACTCGTTGTTGAGTGAGTTAGCCTCACCTGGGATATATACATTGCTCCAGAACTCTTTCTTGATTGCGTCGATCTTCTCAACAGCAGTCTTCAAGCTCTCAGCGGTACGACCCATACCAACGAAGTCCCACATCACAAGACCGAGCTCCTTGTGGATACTGTCCACAGAGCGGTTACCTTGAACAGCCATGAGCTTTTCAATCTTCTCGGTGATACCCTTCTCTGCCTCAGCGAACTCTGGGAGGTCGGTGGACATACGAGGAACGCCGATTTGGTCGCTCAAGTAGTTTTGGATAGTATAAGGCAATACGAAGTAACCATCAGCCAAACCTTGCATCAACGCAGAAGCACCGAGGCGGTTAGCACCGTGGTCAGAGAAGTTAGCCTCACCAATACAGAAGAGACCCTTCACGCTGGTTTGCAACTCATAGTCCACCCAAATACCACCCATGGTATAGTGGATAGCAGGGAAGATCATCATTGGCTCCTCGTATGGGTTCTCGTCCACGATCTTCTCGTACATTTGGAAGAGGTTACCATATTTAGCCTCTACGACATCCTTGCCAAGGCGTTGGATAGCGTCAGAGAAATCGAGGAACACAGCCAAACCGGTATTGTTTACACCATAGCCCTTGTCGCAACGCTCTTTAGCTGCGCGAGAAGCTACGTCACGTGGAACGAGGTTACCAAATGCTGGGTAACGGCGCTCCAAGTAGTAGTCGCGATCCTCTTCTGGGATGTCACGACCCTTGATCTCACCGCGTTGGAGGCGTTGAGCGTCCTCGAGTTTCTTAGGAACCCAGATACGACCATCGTTACGGAGTGACTCAGACATCAAAGTAAGTTTTGATTGGAAGTCACCGTGCTTTGGAATACAGGTTGGGTGGATTTGTGCGTAGCAAGGGTTAGCGAAGTAAGCACCGTGGCGGTACATTTGCATAGCAGCAGAACCGTTAGATGCCATCGCGTTGGTAGAAAGGAAGAATGCATTACCATAACCACCAGTAGCTACTACCACAGCGTGACCGAAATAACGCTCGATGCGGCCAGTAACGAGGTTACGAGCGATGATACCACGAGCGCGGTTCTCGCCGTTCTCGTCCTTGATCATAACTACGTCCAACATCTCGTGACGGTTGTACATCTTCACTTTGCCCTTACCGATTTGGCGGCTGAGTGCAGAGTAAGCACCGAGGAGAAGTTGTTGACCTGTTTGACCCTTAGCATAGAAAGTACGAGATACTTGCGCACCACCGAAAGAACGGTTGTCGAGCAAGCCGCCGTATTCGCGAGCGAAAGGTACACCTTGAGCTACACATTGGTCGATGATGCTGTTGCTCACCTCAGCAAGACGATAAACGTTTGCCTCACGAGCACGGTAGTCACCACCCTTGATTGTGTCGTAGAAGAGGCGATAAACAGAGTCGCCATCATTTTGGTAGTTCTTAGCCGCGTTGATACCACCTTGTGCAGCGATAGAGTGTGCACGACGTGGAGAGTCTTGGATACAGAAGTTGAGGACATTGAAGCCCATCTCTGCGAGGGAAGCCGCAGCAGATGCACCAGCCAAACCAGTACCAACCACGATCACGTCAAGACGACGCTTGTTGGCAGGGTTGACCAACTTCTGATGGTCTTTGTAATTGGTCCATTTCTTCTCGAGTGGACCAGCAGGGATCTTCGCCATTTCAGGCGTAATAACCTGCGCAGTTTCTTTAACTTTAGTCATATTGTCAGTTGATTTATTTACGATTTAACATTATGCGCAAAGCATGCCGATGCCCATACCGAGATAGTAGAGAACTACTACAGCAAAGAGACCTGCTACCAAAGTAGCTACAACGGTACCGATGCATTTAACGCGCTTCATCCATACGAGATTATTGAAGCCCATGGTGTGCAAAGCAGACCATACACCGTGACGCAAGTGGAACCACAAAGCTACCAACCATGCCAAATACAATACGCAGTACACTTGACCCCAGATAGGAGTGGTGAACAATGCTTTTACCAAGCCAGCACCGTCGGTTGGAGCGAACTCGCTAACTGCGAAGTCATGGAAGCCCAAGATGTGCATAATCTCGGTAAATTGCATCTTAAACCAAAGGTTCGCCAAGTGGAGAACGATGAAACCGATTACCACGAAGCCAAGAACGAGCATGTTCTCAGACTCCCACTCTACGCCTTCGCGCTTAGCGGTAACAGCATAGCGATCTTTACCGCGAGCCATACGGTTTTGGATGGTGAGATACAAAGCGTATGCAAAGTGAACCACTACCAAGAACGCCAAGCCCAAGGTTGCGATCAAAGCATACCAGTTAGCTCCCAAAATGGAGCAGATCACGTTGTAAGCCTCCTCCGAGAACACCAACGCGAGGTTCATCGCGCCGTGGAAAAGCAAGAAGAAGACCAAAGCCAAACCTGTGACACTCATCACAAGCTTACGGCCAATAGATGAATCTTTTAACCACATAAGTTTTTTGATTTTTGTTTTAGTTTGTTTATAAATTATTGTTTCAATGTTTCAAGGGGTTCAAGGTTGCAGTATTCCAACACGACACAGCATACCAATCAGCGTGCAAAGTTACGAAAAATATTTCACTCTACCAAATTTATGGTAAAAAAGTGTTGTAGAATATAAAAAAGCACCCTTTTGAGGTGCTTTTTGGGGTATATTATTTGCAATAATATATTATATTCTCTCCAAGTACGCCAATGGCATCCAACCGATATTGTTGCCCACATGCACGCAACACCAGTCGCCAATGATTTCGGCTATCTCCACTTTGGTGCCCTCGTGCACCGTAAAAAGGTCGTTGCCCGAGCGGTCGGGTGAAGACTTGGCATTGACAATACCTTGTGTGATAATCGCCTCAGCGCGTTGGGTGTCGCGTTGGTGCAGGCTACCTGCATTTGCACACGCAGCAATAGAGATTATCAACGCCACCAAACTGGTATAAAACGCCGTCTTTCGCAGCCAAATAGTTTGGCTGAATGCAAACAAGAAGAGTCCCACTAACGCCAAGATAAACAAGGAGATAGACAAAACCGTCCAAGTGCGTTGACTGAGTGCATTGCGTAAGGCTTTGAGCCAGTTAGAGAGGAAAAACGATTGGGTATCCTCAATGTTATCAATGATACGCGACTGCGCAAACTGGAGGTTGTGCTTCGCATCTTTATACGAAGGTTTGAGGCGCAAAGCACGCTCGTATGCGAGAATGGATTGTGCCAATTCGCCCTGCTTGAAATAGGCATTACCGAGGTTGTAGTACACCTCTGCGGAAGGTTGTTCTACAAGGATTTGCTCGTATTGGGCTGCTGCTTCGGCATAGTTGCCCTCTGCGTATTGGGCATTGGCATCAGCAAACAGCGTAGTCAAAAGTATGAATAGAAATTTCATAGTTTGCAATTTTCTAATTGGTTGATAATCTGTGTTGTAGCATTATACATATCTTGCATTGCATGGTCGGAAGTAGGCGCATAGCGCGCGAACTCTGCGGTGGATAGCATATGAAGTACCTCCTTAACAAGCGCTTCAGATACCCCCTTATTAGCAAGAATCTGTGCGATATTCTCTTTGTTGAGTTGTGCAGTAGGAATAGACAGACGGTCGCTGAGGTATGTCCATGCAGCGCGCTCAATCTCCTCGAAGAATGGCTCTTTCTTATTCTCTTTCAGCAGTTGCTCAGCAGCCTTGAGGCGGCGTTGAGCCACTTTGTTGGCTTTCTTATAGCGCACACGAGTAATATCCGCGTTTTCTTGGATTTTCTTGCGGAAAATAATGAACAGCAATGCCGCCACAAGTGCTGGGATAAGGTAGCAAAGCCAGAAAGCGAGCGTACCAAAGGTTAATTTTGAATGACGAATCTTATATTCAGGCAACTCATTGGTATAAATATAGCGAATATCGGAGCCCAGTTTCTGAATATTCTCCTTTTGTACATAGTTACTAACCATCGCTGCATTAGCATCTTCGGTAGCAGAGCGTGCGATATTGAGGGTATATTCGGGAGTAGAAAGCGTCTTGTAGGTGTCGGATTGTGTATCGTAATACGAGAACTGCACCGCAGGAATGGTATAGGTACCACCTGCACGAGGAATCGCCAAATACTTGATAGTCTTGGTGCCACTAACACCCGCAGTACTATTGCGAAAATTATTAGTTACCGTAGGATCATACACCTCAAAGCCCTCTGGCCAATCCACAGCAGGTGTCTTGAGCAGTTTCATATTACCTGCGCCTTGGATAGTGAGGGTTAGCGTAACAGCCTCATTAGCAGGCAAATCGGTATCAGAGATAGTGCTACTAATATTGAATTGCCCTACTCCACCACTGAATTCCACAGGCTTACCAGCAGGCAGTTCCTCTACATGAATCGTTACTCCTGGCGCGGTTAATGCCTTATTCACAGTAACATAACTACCAAAGAAGTCATCAAAGATACTGCGCACTTGTGCACGATTTTGCACGCGCAACTGCAACTCAAACTGCGCTGGGTCAATCACAATATCGCCACTACGCTGAGGGAATAATAATGTACGATATACCACTGCGGTTTGATAGTTACGCCCGTTGTAATGCTCCAGTTCGGTTTGGATATTCTCCATTTCCAGTTCCTGTTTGAGGAAACCTTTGAACTCAGGCAAACGGGTATTCTTGCCCATTTGCGACACATCCACACCCGCAAAATAGAGTTTATAACTCAGCAGCAAAGCCTCTTGCTCATGCACCTTGGTCTTGCTCACCAATGTACGCATGAAGACATTGGAATCGCTCACGCTGTTGGAAGACTGACCACTTCCGCTGTTAGATGTTTGACCGCCTCTGTTGTTAGACGATTGACTGCTTCCGCTGTTGGTCGGTTGATCAGGTGGCAAAACCGTGATACGCACTCCGTTAGAGGTGTATTGCTCGCCATCCACCTTGATAGTTGCAGGTGGAATAGTGAACGTTCCCTCATTGCTGGCTATGAGCGTGTAGGTAAACGTCTGTTGGAAAGTGGACGTCCGTTTGCCATTGACGAAGGATGTCGATTGCGAGGTCGAGGTATAAGGACCTGCCACATAATCAAAATCCGTAAACTCTGGAGCGCGCAAGTCTTTGCTGCGCTGATTCACCGAATAGGTGAGTTGGAATGGACTACCGACTACCACTTGCGCAGGTGCAGAGGCTTTGAACACTACATCTTGCGCAATGGCGGTCAGCGCCATGCTGCAAATAAATAATATTGATAGTATCTTTTTCATAATCTTACCATTCTTTCTCTACGCGGCGTTTCTTGCCTTGTTGGCGTTTTAGTTTTTCTTGTGTTTCTTGTTCATCTTGTTCGAGTGCTTGCAGGATTTGTTCTGCTGTTTCTTTATCCATTTGTTCATCGCTTTGTTGCGGAGGTTGTTGTTGCTGTTGCTGCTGTTGTTGTTGCGGTGGTTGCTGTTGTTGAGTAGAATCGTTTTGTTGGTTCTGTTGTTGGTTTTGTTGTTGCTGTTGTTGATCTTGATTCTGCTGCTGTTGTTGCAGTTGTTGCATGGCCTTCACGAGGTTGTAGCGCGTGTCATTATCCTTTGGATTGAGGCGCAACGACTGCTGATAGGCTGCCACTGCTTTATCATACTGCTGCTGCGCATAGAGGGCATTGCCCATATTGTGATAGGTAGCAGCGAGGCGACTATCCACTTGCTCTTTGCGCTGTTTATCATCGTTCTTTAGCACTTGCTCCGCCTTGGCATATTGCTCGGCTGCTTCTGGATATTTCTCTTGACGGAAGAGTGCATCGCCCAAATTATAGTGTGCCTCAAACGATTGGTCGTTCTTATCCAACGCACGGCGATAGTTCACCTCAGCATCTACATAATTCGAGTCGTTGTATTGTTTGTTGCCCATACGCACATCGGGACTCTCGTGCTGTGCAAACAGCCACGAGCAACAAACCAAGCATATAATGGTCATTAAAGTACGGTTCATATCAACTATCAGTTATCGGTTATCGGAATTTTCTTTGAACAGATCCATGCGTGTGAGGCGGTGGTTCTTGCGCGAGAGGATAAAGAACTCTATCACCAAGAGCAACAGTGCCAGCAGCACAAAGGATTGGTATTGTTCGTTGTAATCAGCATACACGGTGGATTCCAATTCGGCGGTAGCAATGCGGTTAAGTTCTTGTTGCAACGCACGCATAGCGGTGTTGGTATTATCGCAACGCACATACGCGCCACTGCCTGCCTGAGCAATCTGCTGACACATATCCTCATTCAATTTGCTGACCACCACTTGTCCGCTACGGTCTTTGAAGTAGTCGTTGGTACCTGGCTTAGGAATAGGTGCGCCCTCTGGTTTACCAATACCAATCACAAACACCTGTATGCCCAATTCTTTTGCTTGTTTAGCCGCCGCAATGGCATCATCCTCGTGGTTTTCGCCATCGGTAATGAGAATGATAGCACGCCCAGCCTCGCTTTCTGGCGAGCCGAAGGAGGTGATAGCAGTTTGCAAGGCTGCACCAATAGCCGTACCTTGCGTTTGAATCAAGTTAGGTGTAATGGTATTCAGGAACATCTTTGCCGACACATAGTCGCAGGTGATAGGCAGTTGCGTAAACGCTTCGCCAGCAAAGACCACCAAGCCCACTTTGTCGTCCACCATATTGTCAATCATCTTGCTGAGCATTTGTTTGGCGCGATCCAAACGGTTGGGTGCCACATCCTCGGCAAGCATGGAATTGGAAATATCCAATGCCACCATCACCTCAATACCTTGTCGTTTGACGGTATTCTCTTTTTGTCCAAACTGTGGGCGTGCCGCAGCCACAATCAGCAGCACCAATGCCACTATCAGCAAACTAAACTTACCTATCGGACGACTCTTAGACGCATCAGGCATCAACTCTGCCATCAGTTCAGGGTCGCCAAACTCTGCCAACTGGCGTTGTTTGCGTTTGGTAGATACGATATATGCTGTCACGAACACAGGTATCGTAATCAGCCACCAAAGCATTTCTATATTTGCAAATCGGAACATAATCTATGTTTAGTGTTTAGTGATTATTCTGCGATGGTGCGGAGGACAAAGAATCGGAGGAGGACTTCCAATAACAGGCAGAGCAATGCCGCTGTCAAGAATGGCATGAAATGCTCGGTGCGTTTGGAGTACTCGCGTACGCGAATCTTGGTTTTCTCCAGTTGGTCAATCTTCTGATAGATACTACGCAGACTATTGTTATCAGTTGCACGGAAATACTCGCCACCCGTCATTTGAGCGATATGGCGGAGGGTTGTTTCATCAAACTCCGAACTCATATATTGCTTTCCAATAGGTGTTTGTATAGGCACCCATTCCTCGCGCGTGCCCACGCCTATCGCGTATACGCGTATATTAAAGGTCTTGGCAATCTCGGCGGCTGTTTGTGGGTCAATGTCGCCACGGTTGTTACTTCCGTCCGTGAGCAAAATCACCACTTTCGACTTCGTAGGCGAGTCTTTCATGCGATTGACTGCATTCGCCAATCCCAAACCAATCGCAGTGCCGTCTTCAATCATACCAAAATTAATAGAGTGGAACAGATTGACCAATACCGCATGGTCAGTAGTTAGTGGACATTGCGTAAAACTCTCGCCAGCGAACACCACCAAACCAATTTGGTCATTTGGGCGCGATAGCACAAACTCGGTTGCCACGGCTTTAGCAGCCTCCAAACGGTTAGGTTTCAAGTCCTCGCCACGCATGGTTCCCGAAATATCCAATGCCATCATAATATCAATACCTTCGGTAGATTCAGACTGCCAACGGTTGCTCAGTTGTGGACGAGCCAATGCCAACGACAGCAGCACTATAGCCGCAACACGCAACACGAAAGGCACATGAATCAACCATACGCGCACACTCTTAGGTTGGCGCAATAGGCTGCTGGTACTGGACAACTGCACAGACGCACGCGTATGGCGCAGTTTCCATATATACCACCCTACTACTGGCAAGAGCAGCAGGAGTAAAAACAAATATCCTGGATTAGCAAAACTCATAGTAATTTTGAATTATGAATTATGAATTTTGAGGTTCTTCTTCGACAACGGTCGTTTCCTTCACAAACGCATATGCGCTACGGAGACTCATTTCGTTTTCATCGGGCGTGGTGGTCCACTTGGCAAACTTCACCAAGTCAGCCAACGACAGCATTTTGCGCAGTTGGTCATACAACTCCTTCTTATCGCTGAGCAGCGGACGCATAGCGCGCAGCGTTTCATCGGAAGTCTGCTCCGTACTGCTTACCTCAAAGCGACGGTCAATATACTCACGCACCACATCGGTGAGTTGCGTATGGTATTCCTTCACCTGTCCCGTCTGCCAAATCTTCTGTTCGCGGATAGCATCCAGTTTCTCCAATGCTACTTCCTCGGCAGGGCGCAATGGTTCGGTAGGTCGTGTCTCTCCCTCTGTCTTGCGCATGCGACTCTGCAGGTAGGTAATCAGGTAATATCCTCCTACTCCCACACCTGCAATAGCTAATGCCAACAGCACCCAACGCAGGAATCCCCACCACCAGATAGGGGCTTTATAAATGCCTTTAATATCGGTGATAGCCATATCGGCGCTATCCATTTCAAAAGGCTGTACCACATTCAGCATCAGCGACTCGCTCCACACCGTGTCATCGCCACTCACAAAGGGTAATGGCGCGATATAGAACAGCGAATCCTCAAACGAGGTCAGCGTCAGGTATTGGTTGTACTGTACGCGCCCATCGTCGAGCGTCATAGTATCAATGATGGTCTTATCCACAATCTCGATACCCGAGATCAGTTCTTTATTCAGCACAGGCATCTGCACTTGTTCGCCCACCTCGCAGGTGGCGCGCAAATGTAGGTCGGTCTGATCGCCGATAAAGAGGGTGGTACTATCTATTGCGGCACTTACCACCAGTGCCAAAATCGTTGTCAGCATCTGAATAGTTGCATTAAGGCTTTCACATAATCCTCATCCGTACGAACGCTCACATAATCCACGCCCGTGCGGGTGAAGAGTTGTTGTATTTCGTTTTGGTTGTCGCGCCATGCTTGTCCATACTGATTACGCACCGAAGCGATAGCAGTGTCCACCCACAGGTCGTTGCCCGTCTCGGCATCGTGGAACTTCACCAATCCAATATTGGGCAGTTCGGCTTCGCGGCGGTCATAGATTTGTATGGCATTCACTTCGTGGCGGTTAGACGCAATCATCAATGGCTTGTACATATCGCCCGAACCGATAAAGTCTGAAATCAAGAACGCGGTACAATGGCGTTTCTGTGCATTGCTAAAGTATTGCAATGCTTGTGCGACATCCGTGCCCGTGGAGGTAGGTTCAAAACTCAGCAACTCGCGAATGATATGCAGCACATGGGTCTTGCCCTTTTTGGCAGGGATAAACTTCTCTATCTTGTCCGAGAAGAATATCACACCCACCTTGTCGTTATTGGCGATGGTAGAGAATGCCAGGGTCGCTGCCACTTCCGCCATCATATCGCGTTTCATTTGGCTCTGCGTACCGAAGTGGCGACTACCCGAGACATCCACCAGGAGCATCACGGTCAGTTCGCGTTCCTCTTCAAACACCTTAATATAGGGTTTATTGAGTCGTGCGGTCACATTCCAGTCGATAGAACGCACATCGTCACCGGGCTGATACTCACGCACTTCCGAGAACGCCATACCGCGTCCTTTGAACTGCGAGTGGTACTCGCCAGCGAAGATATTGCGACTCAACTTCCGAGCCTTAATCTCTATCTTCCGTACTCGTTTTAGTAATTCATCTGTTGTCATGCCTTTCGCCTTTAACCTTTTGCCTCTCGCCTAAATTATGGAACTTGCACTGCGTTCAACACTTCAGTAATCACATCTTCGGTGGTGATGTTATTTGCCTCTGCCTCGTAGGTCAGACCGATACGGTGGCGGAGTACATCATAGCAAACGGCGCGTACATCTTCTGGAATCACATAGCCACGGCGGTGGATAAAGGCGTATGCGCGAGCAGCCAATGCCAAACTGATACTTGCACGAGGTGAACCACCAAATGCAATCATGGCTTTCATATTCTCCAATCCGTATGCTTCAGGTTGGCGAGTAGCAAACACGATGTCAACAATGTATTTCTCTATTTTCTCATCAATATACACTTCGCGTACGATTTGTCGTGCTTTCAGTATGTCCGACTTCTCCAAAATTGGATTCACCTTCACTTTTTCGCCAGTAATGTTTTGGCGAATGATTTGCATTTCCTCCTCTTTCTTTGGATAGCCTATTACCACTTTCAGCATAAAACGGTCGGTTTGTGCTTCAGGCAATGGGTAGGTACCCTCTTGCTCAATTGGGTTTTGTGTAGCCAAAACTAAGAATGGCTCTTCCAGTTTATAGGTTTGCTCGCCAATAGTGATTTGACGCTCTTGCATAGCCTCCAGCAGAGCAGATTGCACTTTAGCAGGTGCACGGTTAATCTCATCTGCCAACACGAAGTTAGCGAAGATAGGACCTTGTTTCACCTTGAACTCTTCGGTTTTTTGCGAGTATATTTGTGTACCCAGCACATCGGCAGGCAGCAAGTCTGGTGTAAACTGAATACGACTAAAGTCGCCTTTTACCAGCTTAGCCAATGTATTGATTGCCAATGTCTTTGCCAGACCAGGCACACCTTCCAATAGGATATGTCCATCCGCCAGCAGACCAATTAACAGACTTTCCACCAAGTGTTTTTGACCTACAATCACTTGGTTCATGCCCATTGTCAGGGCGTCAATAAACGAACTCTCGCGTTCAATACGCTCTTGCAGTTCGCGAATATCTACAGTTGTTTGCATATATATTTGGTATTTAGAATTTGCTATTTTGACAATTTGCTATTTTAGCTCTCGTCCCTTCTGAGAGGGGATGGAGGTAGGCTTATGGACACGCCAAATCGCACTCCTTTTTATACTTACAAAAACCGTGCCAAAGAGGCAAGTAGGTATGCAACAATTTTCTCCACCAATCATACTCTCGGCGCACCCCCGCCGAGCACTCCCCGCCCCTTAACGATAGTGTCTATACCGCGTCCTCTAAACCAAAACGGCGAAAACAAATCGCCATTTCTTGCACAGAATGTGAATAAGAACCCGAAAAACATTGCACGAAATTTGCATAAGAACCCCCTTGCGCGCAATATATTCCGATACATAACCGATACATAACCGACACATAACCGATACATAACCGATACATAACCGATACATATGAATATCCCGTGAATACCCCACGAATATCCCACGAATGCCCCATGAATACCCCACCTAAAGGATTTCTATGAGAGAAGTGGCATTTTCTTCCCCTTTGGCTGTTGTGTGCACGGCGGTGGCTCGCCGTGTTGTTATTCCCTGTCTTGCCTATTCCAGTGGTCTGGCATCATCCCTTGTCTTCTATGTTTATTCCCCCGAATGCCATTCGGGCGTACCTTGCATTGTCTTCATTGTTGATTTACCTCCCTTTTCGCTCGCAGGATTATTGATTGCGAGCGCAATATTGTCGGTATTGTCATCCACACCTCTCACTGGTTTTGTGCTCGCGGCTTCCCCGCGAGTAAAAAAAAATCGCACAAATGCGCGCCTTTTCTTGCACATATCAAAAAAAAGCAGTACCTTTGTAGGCTAAATTAGTAAACACAATTACAACAATATGAAGACAAAAATATTTACTCTGTTTTTAGTGCTGGCATCAGCAGTTAGTATGCATGCAGCCATCACCTACGAACTCAACGGCGGTGTGACCAACGACTATGGTTGGATGAGCAAGAGCGACATGTTTACTGCATGCATTACGGATGCGTTGGGATATGATTTGGGTATCTCGCTTGATGAATTTAAGCGTTCCAACACTCCGTTTGATGACTTATTTGTATTCTTTAATGTTACTCACTGCCAAAACATCTTGGATACTACAAAGTGGGATTGGCTTGAGGATTATATTATAGCAGTGCAGGAAGAAGAACAACTTGCTGCAAAACTGACCCAAGGTAGCGCTTCAAAAGATTGGCGCTATGCTATTGCAGCTTTCTTCTTTGATAGTCAATACGACACATCGGCAGACTACTCTGAGGCGGGCAAAGATGAAGCATATATCCCCTATTGGAAGCATGGTTACGACAACCCAGCCAACCCAACCAAAGACTTCACGCTTAATGCTCCTTATAAAGAAGGTTTTACTTTCGTTGGTTGGTATACCACATCCAACTTCTCCGGAGCAAAAGTTACAGCAGTAAATGCTTCGACCACAGGCACATTATATGCCAAGTGGGATGTAGAGTATATGATGGTCAAGGATACAATTACCAACTTGGTTATTGATACCGAAACTATGACAATATATGGTGGTCCAAGTACAACCTACGACATTGAAGTACTCCTTGCTATTGATCAAGACAATGGTGATGGAACATTCACATTATCTAAGGAAAGTGCAATAGAGATCTTGAGACAAGAGGCTATCTTTATCGATGGTTATGTATATGATCTCGATGTAAATGCTCCTGCTGCTAAGGCTGTATTGCATGTAGATTTCAACGGTGAACTCTACGAGTTGCAACTCACCATGTCGGCTGCTCCACATACTCCACATATTGTAATTGAAATTGCTGATGCTATAGTTGCCATTGACACTATAGTTCTCTCTGGTAATACCTATGAATATGCATTAGAAATGCGTGCAGATTGGACATTCATGGATGATGGTGTGACTTACCCAGTATTAGTTGAAGTTCCAGTCTACTATCCAGATGTAAAAGAGCCATTCGAGATATTATCAACCGTAACTATTGGTGGTATGGGCGATAATGATCCATGGTTAGCTTTCGGCGAGGGTACCCTTACGATATTTGCTTCTAACGGGAGTGTTACTGCCCAAGGTACCGTTTACAACTCTTTCATAAATTTCATTGCTGACATCACTATCTCTGGAAAGTTGCCAACACCAGAAATTTCTTGTGAAGACATATATACAGAAGAATATATTAGCGCCTGTGACTCATACGCATGGAATGGTAAAACTTATACAACCAGTGGCGACTACACTTACACAACCACCGCTGCCAATGGTTGCGATAGTATTGTAACATTGCATTTGACCATTAACAAAGCAAAGCATAAAGAGGTGAATCACACTGCCTGCGATTCCTACTCATGGAATGGGCAAACCTACACCCAAAGCGGTGACTATACATACACCATCACTGCTGCCAATGGTTGCGATAGTATTGTGACATTGCATTTGACCATTAACAAAGCAAAGCATAAAGAGGTGAATCACACCGCCTGCGATTCCTACACATGGAATGGACAAACCTACACCCAAAGCGGTGACTATACATACACCACCACTGCTGCTAATGGTTGCGATAGTATTGTAACTCTCCATTTGACCATTAACAAAGCAAAGCATAAAGAGGTTAATCACACCGCCTGCGATTCCTACACATGGAATGGACAAACCTACACCCAAAGCGGTGACTATACATACACCATCACTGCTGCCAATGGTTGCGATAGTATTGTAACTCTCCATCTGACCATTAACCACTCCGAAATAGGCAAAACAGAATCCGCCACTATCTGCTACGGCGAAACATACACTTGGAACAGTCAAACATACTCAGCCGCAGGCGAGTATAGTGTAACTCTTTCTAACATTAATGGTTGCGACAGCGTTGCCACATTGCATCTTAGTGTTATGCCTAAAGCACAGGAGGAGATACAATATGAAACTATCAACAAAACGCAAACTCCATTTGTTTGGAATAAGAATGGCAAAAGATATTACGAAACAACCCTTGACTCTATCTTCATGCCATATACGCACTATGATTGCGATAGTATGATTCATATATTGAATTTAACAGTTGTAGATGTCGAGGATGTGAAATCAGAATATGATACCATCTGCGAAAGCGCATTGCCTTACGAATGGCACGGGCAAAGTATTACTGCTGGAGGTCGATATGAATATACCGAAAAATACGGAGAAACAAATATTAATATTCTCAATGTACTATATTTGACCATTACTCCTACTATTCGCACCCAACAATTTGTAACCATTTGTTACGGAGAAACATTTGATTGGAATGGCAAAACATTAGCTCAAAGTGGTAATTATACCTACACTACAGAGGCAGCAAACGGTTGTGATAGCATAATCACATTGCATTTAACGGTATTGCCTCAAGCCATTACCATTCACATCGACACAATGATAGCTCATGCAGACTTGCCTTTTATATGGAGAGGACAGTATTGCCCTTCATCTGGTGAATACACAGATGCTGTTCCATTTGCAGCGAACTCAGCATGTGATAGTGTAATATATATACTAAATTTAACCGTAGAAGCAGCCAACAAGTGTGGAGCAAATCTGTCTTGGGGCTATAGCAACGGTACATTGACTATCACTGGTTCTGGTGCCATGTACGACAACCCAGAACAACTCTCCTATCGTGCCGAATCCTGGTATCCATCACGCGTTCGCCAAGTAATCCTTTCTAACGAGATCACCCACATTGGCAATGTGGCATTTGCAGACTGTGCCAACCTCACTCATATTGACATTCCAAGCAGTGTCACCAGCATTGGCGATGGTGCATTCTCATGGACAGGATTGCAGTCAATCACTATCCCTGCTTCTGTCACGGAACTTGGCGAACAAGTATTCGAGGCTTGCAATAATCTCCACACCATTATCTACGAGGGCAACCCTATTGCTATTAACAACCAAACCGTGCATCCGCTCATTGGTTGCGTGCACCTTGATACCGTCATTGCGCCTGCTGCCCTGTGGCATTGCACCAATGCGGACAAGGCTTTAGAGAAACGCTATGGCGTACCACACAAAGCGCGCTATATTGAGGTCACCGATGGCTTCCTTACCAACCAAGCCATAAAGTATATCGCTCAGAACGCTACGGCTTTGGAGGTACTTGACCTCACCAACGCGACCAACACCACCTTGCCTTATGGCGCATTGAGCAATAGTTATCTACTCTCTACCTTATATTTCCCACAGTACATAGAGAATATCCCTGAGAGTATGATAGAAGGCGGTCGCAACCTTTCGGAGATAGTTATCCCTGCTACGGTTACAGAGATTGGCAATTATGCCTTTGCAGGTTGTATCAATGTATGGCGAATGACGGTAGAGGCTACTACTCCTCCAACGGTATATGAAAATACTTTTGATGGTGTCAGTCGCTCCATCTCAGTACTTGTGCCAGCGGGTAGCGAGCAAGCATACCGCGAGGCGGAGTATTGGCGCGAGTTCTTCATAGACAATACCAATAGCCCATTGCCAATATCCAATTGCCAAAAGATCCTACGCGAGGACCAAATCCTCATCCTTCGCGAGGGCAAAGTATATACCACCATGGGACAATTAATCACAATAGACAAATAACAATATTAAAAACAATACAACAATGAAACATTTTACTCGATTCATCATCCTCTGCTTGCTATCCTTGTGGGCATTCCCCTCGTGGGCACAGCAGTTGATGCTTACCCAAGAGTTCCAAGAAGTGCCATTCGCTTCTGTCCTAACATCGTACAAAAACGAGTTTGGCAAACACAAGAAATTGGACGGTTCTTTCCCTTTTGTACTCTTCCAAGTACAGTTAGAGGGTAATGCCTCCGAAGTTAAAGCAGCTAAAGAGTTACTTCGTATTGATATGGGCCGTCATACCGTAGTGCAAGATGTATATCGTGACGCTCCTAACGAGATATGGTTCCTTATCCCTGCGCGTGCTCGTTATATTTTTATGACATGTGGCGATGGTTGCAAAGAGCAGATGTTAATGGAGAATGCGCGCTTGACTGCCGATAAGGTCTATCGCGGTAGTGTACACTATATTCCAGAGGAGAATATGCAACACGAGGAGAAACAAGTCATCCGCAAACAGTTATTCACTTTTGAGGTCACCCCTGCACATGCCCAAGTGGAGATTGTACGCAATGGTGAAAAGCACCCCCTTTCCCTCACCGATGGTCATGTATCGCTCGAACTCAACGAAGGCAAGTATTTCTATACCGTGTATGCCGATAAGTACCACTCCGAAGAAGGTACCATCAATGTCTCCAGCAACGAGCGCAAGAAAGTCATCAACCTGCTCCCTACCAATGGTTGGTTGACCGTCAAAAATCCCGCTACCCTTGAGCAAGAGCCAGAACATTTGCGTATCACCAATCTTGAAACACAATGGAAACACACCTTGCTCGTACCTGTAGATAGTCTTCCGTTGGATAGTGGCAAATACGAAGTATTGTTGCGCAAGCCTCGCTACTACGACTATTTAGACACCCTCACCATCTACGATGGCAAGCTCACCACAATTGTTCCTATCATGAATCCCGATGATCGTATGGTAATGAAGACCTTCATCTTGGCGCAGGCAGGCTACTCGCTCGTGCCTCAACTCAGTTATGGTCTCATGCTCGGTCAAACATACGATGGATTGGGTTGGTTCGTAGATGCACGCTCCGATTTCCACACCCCAGTATCTACCATCGCGACATGCGACAAGGGTGGTGTAATTGATGGTATCATGCCTTTCTATAATCCCGAAGGCAACACCTCCTCCGCCACATGGCATGTCAATGCAGGCTTTGTGGTTGATATATTGGAGTTGAGTATCAAACCCAACCACTATTTCGACACCTTTGGTTTCTATATTGGTGCAGGATATGGTGTGTATCAACACGCATGGCAACTCAATACGGGCAACTGGGTAGAATACGGTCCTACCTCCGCTCGTGGCGTTAGTGCTGCTGCAGGTGTGATAGGTAGTGTCCACGGCTTTACTCTGAAAGCAGGTGTCAGCACGATTGAGTTCAAATACATGGAAATTGAAGCAGGTATAGGTTGGATGTTTTAATTAGGAAGGAGAACAAATTATGAAGAAGATTTTATCATACATACATGTTTTAATCATGGTGCTCTGCCTTTGCTTTGTGGCATGCGAGCGCAACGAGGATGTGGTAGTATGCACACTGGCTATTGAAAGCGAGCAACTGACCACAGAGTATCCTACTGCCACCATTCAATGCCTACTGCTGACGGATGCCACTATCGAGACAGTTGAAGCGCATTTGTCGCAGACACAAGACTTCTCTACGGATTTTATCATTCTACCTATGACATTACAAGCCGATGGCAGTTATAGCGCACAGACATCCGACTTGCAAGAGGAGGTTATCTATTATGTCCGCTATGTTGCCCGTAACCGCTATTCTGAAATGATCATTAGCAACCTCAGCACGATTATCCTAACCACGCGCCCTGAAGTTATCACTTCCGAACCTACACAAATAAGTATGTTCTCTGCTATGGTAGGCGGTGAGGTGCTTAAGGACAATGGCTACGATGTCACCACGCGCGGTATATGCTATAGCACCACCGAGAACCCTACTATCAACGATAGCAAAGTAGAACGCGGTAAAAACATCGGTTCTTTCACCTGCGAACTCACAGGGCTTACTCCACAAACAGTGTACTATGCCCGTGCCTTTGCCACCAATGCCAATGGTACTGCCTACGGTCAGCAAGTGACATTCACCACCAAGTCCGCGCCAGAAGTATATACCGATGAGGTTATATCTGGACTAATCACTTCATATTCAGCGGTAGTTAGTGGCGGTTATACCTCCGATGGTGGCGAGGCCATCACCGATTGTGGTATATGCTATAGTTTCTCACCTAATCCAACAGTTGCCGATATGTTTATATCGCATAGCGTAGCCCCATCATTCGAGTGCTCGCTGACTGACCTACGCCCACATACCACCTATTATGCCCGTGCATATGTAACCAATAAGAATGGTACGGCGTATGGCAACGAGGTTACTTTCAACACCCTAACCAATATCCCAGTTGTGCAAACAGTATCAGCACAACGCGCTTCTACCACCAGCATCGCAATGATGGGTACAGTAGTATCCGATGGTGGATATACGGTCTTTGAGCGTGGCGTATGCTATAGCACCAATGCAACACCAACCACCAGTGATAGCAAGGTAACCAATGATGTCGGCATCGGTGCCTATAATTGCACCATTACAGAGCTACAAGCAGGTACTACCTACTATGTCCGTGCATATGCTATTAACTCCGAAGGCACTGGATATGGCGAAATACTCGAGGTGAAGCCATAATTCACTGACGCAGCCCCAAAGCAAGAAAAACGAGCAAAAGTAACTTTTTTGCTCGTTTTTCTTGCTTTTGTGTGTATTTTTTTGTACCTTTGCGCGATAATTTGGAGTAAAGTGTACTACAATATAGTTGACAACAACCAGTAGCAACAACGACAATATGAAAAATATAGCATTCATCGTAAACCCTACCGCGGGTACAAAAACCAAAAACCGCGTGGCGAAACTAATACGCGAACTGCTTGACCCTCAACAGTTTGCACCCACCGTAGTCGTAACCGAATACGCTGGACACGCCACCCAACTCGCTGGGCAATTCGCCATGCAAGAATACTACGCTGTAGTAGCAGTAGGCGGTGATGGCACCATTAACGAAGTGGCAAGTGGACTCATTGGCACCAATACCGCACTCGGTATCGTTCCCAACGGCAGCGGTAACGGTTTTGCTCGACACCTCGACATATCTACACGCATGAACCGCGCCATAGAAATGCTCAACAGCAGCGAACCTATCTTCGTGGACTATGGACTCGTAAACGATAAACCCTTCTTCTCCACTTGCGGAGTAGGATTCGATGCTGTAGTAGCCGAGAAATTTTCGGATAGCGAAAGAGGATTAAAAGGATATGTACAAAGCATATTCAAAGACCTATTCCAATACAAACCAGAGAACTACCACCTACAAGGCGAAGGCATAGACCAAACAACCACTGCCTTCCTCATTAATTTCGCCAACGCTGGTCAATGGGGATATGACGCATATATAGCACCAAAAGCCAGCATACAAGACGGATGGCTGGATGTAGCCATCGTGAGCAAGTTCCCTATGGTAATTGCCCCCGGATTGGCGTTGAGCCTCTTTACAAAAAATATCGATGATATGTTGCACATGAACACCCTCCGCACCAAAGAATTGACTCTGACCCGCGAGAGCGAAGGAGTGGCACATATTGATGGCACACCAATCACTATGCCCGCAGAGTTGCATGTGCGAATCGTGGAAGATGGACTCAAAGTACTGGTAAAGAAGAGATTTTAGTTTAAAGTTTAAAGGCACGGAATATATGGAAATCAAGATTATAAATAAGAGTAATAATCCACTGCCACGCTATGAAAGCGCGCAAGCAGCCGGAATGGATATTCGTTGCCACTTGGCAGAGTCAGTAACCTTGCAGCCACTGGAGCGCAAATTGTTGTCTACAGGTTTGTATATCGAATTGCCCGTAGGCTACGAGGCACAAATCCGTCCTCGTAGCGGTTTGGCATTGAAACGCGGTTTGACCGTACTGAACACACCTGGCACAATAGATGCAGATTATCGCGGCGAGATTGGCGTAATACTCATCAACCTCAGCAACGAGGCACAAACAATAGAACCCGGCGAGCGTATCTGCCAAATGGTCATCGCCAAACACGAGCAACCCGAACTAATCGAAGTGGAAATACTGGGCGAGACAGAACGCGGTGCAGGCGGTTTTGGACATAGTGGAGTGCAGTAGTTTAGAGTTTAATGTTTAGAGCATTAGGAATATGGTTAATCATGTGGGGATTGCTTGTTGGAGCAATGCCTATAAGCGTACAGGCACAAGTCAAAAAACAACCTACCGACACACTAAGCCAAGAACAACAACGACAATTCCTTTACTACTTCTACGAAGCAGAACGGCTCATACAACTACAACAAATAGAAGAAGCCAAACCTATCGTAGAGTTTTGCTATGCCCTGAACCCCAATAACGCGACCATCAATAATTATCTGGGATTGTATGCTCAAGCAGAAAACCAACCAGAAACAATGAGCCATTACTTCCGCCGTGCCTACGAACTGGATCCAAAAGAGCATTGGTACAACTACCTCGTATTACTGCTCAAAAACGATGACAAAAAACTGCAACAACAAGCCGTAAAAGAACTAACAACACTCGCCAAAGAAGATACCCAAAACGCTGAACTACACGAAATTCTGCAAAAAGCACATATCGTGCTCAAACAGTATCGCGAAGCATTAGCCATACAAGATTGCTTGGACTCCATCAATGGATATGATGCTATGAGCGCCATGCAACGCTATCGCCTCAACGCCATGATGCGCAACAACAAACAAGCCATCTACGAAATAGAACGATACTTGGATATCGACCCCGATAACTATCAATTCCAAGTGTTCCGTATGCAACTATACGAACAAACACAACAACCACCCGAAAAGATGATTCCTGCCTACGAGGCCGTTCTCCGTATGGATTCGCGCAACATCCTCGTAATGAACAACCTGGCATGGAACCTATGCCTACTACACAAAGACCTATTACGCGCCGAACAACTATCACGCACCACCATTATGCGCGAACCTACAAACCCCATCTACTTAGATACCTACGGATGGATTATGTACCTGCTCGGCGACTGCCAGTCAGCACTATTCTACATAAAACGCGCCATAGAAAATAGCAAAGAAGAAGTAGATAAAGAAATAAAACAACATTACAACGAAATCAAGAAAAAATGCCAATAAGACGACTAATCATACCCATTATGCTGATTATCACCATGATAGTCGCTTCATCTTGTTCGGTTAGTCGCCGCGCTACAACACGCTATCAAACCCTATCACAACGCGCACAAGTCACCTTGCAATACGACCAACACCAATACAACATGAGTAGTCAGGTGCGGATATGGCGCAACGAATTGGCAGTAGTATCAGTGCAACCAATGCTGGGCATAGAAATGGTGCGCATGGAGGCCACACCCGATAGCCTTTGGATATTCGACAAGATGAATCGCCAATATGTGGCACTCACCTATACCGACATACAAAACACACTGAACACCAACCTATCCTACAAGCAGATTCAAGAGTTCTTGTCACGCCCCATACAAAAAAAACAAGAACCCATATGCATGGAGTTTCGTTCGGGCAACCATCAGTTAAAATTGGCATGCACATTCTCAAACCGAGAACAAAACACCCTGCAAGCACCCACACGCACAAAAACCAATAAATATAAACGAGTAACCCTGAGAGAGATATTACCATTATAATTTTGAATTATTAACTAAGAATTATGAGATATATCATCTACATACTATGTTGCCTACTGGCATTGCCAGTCACCGCACAAAATGTGAAAGAACTGCAACGCCAACAACAGGAACTGCAAGAACAATTGGCAGAAACAGCCAAAATGCTCAAACAGACCAAACAAAACGAGACTGCCACTGAGAACAAACTCAGTCTGCTCAACAACGACATCAAAACACGCAAGAAACTCATCCGCAATATCCAAGGCGAAATCAACGCACTAAACGGCGAGATGGGTACCCTGCGCCAAAAACGCTCGGAACTGCAAAAAGAATTGGAGGCCTGCAAAGAAGACTATGCTCGCCTCGTTCGTGAGACACACTATGCCGACATGCAACAGTCGCCATTACTATTCCTACTCTCTGCCAACAACTTCCAACAATTGGTGCGCCGCGTGCAATACATGCAGCAGTTTGCTGCCTACCGCAAAGAGCAAGTGAAGAAAATAGAATCCATACAAGCGCAGATAGACATACAAAACTCGCTGCTCGAAGAACGCAAAACCAATCGTTCAACAGCACTGCAATCACAAAAACGCGAACAAGACAAATTGTCGCGCGATGAACGCAAACAAAAAGACATGCTGAAATCGCTCAAAAAACAAGAAAAAGACCTACTCGCCAAACAAAAAGAACAACAAAAGAAAGTGGATGCACTCAACAAACAAATCGAAGAACTCATTGCCAAGCAAGTACGCACAACCACTACCCTCACCAAAGAACAACAACTCATCGCAGGCGGGTTCGAAGCCAACCAAGGACGATTGCCATGGCCTGTGGAAAAAGGATTTATCAGCGGACACTTCGGCAAACACCAACACCCTATCCACGAACATGTGACCGTGAACAACAAAGGACTATACCTGCAAACCGTCAGCGGTGCCAGCGCTCGCTCTATCTACGAAGGGGAAGTGACCAGTTGCGCAAAAGTGGGTGATTACTACGCAGTAATCGTGCAACATGGTAACTACCGAAGCGTGTATTCGCCATTGAAACAACTGCATGTAAAACAAGGCGACAAACTCGTAGCCAAACAACTAATCGGCGAGATTGTCACCAACACCAGCGATGACAACAAAACGGAATTGTATTTCCAAATATACAAAGACCGCACTATCCTCAACCCCAGTTTGTGGTTAGCGCAGTAATAATGGGTGTCCGGAAGCCGGAAGCCGGCAATAATAGGACACCGGAAGCCGGTAGCCGGCAACCAAAAAACAACAAAAGAATATGAAAACAACAAAAATACTAAGCCTGATATTGCTGGTAGTGCTGGCAACAGGCTGCAAACGAGACAATTGGTTAGATTGGAAAGTGCAAAACGAAATGTGGCTTATTCAAAACGCACAAAAAGAAGGGGTAATCACTACCCCCACGGGATTGCAATACAAGTGCATTGACCCAGGCTGGGATAAAAGCGCACGACCTGATGACGCTAAAATCGTCACCATTGACTACACAGGTCAGTTAATCAACGACTATGTGTTCGACTCTGCAGAAAAAGCCGTAATGCAAGTAAGTAGTGTAGTATCTGGATTCGCCGAAGGACTAAAGAAAATGAACCAATTTGGCAAATACGAGTTCTATATTCCCTACAACTTGGGCTATGGTCAAGCAGGTGCAGGCAACGAAGGCACCGAGAGTTTTATCCCACCCTACTCCACATTGCGATTCCGCGTCTATCTGCATAGCGTGAACTAATGAAACACATTGGGTTAGTCATTATTCTGTTGCTCACATTCTCCGCCTGCGAGGATGTGAACCGTAGAAGTTCCGTGCCAAATATGCCCGTGAACTACACCCTATATGTCACACGCGAACACCCACACTTCGTAGTGGAAAACGGTTTCCAAACAATGACCATCACCGAAAAGCAGTTTTTGGAACAATATCTCGGCTATGCAGGATTGCTCGTATGGGTGGGTATGGACAATCACTATCACGCAGCCGATCTCTGCTGCCCCTATTGCGTACAACGCAACAAGCCTCTGACTATTGACGGACTATATGCCGTATGCCAACTATGTGGCGAACAATACGATATCAGTTATGGCTTTGGCAACCCCACCCAAGGCGTGACCAAAGAATCGCTAAAACGATACTACGCGTCACCTCGCTATACGCCTACAGGTCTGCAACTACACATAAGCAACTAACCACTTATCTACCGCTTATCCACCGCTTATCCACCCGATAAAATCAAGATATAATGCTCAGCATCTACAAGGCTTCCGCAGGTAGCGGAAAAACACATACCCTCACCCGAGAATACCTACTGATGCTTTTTCGACAATACCAAAAGCATCACGACCACATGATGCCACATAGCCGCATATTGGCTGTTACCTTCACAAAAAAAGCCACAGCCGAAATGAAAGAGCGCATACTGAAAGCATTATACACTCTATCCTCAACTCCTACAGAATCACCATTCTACAAAGATTTATCCAAACAATTCCACTTGGATAATGTAACCCTGCAAAAACAAGCCAGAGAGTTGCTGATTGCTATACTCAAAGACTACAACCACTTTTCCGTATCTACCATTGATGGCTTTTTTCAGCAAGTGGTACGCACTTTTGCTATGGATTTAGGGCTATCCACCACCTATGATATTGCATTGGATGGCGATGAAGTAGTGCAACAAGCAGTGGACGACATTTTCCGCCTTATCCGATTACAACAAACCGATAACCAAGAGATTATCTCATGGATAACCGAGTTTGCCCAACATAACTTAGATGAGAATGCCAGCGGGAACCTACATCGTGGCATTAGCAATTTTTCGAAGCAACTCAACAAAGAAAATGTGAAACGCCATATCGGTAAACTGCAAGATTTCTTTTCTAACAAACAGAACATAAGGCAATATCAATCTGTATTATCGCACATAATCAAAGGATTTGAAAAGCAAGTGATTGCAATCCAACAACAGGCCCTGCCATTGATTGAGCATGTGGAAGGTATCAATAGCAAAGCGATATTAGCCTTTACCAAACCCTGTCAAGAAATCACCGAGAAGGGATTGGGTAGCACATTCGTGAAAGTGCTCGATAAGCCAGAAACGCTATATGTCAAGAGCAAAACCACCAAAGCACAACAAGCCGATATCACCTCGCTCTACGA
Source organism: Paludibacteraceae bacterium (assembly GCA_045121435.1). GTDB lineage: Bacteria > Bacteroidota > Bacteroidia > Bacteroidales > Paludibacteraceae > Colicola. The sequence goes on along the minus strand of JBGVFY010000098.1, from coordinate 129,451 downwards.
AACCCACCTGCGCCCCCTTTACCAACAAATGGTCACGCTATTCGACCAACAATCCACTGATTATCAAACAGCTATAGCCATTTCTAAATATCTCTACACCGTGGGACTACTGCAAGATGTAGCCACGCAAGTAGAAGCCACCAACCGTCAGATAGGACGCGTACCTATCTCAGATGTAAATATGCTCATCCATGATGTGATTGATGGCCAAGAAGCACCGTTCATCTACGAACGCATGGGGCAATACCTACACCATTTTATGATTGATGAGTTTCAAGATACCAGCGCACTGCAATGGCAGAACTTCTACCCACTCATTAATGAATCAGAAAGCAAAGGTTGTGATAATCTGATAGTTGGCGATGTGAAACAAAGCATATATCGCTGGCGCAATTCCGACTGGAAACTACTCAACGGCGTACATAGCGAATTTCCCTATGTACAACAACCACCAATGGAGGACAATTGGCGAAGCGCACCGCTACTGATAAAGGAAAACGAGCAACTGATTCTGCAATATGCTAAATGGGTAGCAGAACACTTCAAACAAGAAGGTTGGAACGCTGAAACACCATTGGCAGATATGGCAATGTCCATATACGATTACAATGCTATCCATCAAGAAGCACAAAAAAAATTCACGGGATACTTCCAACTCCAATTCTTTGATGCTGAACATGAAGATTTAACAGAACAGACTTTAGCAGCCATTGACAAGCAGTTGCAAGCACTCAAACAAGAAGGATTTCAGTGGAAACAGATAGCCCTATTGGTTCGGACAGGTGGCGATGCAGAATTGTTGGCGCGTTGCTTGATAGAAAAAGGCTATCCCGTGGAGTCGGCAGAGGGTATGCGGGTGCAATCGCACCCCGCTGTACAGTTGTTGGTGGCACTCATGCAACGCCACATACAACCCAACAACGAAGTGGTGCAACAACTCATCAATAACCTGCATGCACCATTTTCCGACAAACAGCAAGCATCCATCCGCAAAGCCTTTGCGCTACCCCTCTATGAGTCGGTACAACAACTGATTACTACCCTCGAACTGGAAAAACAAGCGGGAGCATTGCCCTATTTGACTGCATTCCAAGACCAAGTGTATCAGTTTACGCAAAAACGCGTATCCGACCTACAAACCTTCCTCGAATACTGGGAAAAGAAATCGGATAAAGTCACCATCCCATCCTCGCCCGTTGTCAATGCAATACGCATATTAACCATTCATAGTTCAAAAGGCTTGGAATACGATGTGGTAATGTTGCCATTCCTAAATTGGGATATTCAGCGGACATTTATTGGTGAGATATTTTGGTGTCAGCCCCAACAAGCCCCTTTCAACCAAATGCCACTGGTGGCTGTTCCACTAACATCTAAACTGCTCAAAACACATTTTCGACAAGAATACATTAACGAGATTATCTCACAATATACTGATAATCTCAACCTTACCTATGTTGCCTTCACCCGTCCAAAGTTGCGTCTCTACGCCTATGGACAAATGTACACGACCACCAAGGGCAACAAGCCACAAATCAGCACAATCGGTCATCTGCTGTCCTACATATACGACAAAATGATTGATCAAGAGAACTCGTTGCTGCAATGCGAGGAAAATGTATATACCTATACAAAAGCGGATGCTAATCTCTGTACGACTTCAGAGGAGGAAGATAAAGAAAAGAACAACGAAAAGAAACCCGAAACACGCGAGGCCCATTACATATCCTCGCCTATCGGCAAACGCCTGACACTCCGCAGCCGAGCTGAAGATGACTTCAGCGAAGACACATCGTTGGAAACCGTTGATTTGGGCATACTCATGCACGAATGGTTGGCTGCGATTCACACTTGGCAAGATGCAGAAACGGCTTTGGAACGCATGGTGGCAATGGGGCGTATCACATCTGCGCAACAAATCACCATGCAAAAGCAGTTGGAGCAACTGCAACAACTCCTACAACGCGAGGGAAAAGATCATTGGTTCAACAACACCGACAGAATACTCAACGAACACGATATACTATCCACCACGGGTAAAACCCAACGCCCTGACCGTGTGATGATTAGCGGTAGCTATGCTACTATCATTGACTATAAGTTTGGACAGGAGCACACAGAAACATATTTAAACCAACTGCGCAAATATATCGTACTACTTGAACGAATGGGCTATACGGTGGAGGCATATATCGTGTATGTAGCACTACAGAAAATCGAACAAATACAATGATAACCAACGAACAAGTAATAGCCATTGGTCGTATTACTCGCACACATGGCAAACGCGGTGAGATTCAATGCCTCATGGACAACGAGTATTGGGACAACGCCGATGCGACATTCCTGATTCTCAGTATTGACAATATCCTTGTGCCCTTCCGCGTATTGGACTGGCGAGGTAAGGGAAGCGCCTCGCTGATATTCCAACTGGACCGCATAACCGATGAGCAGACTGCACAGCAACTCATTGGACACCAAGCCTATATGCTCAAATCCGACATCAGCGAGGAAGATGAGATTATGCCCACTTGGCAGAGCCTGTTAGGCTATCGCGTACTGGACACCGACCAAGGGGAATTGGGTACAATCACCGATGTGGATGAAACAACTATCAACACCCTCGTTACCCTTAACCACAGCCAACTGATTCCACTGCACGAGGATTTTATCATTAATATCGAACCAGACAAGCAATTGATTACCATTTGTTTGCCATTTATTTTCACCAAAGAATAAGTTATGCAGAAAACCACTATACAAGAGATGAATCGCCTCAGCCCCGAGGCATTTCACGAAGCAGAAAAAGTGCCACTGATTGTGGTATTGGATAATGTGCGCAGCCAACATAATATCGGTGCGGTGTTCCGCACTGCTGATGCCTTCTGTCTGCAAGGTGTATGGCTCTGCGGTATATGTTGCTGTCCGCCCAATAACGAGATTCATAAGACTGCCCTCGGCGCAGAACTGACGGTGGATTGGCAGTATTTTGAGCAGACATTAGATGCTGTAAAAGCATTGCAAGCAAATGGCTACACCGTTTATGCCATTGAGCAAGCACATGGTGCAACCATGCTCAATGACCTGCAACTACCTCAGAATCAAAAGACTGCTATTATTATGGGACACGAGGTGTTTGGCGTACAACAAGAAGTGGTAGATGCAGCAGACGGTTGCATAGAGATTCCACAATATGGCACCAAACACTCGCTGAATGTCAGCGTCACTGCAGGTATTGTGATGTACGAACTCAGCAATATGCTACGATAAATGACCCAATCACACAATTGTAAATAAATCGTAAATTGTCAAATTGTAAATTAACATTATTGGCTCCTGCTCGCGATTTGGAAGTGGGCATAGCAGCCATTCAGGCAGGTGCAGATGCGGTGTATATCGGTGCGCCAATGTTTGGTGCACGCCAAGCAGCAGGCAATTCGATAGAGGATATTGCGCAGTTGGTGAAGTATGCCCATCGTTTTGATGTTCAGGTACTTGTAACGCTCAACACCCTACTCCACGCAGATGAATACCCTCGCGCGTGTGCGCTCGCGCACGAGTTATATAAGGTGGGGGTGGACGCACTGATTATTCAAGACCTGCACCTATTGGACTACGATTTGCCACCTATTCGCCTGCATGCCTCTACGCAATGCGACAACCGTACCCCCGAGCAAGTGCTTCGTTTGCAAGAATTGGGTTTCCGCCGTGTGGTCCTTGCCCGCGAACTATCCATCGAACAAATCCGCGAAATCAATAACGCACTCTTAATTCAAAATTCAAAATTCAAAATTGAGTTAGAAGCCTTTGTACATGGGGCACTTTGTGTGAGTTATAGTGGGCGTTGCTATCTGTCGGAAGTGCTCATGGATCGCAGTGCCAATCGCGGGTGCTGTGCACAACTCTGTCGCCAACGCTATGACCTGCTGGATAAAAATGGCAACGAGATTGTGGATATGTATGGTGAACCTATCCATCAACGCTATCTGCTCTCGCTGCAAGATATGGACCGCAGCCTATACCTTGCCGAAATGATAGACGCAGGTGTAACTACCTTTAAGATTGAAGGACGATTGAAAGACCGCGATTATGTTACGAACATTGTGGCATACTACCGCCAACTGCTTGACCAACTGATTGATAGCGACACTACATTGCAGCAAGCATCTACCCCATCTGTCTATCAATACGACTTTACTCCCAACCCAGCAAAGACCTTCCACCGTGGACAAACAGACTATTTCTTGCACGGTCGTACCCCCAATATGGCAAACTGGCAAACGCCTAAATCCACAGGCGAAAAGATTGGCAAAGTGATTGCTACCAAGCACAATGCCATATGCGTGGAACTAGCGCATGGCATCACGCTGCACAATGGCGATGGTATTTGCTACGAAGATAAAGGCTTTGCCATCAATAAGATAGAAGGCGATTGGATTTATCCCAACATCCGGGTATCGGATATAGACAATAGGATATTGGGCGTGACGCTATATCGCAATTTGGACAACGAGTTTCTGCGTTCACTGAAGGCAGAACGCAAAATACCTGTAGCGATACGCTTTGCAGCAGAGGAAAAAGGCTATCGCTTAACAATCGGGGAGAAAAGTACCTTTTTTGAGATAGAACACCAAGAGGCCAGCAACCCTGAACGCGCCTTACAAACTATCATTCAGCAACTTAGCAAATTAGGAGATACGGATTTCATTGCCAAAGAGATTCAAGTCTTTGACCATGATACGGTATGCACCGACTCATTCCCATATTTTATACCCATCAGCCAACTCAACCAATGGAGAAGACATTTGACACAAATATAATCACACCCTCTACACCACTAATGACCTGCAAGTATTGCATACTCAACGAGTTAGGTCACTGTAGGAAAATCAATCCCATGGCCAACGAACCACGCTACCTTCGTTTGCAAAATGGTACTATCCTCTCCTTGGAGTTCGACTGCAAACACTGCGAAATGCTAATCTTCAAACCTTGAACTTTGAAACCTTTAAAACTTTTAGAACTCTTTTTACTTCTACAAAAACATGGCAGCACATCAAGTAAATGTTTATTTTTGGCTGATTGATACGATTGCTTCGGGCAATCTTACCCGCGAGGACATTAATCGCCGTTGGGCACATTGTCGCTACAACGATAACCACGAGTCAGTCTTTCCTGAGCGCAAATTCCACCGCTACAAAGAGGAGATTCAAGATATCTTTGATGTAGAAATCCGTTGCAGCAAAGCCCGCGGAAACATTTATTATATTGAAAATAAGGATGATATCTCAGGTGGGTTCACCCGCAAATGGCTACTCAACGCTATGGCTGTCCACTCCATGATGGACCAGGCACAAGAAATGAACGAGTGTATTCTCTACGAAGATATTCCAGAAGGCACACAATATCTAAGTCTGATTGTGGATGCTATTCGCCAACGCACACAATTGCAAATGACCTACCATAGTTTCAATCGCCAAGAGCAATACGAACTAAGTTTTGCACCATACTGTTTGAAAGTGTTCAAACAGCGTTGGTATGTAGCAGGTTGCCCATCCACCCATCCTACCGAGACACGCATCTATGCCCTTGATCGTGTGCAAATCATGCGTCCAACAAACGAGAGTTTTGTATATCCCAAAGGGTTTAATGCCAAAGTATTCTTTGCCCCCTATTATGGCGTATTTCGTAATGCCACACCTACCAAAGTGCTGATTGAAGCTACCGAAAAGTCGGCACAATTCCTGCGTTTGCTGCCTTTGCATGAATCGCAAAAAGAGTTGCGGAAGTTTCAAGGCAATGCCCTCTTTGAATACCATATTGCCCCCACATTGGATTTTATCCAAGAACTACGAACACATGGCACCGATATTCGGGTACGAGAACCCGAGGAATTGGTAGCCATCTTCCGCAAAGAAGCCCAAAAAGCCTACGAAATGTATTGCAATCCTTAACGGATATGCTTTAGAAGTGCCAGCGATAGTACCTTATTACCCCGTCAAGAACCCGTCAAGAACCCGTAACCGCTTGCATAGCGGGTAGTGAAGGTCCTGTTTGGAAGTATAGAAAGGTAGAAATTTAGGAGTTTAGAGAAAAAAAAAGTGCAAAAAATGCACTTTTTTGTTTTTTATTGGAGATACTGACAAGTTTTAGCAGTCTACTATAGTACCTTTGCAGCATCAAACGAAAAAAAAGGCAAAAATGGGAATAAAAAAACATAATCCCTAAAACGAAAACAAAGTACTAACCATTAAAATGACAAGACTATGCAACTGGAATTTAACTTCAACCAAAAAGACTTGCAAACTAACGCAAAGGAGTTTTTTAGCAACATGTACAGCATTCTGATTTGGATGCAGATATTAACTGTTAATCATTGATGATTAAAGATTGTACAAATTAACCGATATATTCACTTTTAATATTTTAATCGTATGACAACTACCAACAACAAGGTGAATTTACTCACCACCTCCACCAACCACATTACAGAAATTCAACCCAGTCGTATGCAAAACTACCGTCTGCACCTTCGCACCATCAGCAACACATTGGTGGAAAGAGCTAAAGCAGCAGGACGCACAAAATTTACTTGCAATCAGTTGCTTCGCGAATGTTATAATCTTGTAGAAGCAGAATTTCACACCTATGATGAGTGGAAAGAACAAGGTGCATTCGTTCGCAAAGGACAACATGCTTATCTGTTTTGGGGCAAACCCATCACTAACGAAAGGGGTATTCGCTATTGCCCAATAGAGTTCCTCTTCTGCCGCGAACAAGTACGATTTAAAGAGATACCTATGGCATAATTCCCAACAAAGTTTCATTTTGCCATTCAACAAAAAGGGCTACCTAACCTGCAGTTAGATAGCCCTTTTGGATTATTGTTTATTTACATTATTTGACTTGTGCACCAAGTACATTGTAAACATTCTCGCCACGAATAATCATCAATTGACCATTCTCGATAACCTTAACAGGAACTTCAACAGTCACCACATTCTCTACACCAGTACCAGTAGTAGCAAGTGTTACAACCACTTGAGTAGCACGAACTTGGTTAGAAGAAGCAGTAAATACAATCTCAGCAGCAGAACCAGTCCATGTACCTACTGCGCCACCCTCATTGGTATAATCGCCAGTTGAAGCCACAAAGCAGCCAGGACCATACTTAGCATCACCATTAGCGGTGCAAGTAAACTCAACCTTCACGATGTCGCCTACAGTAGAGGAGAGGGTAAGAGTTTGGTTCTTGTAAATACGGTAGTGCATTTCGTTGTTGTAAGTACCCAGGATACCTGAAGAAACAGTCATTGTGATACCCTCCTTAGTAACGGTATATTCAGCCGCATTGTTAGAATCGGTACCAGCATTACCCTTGTCCACATCGGCGTCAAATGTGATAGCGCCATCAGTAGTTGGAGGAGTTGGAGGAGTTACAGGATCATTATTGCCTTCCTCTTTGAGTTCGATCTTTTCACCTGTAGTATCATCTTCAGCATATACATTAGCTACAGTATTAATCTTATATGTCTTGCCATCCTCACCTACGAATGAACCAACGAATGAGTAGTCACCTTCTTCGTTCACCTTCTTGATTGTCAGTGTGCCGACAGTCTCAGTATCCATTGCTATACCAAAAAGAACATATGTATCAACATCAATAGAGTCGCCATAGAACGCATCAAACATATCATATGTGCCATTCAATGCAGTCTTGCTCTTAGCTTCTACATCCAAGAGTACGATTGGCACCATCATTTCCTCTGTAGCCTCATCCACATTATACAATTGGAACTCCCAATAAGTAGCGCCATCCTCTTCCATGTAGTAAGCGTCAGCCCATTGCAAGCCTTTCACATTTACTACATCACCATTGTCGCCACCGATTACCTCAATAGAAGTAGGAGACTTGATACCTGCTACACCGAAGTATTTCTCCAAGTTACCGCAGATAAGCACTTCTTTACCGAGCATATCTGGATTCTCTACCAAGTTGAATGCTGTACGCAAGTCGCCCTTAGGCAATTGAACTGCAACGATATTGGTAGTCTCACCTGGTGTAGCAGCAATCATAATGTTAGTACCTTGTGTTGCAACAGAACCATCGCTATTGGTAGAAGGCTCAAATGGAGCCTCGGTATCCAAACCGCTTTGAATTGAAGCGCCGTTTACATGACCGATAATATAACCTTTCACATAGTGAGGACCTTTACTTGTATTATTCAAAGCCAATACATCCTCTACAGTGTAAGGGTTATCAGCAGTACCATTACCTACAGTTTCTACATCTGGGGTCTCTGGTTGCTCTGGAGTTGTGCCACCCTCAGCAGGTGTAATAATGGTATAAGTACCCTTTTCTACCTCACAAGTTGTATTGTATTGTTTCAATTTACCTACAAGTTCTGCATAGGCGCCTACAGCGAACACCTTATCAGCTTCATTTACAGGTTTACAGCTATACGCTTGGAGTACACTTCCACCATCTTTTGTGTCAGCAATCCAGAAGGTTGCGGTACCATATTGCTCGCTATAGGAATACTTGATTTCAGTTACATAACCACGAATTGTGTATGTCTCTTCAGTAGCAGTAGTACCAGTAGCCTCACAGATAGCCACAGCCTCAGCGCAAGTAATCACACCTTCTGGAGTTTCAGGAGTCTCAGGAGTCTCAGGAGTCTCTGGAGTCTCAGGAGTCTCAGGAGTCTCGCCACTAACTTCGCCATCGATAGTTACAACCACTTGTGTTGCACGAACTTGGTTAGAAGAAGCAGTAAAGACAATCTCAGTAGCAGATCCAGTCCATGTACCTACAGCACCACCGTCATTGGTGTAATTACCAGTAGAAGCGGTAAAGCAGCCAGGACCATACTTAGCATCACCATTAGCGGTGCAAGTAAACTCTACAGAAGTAATGTTACCTACTGTGCTGGTGACAGTCAATGTTTGGTTTTTGTACACACGGTAGTGTGTCTCATTGTTGTAAGTACCGAGGATACCTGAAGACACCTCAACTGTCACACCACTTTTGGTGATAGTGTAAGCGGCAGCATTGTTGGAGTCGGTACCCGCATTACCTTTATCCACATCTGCGTCAAAGGTAACAACGCCAGCAAAACTCATCATACTGAAGAGCAATGCACTAAAAAATAATGTAAATTTTTTCATAAAATAATTAGTTAATATTAAAGTTTGTTATGATTCGCCAATAAAAAGCGTACAAAGGTACGAATAATTATTCATATACACAAAAAAAATTTGTTTTTTTCCATAAAAAGCAGTACCTTTGCGCCAAAATCGCAAATATTATGGCTAAGATTCTTATCATAGACGATGAGCGAGCTATTCGCAATACGCTCAAAGAGATTTTAGAATTCGAGGGTTACACTATTGATGTAGCTGAAAATGGTCGTGCAGGTTTAGATCGCGCACTCACGGGTGCATATGATCTCGTATTCACCGACATCAAGATGCCCGAGATGGATGGTATGGAGTTCTTGGCTAAATACCGTGAGGGTATAGCACAGCAGAATGGCGAGGAAGTGCCTGTGGTGGTTATCACGGGGCACGGCTCGGTAGATACCGCAGTAGAGGCATTGAAAGGTGGTGCCTTCGATTTTATACAAAAGCCATTGGATCTCAACCGATTACTATTGACCACTAAGCATGCTCTTGACCACAAATCATTGGTACAAGAGACCAAAGTGCTGCGCAAGAAAGTGGGCAAACGCAATCAAATGATTGGCGAGAGTGCCGCCATCGAGCGCGTACGCGCAATAATAGATAAGGTAGCACCCACGGAAGCGCGTGTGTTGATTACAGGTTCCAATGGTACGGGTAAAGAAGTGGTGGCACACCTTATCTACGAGAATAGCCAACGCGCCAAAGGTCCAATGGTGGAGGTAAACTGCGCCGCTATACCAAGCGAACTGATTGAAAGTGAGTTATTTGGACATATTAAAGGTAGTTTTACTGGCGCAGTCAAAGATCGTGCAGGTAAGTTTGAGCAAGCAGATGGAGGCACATTATTCCTGGATGAAATTGGCGATATGAGTCTGTCGGCACAAACCAAAGTGTTGCGTGCATTGCAAGAGAACGAAATCACGCGCGTAGGTAGCGACAAGACCATCAAAGTAAATGTGCGTGTATTGGCTGCCACCAATAAGAATCTGAAACAAGAAATTGAGAAAGGCAACTTCCGCGAAGACCTATATCATCGTTTGAATGTGATACCTATTCATGTACCAGATTTGAAAGATAGAAAAGAAGATATCCCATTGTTAGTCAATCACTTTATCCAACTTATCTGCGCGGAACAAGGTTGGAAAAGCAAGAGTATCAGCGAGGAAGCCATACAGGCTTTGCAACAGCACGATTGGCCAGGCAATATCCGTGAATTGCGCAATGTGATTGAGCGTCTGATTATCTTGTCGGGCGATACAATCACAGCAGAAGATGTCAATTTATATATGTAATCATTAGTGGTATTGCGCGAGTTGAACATATTGAACTACAAAAATATCCGTGAGGCGAGCCTTCGTTTCTCGGACAAATTGAATTGTTTTGTAGGTCTTAATGGTCAAGGCAAGACCAATCTGTTAGATGCCATCTACTACCTCAGTTTCACCAAATCTGCATACAACACCATTGATAGTCAAAACATTACGCACACCGAAGATATGGCAATGATTCAAGGTCGATACGACTTTGGGGAACATTCATCCGAGGATTTAGAAAGTATCTCTTGTGGCATCAAACGCGGCGTAAAAAAGCAATTTCGGCGAGGAAAAAAGGACTACAAACGCTTGATTGAGCACATCGGTTTGATTCCGTTGGTAATGGTATCGCCCCAAGATAGCGAACTCATCAGCGAAGGTAGCGATGAGCGCAGGCGATTTATGGATGGTGTAATCTCGCAATATGATCGATGTTATTTAGAGCATTTAATGCAATATAATGCCCTACTCAAACAGCGTAATGCCCTACTCAAGCAATACGAGGACTACCCTGCGCAAGCACCTAACGAACTATTTGAAGTGATTGAATTACAAATGGTTGAGCATGCGTTGTATATTTACCACCAACGCACAGATTTCATTCAGCGTTTTGTGCCTGCCTTTCAAGAAATGTACGCCGCTATTTCAGGTGAAAACGAACAAGTATCATTGCAATATGTATCCCAACTACAAGAGCGCGACTTGCAAGAGTCATTTGCAAGAACACGCTCACGTGATTTGGCGGTAGGCTGGACCACGCAAGGTATTCACAAAGATGAATTGGATATGCGTTTGGGCGAACACCCACTCAAACGCGTAGGCAGCCAAGGACAACAAAAAACCTATCTCCTTGCCATGAAACTGGGACAAGCCATTTTCCTCGGCAAACCCATTTTGCTATTAGATGATATCTTCGACAAATTGGATAGCGAGCGCGTAGAACGCATTATCCAATTAGTCAGTAGCGACCGCTTTGGACAGATATTCATCACCGATACCGATCGCCAACATCTGACCACAATGCTCCAACAAATGACGGACATTGCTTCCGTATTTCAAGTAAGCAACGGAGTGTTTGAACAGAAACACGCCTAAATACATATCCCTAATTTTATTCAAAGAAGGAGTTACCACTTCTTCTTTTTTTATTCCTTTTCTTTGGAAAAAAGTATCTATCCTTAATAAAACGCGTATACTCGCGCGAGAAAATTTGCATATTCCAAATACTTATATTAATTTTGCATCGTATTTTGGATTTATATGGGCTATTTTCATTGTATAAATCTTAAAAATATAAACATTTTACATAGAAATATTGACAAACAACATAATTTATGAAGAAAATCTACTCTGTAGTACTTTTAGCGATGTTGTGCTGCATCGCTAACACAATAACAGCACAACAAGTACCCAACCCTGGTTTTGAAGACTGGTCGGGTGAGAAGTTTGATGGCAATATCCAGCCTAAAAGTTGGTATGCCAGCAATGTATCTCAGGTAGGCTTTAATTTCAATTTTGCACATCAAGAAGGCGGACACACAGGTCAGTATTCCATGATGGTACAAGACACTGAAGTCGGTGCTATGGGTATCACCGAGACTTCGCCTGGCTATTTCTCATTGGGTAAACCTTGGACCTACTTAGAGGGTCTAAGTACTGGTACCGCTACTGCAGGTACATCTGGCGGTATCAATTTCACTCATCGTCCCGATACCATGTCTGTTTGGATCAAACGTACTGGACCTAACACCGCAGGCGAAGACTTCTACCTGCTCTACTACGCTTGGTCGGGTACGGCTAAATCCAGCAACTATAAAAACAAAAACGGAGGATGTACATCAACCAGCCAAACCAACGAGGAAAGCGATATACGATTGGTACTAAATGGCAATGAATGTGGAACAGACCAAAAAGCCAATCAAATTGCCGAAGGCATGTGGCGTGAGAGAAAAACTTACGGTGAATGGACAAACATTCGCGTACCTATCTATTACCTCAACAATGATGTACCCACAATGATGAATATCATCTTTTCTGCATCCAACTATCCTAACTTCCGCGCCAACGATGGTCTAATTAAAGGTAACTCTTTGTATGTAGATGATATTGAATTGATTTATTCCTCCAAAATCGATAAACTTTATATCCGCGACCGAGAATGGAAAGGCTTTGACCCTAACAGCGCAGAGGAGCAAGTGTACTCGGTAGGCAAATCCTCCGAAATCCCTGCTGTGTTTGGTGTACGCGGTGTAGGTTCACTCACCAATGCACGCGGTGACAAAGCCACTTTCCCTGGTCGCCGACTCACCGATGACGAGTTCCAAATCGTGCAACAAGGTAGCGTGGATGGCGAACCAATGATTATTCAGGTCAATGCCACCGATGGCAGCAGCAATACCACCTACAAGATTAAATTCGTTTCCGCAGCATCGAACAACGCCCGCCTTGCAGATATTCAAGTGAATGGCAATAGCATTGCAGGCTTCAACGCCTACCTCAACACATATAATGTGCAACTGCCTTACGGTACAACAGAAGTGCCCGTTGTTACTGCCATTGCGCAGGACGGTGGTGCTACCGTTACTATCACTCAGCCAACTTCTACCACAGGCACAGCCACCATTAATGTAGCAGCTGCTGACGGCAAAACCACCAATACCTATACGCTCAATTTCTCCGTAGCGCAATTATCCGACAACACCTTGGAGGCTATTTACATTGACGGAGAACTCGTTCCGGGCTTCAATCCTACCAAGAACAACTATACCATTTCTCTCCCTCTTGGCACTACCGAAGCGCCTGTAATCACTTGGCAATCAGCCTATGCCGATGGTGCACAGACTATCACGCTCACCAAAAACAGTTTGGAGGAAGGTGCACAAATCATTGTTTCGGCTCCTGCAGCGCAAGCCTCTCGCACCTACAAACTGACCTACAAGATTGAGGCCTCCTCCTACGCTTATCTTGCAGGCATTAGTCTGGACGGGCAACCTATCGAAGGCTTCTCACCGGAGCAGACCAGTTACTCCTTTACCTTGCCTATTAGCACCACCACCCTACCTGCCATTACTTGGACACAGGGGGACCCATACCAACAAGTAGCCCTCACCGAAGGCGGAGTGGACGGCACTACCCGCATTGTCGTTACAGCCGCAGCGGGCAACACCGTGACCTATCGTTTGACATTCTCCACCGAGAAATCCTCCAACAACGCCCTGCAAGGCATTGCGTTGGACGGCACACCTCTCGAAGGTTTCCATCCCGATACGCTCCATTACGCCCTCACTTTGCCTGCTGGCACAACCGATTTGCCTACTATTACTTACACGCAAGGCGATGAGTATCAAACCGTAACGCTTAACATAAGTACCGCCACACGCACCGTGCGCATTATGGTTAAGGCGGGCAATGGTTCACAGCGCGTTTATACGCTCACTTTTGAAATTGAGAAATCAGAGAATGCCCTTCTGCAAATGATTTATCTCGATGGCGATAGCCTTGAGAACTTCACCCCTGACCAATTGACCTATATCGTGGCATTGGAGCAGGAGATCATACCTGACATTACAGTTGATCAAAACCCAACGCAAAAAGTAAATATCACACAACCAGCAAGTTTCGGCACCGCACACATTGTGGTTCAACCCGAAGTAGGCACACCTATTGAATATACTATCATCTTTACATCTGCCTCCGAGCCTGCTATTCCTGAATTTGCTACCGACTCTTTCCCATTGTCTTCCGATGTGTCGTTAGCTGCAATCTACATTAACGGTGAATTGTATCAGCAAAATCCAACTCCCCAAACCTACACCTACCCCCTCCCTTGGCGTACTGCACAGGTGCCATCAGTAGTACCCGTAGCAGGTGCATTGGGACAAAACATCACAGTGACCAATTCTGGTCTCAATCAAACGACAACCATTCATGTGATAGCGGCAGACGGTATCACCACTGCCGACTACACCATTGCTTTTCCCGTAGCCAAGAGCAGCAATACCCAACTGGAGTCTATCGAAATGGATGGAATCACATTTGATTACGACCCTACTATACGCGATTATGCCATTTCATTGCCATACGGCACTACCACTCTTCCCTCCATTACCTTTACCAAGGCAGAAGTGGAACAACAAGTCGAACTCTGCACCAATGGTTTCTCTGCCCCAGCCACACTCAAAGTAACCGCAGAAGACGGAACAGAGGCAACCTATACCCTCACCTTCCAAGTGGCATATTCACCCCTTGAGAATACCCTTTTGTCCATTATTGTGGACAATGTAGGTGCATTGGATTTAACTACGGGTACAGACCATGTGGTCACTTTGCCTTATGGCACGACTGATATTCATTTTACGGTTGTAAAACAATACCCCGAGCAGGTCGTGACTATCATTAATGGCGGTATTTCAACGCCTACAACTATCACCGTCAAGGCAGACGACCCTGCTAAGGCAGAAACCGTCTATACAATCACACCTAAATTACTACAGCATGACCCTGCCATGTTGCTGGGCATACAAGTAAATGGTGAAGCATTACCACAATTCCAACCCAATGTGTATAATTATGTGCTGTCGGTGACGGATCAACCAACAATCACTTATACAGCACCTACTGGCGCAGTGGTAGATTCTGTGGGCAACACCAAGGAGACGGTATTGGTCGTAGATAACGAGGGCTACGCGCACACCTATACGATTACTTATTACTATCCTGGCGACCTGACTTTTGACCTTAGTTTTGAGAATTGGACGGATTTCCATAACGATGATGCGAATAAAGACGGTCAGTTCCCTAACGGTTGGTACGCACCAATCAATGCGACCACCTCGGGTTCCAAAGGTTCATACGAACCGCAAGATTGCTCTGCTAAAAGTACAGATAAAACACACGGAGAGGCTGGTGCAAAACTATCCACCGTCTATTTGCTCACTTCGGCTGAAGCAATGCCAGGCTTCCTTTCGCTTTCACAACCAACGGTTAGTGTAGGTGCGTATTACATACTCAGTCATACTGCCTCTACGCTATCATATGGTTCTCCTATCACATTCCGCAACACCCCTGACGAGATTCAATTGGATTATAACCTACAAGCATATAATAAACTGACTGGCTGGCGATTTATTTACAATGCCAACAACGGCAAACAAATCAATTTCGCGCAAGAGTTTAGCCAACTAACCCAAGGACAATGGTACACGCTGACACAACCAATCACATATGCTTCCAACTACGAGCCTTCCACGCTGGACATTTTGATTAGCACCGCGGAAACAGATGATTTGAATAGTTACTATGTTGGAGCCAATGGTGCACAAAACAAACACCGTTACACTTCCACCATGTACTTCGACAACCTCCGTCTCAACTACAATTCGGCACTCAACGGTTTGACTGTGAATGATATAGCCGCTACTATCGATGGCACGAATATCGCAGCCACTCTTGATGCAGATTCCTACGGAGAGCCTACCTTGACTTTCACGCACGCGGTCAAGGACCAAATGCCTGTCGTTACTTGGACCGCTGAGAATAATGGTGTACGCACGGCTACCATTACCAACTACGCTGAGGACCTATCTTCTACTACTTATACGCTCACCATTACGCGTCCTATATCTAACAACAACACCTGCACATACGCCGTGGAAGGCGAAGACCTGACCATAACAAAAGGCTCGCCTTACCAAACCATTACCGTGCAGCGCGAGGCAACACGCTACGCAATTACGGTGCAAGCAGAAGATGGCTCTACTACCACCTACTACGCTGATATTCAATCGCAAACAACCACCGACACACTCGTTTGTGAGACCACCGAGGCAGAAGCGTTTGAGTACGCTCCTTCTTCCGCCACACTCGATGGGGTTATGATAGAGAACGGTATCTTGCTCTACGAGACCACTTCCCCATTGGATACCGTCATTGTAGAAGTCACCGATACTGCTTACCACCTCGAGGTCTTTGGCGAGGCAGGTAGCAACCACTATTGTGTCAGCCGTCAGGCTTCTGACAATGCTTTGTTGTCTGCCATTTATCTGGACGGCGCACCACTTGCTGAGTTCTACGAGTCCACCTTCACCTACCAACTCACTCTGCCTGCTCTGCCTACCCTTACGGCCACAGCAGCCGAGCCTAACGCATTGGTACAGACAGCCTTACTCCGTCAGGACGACACCCACTATGTAGTCTTCATTCAGGTTACAGCACCCGATGGTTACACCAAGCAAGGCTACACCGTAGCAATCACTCTCCGCACATTGCGTTCTACGGCCCTGCTTAGCGATATTCGCGCTAATAACATAAGTATTGATGGCTTCGCACCTACCACTTTCCACTACACCATTGCCCTGCCACTGGGTGTTAGTATGCCTACCTTCAAGGCGATTACTGCTGATGGTGCCACCGCTACGGCTACCACCACCGAGCAAGGTCGTTTCACCACTATCACCTACCAAGTTACTTCCGAGGACGGCACGGCAACAAACACCTACAATGTAGTGGTAGAGCAGCAGCAATCGTCTGTCTGCACGCTTGACGCGATTTACTTAGACGGAACTCCGCTTGAAGGATTTGCCCCAAATACGCTCCAATACACTGTCGAGTTGCCATACGGCACTACTCAACTGCCAGAGGTAACTGCCACCACCAGCGATCCCGCTGCTACGGCACAAATCCTTGTGGACGCCACTCGCATGCTGGCTACTATTACCGTTACGGCAGAGAATAATGACCAAAAGACCTATTCCCTCTACTTCACCGTAGCCAAGAACACCGATGCCACCCTTTCGGGCATTTTCGCGGACGGTACGCTCATTGCTAATTTCGATGAGATGACATTGGGCTACACCATTGACTTGCCTTTTGGTGCAACGCTTCCTGCACTCACCGCCACACCTACCGACCCTAATGCTACGGTAGTGATTGAGGCAATAGATGCTATGCACTACGCTATCGTAGTGACAGCCGAAGACGGTACAACAACGCTCACCTACACCGTTACATTCACGCATTTGCTCTCCACCAACAGCAACCTGCTCAATATCTTCATTAATGGCGCACCTCTTGAGGGCTTCACTCCAACCGACTATGACTATGCTCTCACGCTGCCTCATGGTGCATTGCTTCCAGAGGTAACATGGCAAGTGGCTGACTCACAACAGGTTGTAGTGGATAAATGGGAAGGAAAGACAATCCACCTCACCGTCACCGCAGGCGATGAATCTACTGTCAGCGAATATACTATTGTCTTTACCCACGAATTGTCTGCCAACAACTACCTCCTATCCCTCACGCTTGACGGAGAACCGTTGCTTTCCTTCCACCGTGACACGCTGGCATACACCATTACCTACCCTATTGGCACTGAGGTCTCCGACCTGCTCACGGCAGAAGATATTGTGGCAACGCCAGAAGATCCTGCTGCTACGGTCATGGTACAAGAGCAAGGCACTACGCTCGTGATTATTGTCACCGCAGCCAATGGCGCTATTCGTGCCTATAGTATTGAGCAAATCATTACGCTCTCCAGCGAGGCACGCTTAGCCATGATTTACATTGATTCGGTGGCTATCAAAGACTTCAATCCAGACACCTACGAATATACCATTAAATTGGCTCAGGGTGCAGTTCTTCCTACTATCACGGCTACGCCACTTGACACCTTGCGTGCAGAAGTGGAATTGGGTATGGTGAATACGCTGGAAGACGGTGCTAAAATGATTGAGATTGACGGTATTGCGCAAGATGGAACGATCTTGACCTACTCGGTATATTTCATATACGCCGATTGGTCTCCAACTACGGATGCAGTCATGGGTGACTGTTTGTTCTTCCCTGTGAAGGGCACACACAACACATTCCGTGCGGTGACTATCTCGTTGGGTGTCAAGTGTGCGATTTATACCCTGACGGGTCAATTAATCACCATGATGGATGTCCCTGTCTTGGATGTTAATTCCGTAGAAGTTGAGCAGAACGCAAACGGCGAGCAAGTGATAGTGGAGGGTTCTGTGCCTAACGATGCTATTGGTGCTGAGTATGTAGCCCAATCGGGTGAAATGTTTGTGTACATATTCTACAACTCCAACACCAAACGCATTGGTCGAGGTGGTAAATACCTTCCACGCTAACGAGAAAAGAATCTTCCACGCTAACGAGAAAAGAATTTCTCACGCTAACGAATATATCCTTTTCGCTCAGATGTAACATATCGTAAATTACGCATATCATTATCAGCGTAAATTACGCATATCATTATCAGCAGCCACCTTTTCAGGGTGGCTGTTATTTTTTTGCTTCGAACCCAATCAAACCTCAACGCATGCAAGATGTTCCGATACATAACCGATACATAACCGATACATAACCGACACATAACCGACACATAACCGATACATATGAATACTCCGTGAATACCCTACGAATACCCGATGAATATCCCAAATATAACGGTAATATGGGAGAAAAGGAAGAGATAGGTGACGCTATTATCGTTTCAATCGCTTATACGACATTTGCAAAAAAGTATCAAATCTTTAGAAAAAAGTATCACACCTTATTAATCGTGTACACGCGCGCGTGTAGAACTTGCATATTCCATAAGTTTTTATTAATTTTGCACCGATTTTCGGCTTTGATTAAACGCAAATCATAGCACAAATCTTAAAATATCGCACTTTTACATTAACAAACGACACAAAACAAAAACAAGCATAATGAAGCAACTCTACAAATATATCTTCACCCTCCTTGCCATTCTATCAATGGCAACCACCCACGCATGGGCACAAGAAGAAGACCTACAATATCAATGGGTGGAGCGATTTAATAATACGATCACCTTTGACAATGCTGATTTGCAAAAAATCACTAATGGCACATATGTAGAACATGTTAAGTTCAGCATAACAGATGTAACATACTACCATGACGATAAGTTAATAGGCGATGATGTGGATCGTCTTGATTATACTACCTACAAAGACAATAACGAACATCAAAGTACCTGGAGTTGGGCAGTTGAACATAATGATCAAAACCAATATAGAGTAACTGTAACAGATATAAAATGCCAAGTACGAGGAAAAAATAGTAATCAAAATGAAACTGCTTACGCGTGGTTCAACAACAATTCTAAGGTAGATTGTAAAACCACATCTGGCGATGAAGGGGGAAGCAAAGAAGTTGGTATATCAAATACTAACGGCTTAGGAACTTCCGTAATATTCAAAAGACAAGGATATTACAAAGCATATCATTGGTGGAATAATCCAATAGAAGACTATGTTACATTCACCCTTCATAATATCCGTTATACATGTAAAGTGGAGCAACAAGTTCCTGAATTTCAATATAAAGCAATCGCAGAGACCAACAATGGCGAATATGGCTCTGCTTATTCCTCTTGGACATCATTTGCTAATGCCACGACCTCTGAATCAACACATACAAAATACGACCCTAACACACTTAGCACCACTCCTGGTATTGCTCAAAAGGTGTATTTCAAAGCTGTTCCTAAAACGGGATATAACTTCGTAGGTTGGAAAAAAACATTAGATGCTACCACTTACGAATCATACGATGCAGAATATTCATTTGATTTCACATCTACAAGCAACGATAAAAATGCGCCATCTACCATTACATTGTATGCTGTATTTAATGCACAAAAAGACCCTCGATTTGATATTCAAACCACTGCAACGGTAGAAGTAGGTAAGATTACCTTCCCTACCTTCACATTCGATGATGTAGCCAATGTGCCAACATCCGACACAAGTGAAAAATTCCATTTTATCATAACTCACACGCCTGACGCAACGACAAAAGAAGGAAGTACAGATCCTTCTCAAGTAATTTCATACAATCCAACAGATAATAGTATCAGTGGATTAAATTCGGGTACTGCTACAATTACATTTATCCATGAGGAAACAAATGACTACTATGGTCAAACACAAGAATGTGTTGTTACAGTTTCAAAGCAGCAAACAAGTTTATCTCTAAACCTCCAAGACACCTATTTCGTGGATGAAGAGGATAATACAGTTTTCACCACCAACCATTCTGACGTGACCGTTCTGGTATCGGACAAGACATCCGACAACCGTGCACTATTTACCTACTCCAATGGCATTCTCAAAGCCAATGGAGCACCTCTTAATGCCGATTCCGAAACAACCACCATCACTGTCACCCAACCCGAGAACTACAAATGGACAGGCAAAACCCTCACCAAAGATGTTGTAGTTAAGAAATATCCAACTGATTTCAATTGGCTACTGCAAGACACCTACTATGTGGACGATGTCATTACATCTATTTTCAGCAAGACCGACAACAATCTCCCAACCACAATCACTTCCAGCGACCCAAATATAGTCAAGGTAGAAGGTGGTCAATTAGTTGCACTCAATGCAGGTAAAGTAACCATCACGGCTACGCAAGCTGTTGATCGCAAATGGATTGCATTTACTCAAACCAAAGAAATCATAATCAAAAAACACGACATTGTTGCCACAATCAACCCTAACAATGCATATTGGAACCAATTGGTTTCCAATCCCTTCTCTGCTACTTCTACACACCCTGTATCAGGGCAAGTCACCACTATCCAAAACGATGATTTCAATGTAGAACAAAAGGGTAACGAGCATATTGCGCTCATGGATGCCACCACGCGCAATATCCAAACTTACTACACCAACGGCACTGTTTCTTTCCTAATCACTCGCCCTGAAGACTACAAATACAACGCCCTCAACCAAACACTTACATTGACGGTAAATGCGAGTACAGAGAACTGCGACATCTTTACCGACCCTACAGAACGTAACTTTTCAACGGGAATCACTGATTTTTCAGGAAAAGCGGGTTACGCATACGAGATACCTGAAAATGTTAGAGCATACGCAGATTCCGTATATATCACAGCTCAAAGAACTGGAGAAAATTATTTTTACCTACAATACTCCACCAACGGAGGAGCCCAATGGACAGATTTTCCAGAAGGGTTATTAAATTTAAGTTCTAGTTATAAGACCTTTGGATTAAAAATCCCTGAAGGGAAAATAGTTACCCATATTCGTCCTTTTGCAAAAACAGGTGCCACACTACGTAAAGATTACAAAGATTTCCGCGTTACCCGCGCAAAAGAGCTTACCCCATCCGACTCGCTTGTTATACTGCCAGTTACTTCTATTGGTACACCAGAAACCAAAACCTTCACACTCACATGGAGCACCTGTGCCGACGAGATTATATTAGAGAACAGCAACCCACATTTTACGCTTGACAAATATACTATCAACCCTACAAACAACCAAGGTAGCACCACTATCAAAGTCACTTGCGATGCGACTATTGTAGACACCCTACGCGATACCATTGTCATTTACGACCAAACACAGCGTCTCTTCGTACCCGTAGAATGTATCGTAAACAACAAATTCATTGCCAACATTAAGGGTACTACTGCATACAGCAAAAAAGTGGATGACACATGGGTGGCAGACTTCAAATTCGACACCTGCCAAACAGCCCTGCCATTTGCTGACATTAATGCCCCATTCTACTACACCATTGACCACGACCTAACGGGCAACAATGTACAAAAATCAGGATTCGAGAAGCAAGTCATATCATACAATCCTGATAGCAACAGCATTACCGCCTACAACGCGGGTACTGCCGTTCTGACCTTCATTCAGAAACCTACTATATCCCACTACACGGACACTTTCCGTTGCGTGATTACCGTCTCCAAATACGATGCTGAACTCAATTGGAAAGACCCAGTCTATTTCAACGACACCATCTCCAACTACTTCACAACCACCGACACCATATCCACTATTTCCATTGTGTCTGAGACAGATACCGACGTAGCCAAACTCACCTACGCTACATCCCACAACTCTTTGGACTTGATTACCTTCAACAAGGAGGCATCTACTACTGTCACCGTTTCCCAAGAAGAGAACTACAAGTGGAATGGCTACTCCATAGCTCACACCATCACCCCTATCGACCCCAACAACCATGTGACTTTTACTATTGACAATGCCGACGAGATGTTTAATGTGTTTAAGTACAACTCCGATGGAACACTCTACTGGGAAAATGGCTTACAATTGGGTGATGAAGTAGGTGGTGGATTCAATTGGAACGATAAATATATCATCCTCCACTTCACAGGTATCCCCGACACACTCTATTTCAATACCAACGCACAGGGTGGAACTACCGATGTACAATTTTATGTAGCAGAAGGTAAAACCCCTGCATCGCTCACCCAAATTTGGGATAGCGAAACAGGCGGCGAAGAGGTTGCTTTACAACTAAATCCCGACACACGCTACATAAAACTCTGCTATTCAGGCAACTTCTCAGGACATTTCCGCAACATCCGTGTCACCGAACTCAACGAGTTCCGTGCCGTCGATCAGAACAATGATACACAGGATGTCACCCATCTAGACTTCGGTGCCAATCAGGTATTCACCTACAAAACCCTGCCATTCAAGTTGCGCTACGCTAACCCTGGCTACAAAATCACAGTTGAGTCCACAGACCCACACTTCACCGTTGACCCATCCTATATTGACGACATCGGTGGCGAATACCACGGCACACGCACCATCAATGTGACCTACACTTCCTCAGAGCCATACGCTACCAGCAGCAACGCCATGATTATTATCAAGGACGAAATAGGAGAAGAACACAGCGATACAGTCTACCTATCTGCTTCTTCCTACAAAGCAGAGCAGGTCATCCATTGGCGAGATGATTTTGAAGCCATACCTCAACCTATTATCCGCCTCAACAATGGCAATATCACCAATGCTGCTTGGGCTACCAGCAGTCTGCCTGTCACCTTCGCCTCAAACAACGTGGCTGTCATCAAAATATCAGATGACGGCAAAACGCTTATTCCTGTTGCAGAAGGCGAGGCAGAAATCACTGCCTACCAATTGGGTAATGAGACATGGCTGGAAGCAACGCCTATCACCAAAACATTCATCGTCACCGAAAAACTGCTGCAATACATCGTTTGGGATGATGATCTCACCAATATCATCAAAGAGGACATCAATCCCCAAACGCTCCCACTCACAGCGCAAGTCTATCTCCAACGAGAGGACGGCACCGTAGTCTTCAGCCAAGAGCAAACAAACAAACTGACATATCAAAGCGGTAATAGCAATATCGTTTCCGCCAGCGGCAATACACTCACCATCCACAATGTGGGCAATACCACATTAACCGCCACTGTGGAAGGCAACAACGATTATGCTACCGCCTCCATGACCAAAACCGTCATTGTGCGCTCCGCCACCCCTGGTTGCGATGATAATCTGCTCTATCACCACGAAGGCGACCCTATCCAGTTCTTCCAATATAACATGGATGAAATAATCAAAGAGCCAATCGCCCTCGACCGCAGCAAGGGTGAGGCAGGCTACATAGTCGTTTCGCACTATGGTCAGTCTTGGAACCTGGCAATTCAATACTACGCCGCAGAAATACGCGTAGAGCAATCATTGGATAACGGAAGCACATGGAACACCATTGAGACCATCCAACCTGTTAAGAACCAAGAGAATGTAAGCACCATTCCGCTCAACCGCCAAGCTACACATATCCGTTTTGTACGTAATGCCGGCGGACAGGGTTATCAGTTCCTCTACAATATTGATGTGCACCCTGCACAATACATCGAGGCACAAGATGTAGTGGACTTTGGAGAGATACACGTGGGTAGTCGCGAGACTCGCACTTTCCCACTCCACTACTCCAACATCAAGCACTCGCTTTCGCCAGTACCTTCCACCTCCGAAGTTACTGCCACACCAAACACCTTTGGCGAGTGTAGCGGATTTGGCACACAAGAGATCAGCGTAACATGGGTTCCAACCCAAGTGAATGACAATGCCATAGAAACCCTTACCTTCACTGACCCCAACTCGGGCATGGAGAAAGTGGTGACACTCAAGGCCAGTGTCGTTATGGGTACACAAACCATTATTTGGGACGATATGCCAAACATAATCGCCAATTGTGCTGATATCCAGTTCCCTGAATACACCACGGCTCACCTACCTATCACATGGGAAGTCATTGAAGGTCAAGAGTTTGCCAACTTCAACGAACAGGGCATGCTTGAGTTGTACAGCAATGGTACCATTACCGTGCAAGCCACCCAAGCAGGTACTGCTAACTACCTGCCATTAACTCCAATAGAATATACTTTTACGATTCAACTCGACCTCAAGTTTGTAGGTACAGAAGACAAAGAGTGGCATAATCCAAACAACTGGACCATGTGTCGCTTGCCATACGAAAACGAATCTGTCTTTATCGAATCTCCAGCAGATTTAAACGCTACATTCACTATCCAAGGTATCACTTTTGATTCAACAGGTTCACTCCATATCGCCCATACTGGTGGTCTGACCGTAGGTACAAAAGGTATCACCAACGCGGCCCCCGATGGTAGCAGTATTACAATTGACAACAACCCACAAGGTGCTGGTTATCTGCGCATTTCTCCTGAAGCGCCTACTACTACCAAGCACCCATACTTCACCATGAACTATACCACCCGTGCCTTCAACGAGGGGGTACCACGCGATGAGACATGGCAATATATGGGTGCGCCAGGCAACCAAGCCACATTCAAACAACTCACCGACCAAACGCTCATTTATCATTGGAATGAAACCCAAGGTTGGACTCCATACACCGTTGTAGATACCATTCCTACTTGGCAAGGATACGCACTCACACAAAGCATACAGACCAACAACACCTACCAAATCACCGCCCAAGCCATTCAAGGCACCAAGACCATTGACCTCACATGCACTGCCTCAGGTATGAAGGGCGACAATCTGTTTGTCAATAGTTTCACAGCACCTATCGATATTGCTCAGTTTAATGACAATGATATCACAGGCACATGGGATTACAAAACCTTCTACTTCTTCAACACAGGTTCGTGGAACGACTGGCAAGGCACCAATCCATACCACTCGCACGATGCCTCGTCAGCAGGTCACTACTACGCCGTGCCTCTGTTCAGTGCGCCATATTTAGAGGGGGCACAAACCATTGTTCCCCCCATGCAAGGCGTCTATGTGCACACCGAGGCACCAGTCTCTATCACGATTGATTATACAAAACATGTTTGGAACGGTGTAGCAGGCAACCTGCCTATGCGTGCTCCACAAAAGCAAAGCACTGATTTCCAACGCGTTCGCATTCAAGTCAGCAGCGAGAACAGCGGGGCAGACCGTATGTATATCATTCAAGAAGCCTCCACCACACGCGGATACGATAATGGCTATGATGGCAAGAATATTAACGCCAAAGGGCAAGTAAACATATACACCAACGAACCTTTTGGCAAAATGGAAGTATCTTGTGCCAACAATATCGATAGCATGTACATAGGTCTGCGCACAGGCGATGATACTCACTATACCCTCACTTTCGGAGCACTCGTAGGCGATTCTCTCTACCTACAAGACTTGGAAAATGATAGCATTATCCAGATGATTGAAGGCGAGCAGTATCACTTCACCGCTACACCTAACTCAGTAAATAACAACCGTTTCCAACTATTGCTACACCCTCGCCTTGCTGCCAATGGGGCTACCACTACCCCAAATATCAATGGCGACAATCAGGCTAAGATATGGTCGGCAGGCAAAATGGTTTATATCGCTAATGCTCCTGCCAATAGCGTAGTTACACTATACACCGTAAGCGGACACCATGTCCTCTCTACATTAATCACCAATGGCCAATCGCCTACCACCCTTGATTTATCCTACCTACCCGAAGGCGTGTATATCCTCCGACTCAATAATCAGGTGTACAAGTTTGTATGTAAATAGTTGGTTAGTAGTTTTATAACGATAGAATATTAGTTTGTTTGATTAAAAAGATTTATATCATATTGCTCCTATTATGCCCACTTGTGCTGCCAGTCCAAGTGTCGGCACAAATCTATAGCACAGCCGAAGCCGCATTGCGCACCAATCGCCATTGCAGCACTCCTGTCTTCATGCAGGAACCTACCACTACCCCCTTCCGCTCCACAAGTATCTATTCTACCACTTCAGCAAACACTTCCGCCTTCTCTACGGCCCCCATACACATGGCTAATGGTAGCATACGCACTGTGGCTTCCACGCTCACAGGCGGCATATTGGCGGATGACACTGGCTTCATATCCACTGAGAGCAACACCACCACCTCCGACTGGAATGACCAGGACGATGGTTGGGGTACAGGTACACCCGACCTACCGCTTCACCTTGATTGGGATGCCCTTATCTTTATTCTACTGTTGCTTATCCTTTATCGGGTGGATAAGCGGAGGATAAGCGGTAGATACGCTGTGGATACATTGAGGAAACCTGTAGATTCACGCCACAGGAAGAACAATGATATTTGTTAAGCCTTAGTTGAACAAAAGAGGGTGTGTCAGTATTTTGACACACCCTCTTTTAGTTAGAATCTATTCGGTAAATCCTTTTCGGTAGAACGACTCTCTTATTTGACCAT
The DNA here is from genome assembly GCA_045121435.1 of Paludibacteraceae bacterium. GTDB lineage: Bacteria > Bacteroidota > Bacteroidia > Bacteroidales > Paludibacteraceae > Colicola. The sequence goes on along the minus strand of JBGVFY010000098.1, from coordinate 102,371 downwards.
TCTACCCAAGCAGTCGTACAACTGATTATCTTTCAAAATATAGATTTGACCATTTATCATTACTCTCTGCGCATGATTTGCTGGGGCACTCACATTTTCACAGCCCGTCTCCACCAAAACACCTGAAACTGTCAGATTTTGGACACAACCTGCAAAGTTACCACTATACAAAATCTTCACATAGCGCGCATTAGCAGGCAATTCGATATTGATATTATTTTTCTTATCTGCTGAAGACCATATTTCGGTAAACTCCACATTATCAGTACTTGTCGCGATTGCAAACAACACGCCCGTAGCGCCAGTGTTCAGTCCCCATGTATCACGAGTAAGAGTATTAGCCGTCAAGCGTTCTGGTGTTCCATTGGCTGACAGTGCAATAACCACATACTTGTCATCATAATCAAAACCACCCAAAGTATTGTCACCTAAACAAATGCCATGCTTATCCGCCCAACTATTGCTACCAACAGAGGCCACTATCGTTGTTTGTTCACCACTCCAATCCCAATCTTCAGCAGAGAAAGGAACATTGTAGGTCAATTCGCCCAATGCCATACTTGGCAAAAAGGCACTCATCATAACGAGTGCAAAAAATCGTGTAAAATTCTTTTTCATACCTTATTATTAAACTCTTAAATTCGGTGCAAAGTTAAGCAAAATCTTTCACAACTACAAATTTCCATGCACTTTTCTATCCAAATATTAAGAATCGGCAAATTATTCACAATTTTTGCACCACTTATACACACCATTCTAAACTATCCTACACTACTCTACACCATCCTACACTACAAAAAAAGCACACCTATCGGTATGCTTTTTTATTATCTTCGCTTACTTACGAATTACTCGCCATCATGCGCATGCAAAGATTGCACATAGATTGCGTGCATCATTTTCTCACGCTTAATCTCTGATGGTTTTGAGAATTGTTGACGACGACGCAGTTCTTTTACGACACCTGTCTTGTCAAATTTGCGTTTGAATTTCTTAATCGCGCGCTCGATGTTCTCGCCTTCCTTAACTGGTACAATGATCATTGCATACACCTCCTTCTCTTTGTCTCTCCAGGCAGTTAGCCCGTTCCGAGTGATAGCGGATGTTTAAGTCTCCCGCCTGACCTTTTTATGGGTTAATATACTTATTACTCTATTCTGCTCTAACAACCAACACACTGCTGCCTTTCTTCTTCCTTGGCGCGCAAGGATGTTGATTTGCGCGCAATGTTGTTGATGTTGTCTTTATTTTAGAAAAAAAGACCACCTAACATTTGTTAGGCGGTCTTTGTACCCAGAGCCGGGGTCGAACCGGCACAGGGGTGAACCTACTGGTGTTTGAGACCAGCGCGTCTACCGATTCCGCCATCTGGGCCTGCTCTTTTTCAAAAGCGACTGCAAAGGTACTACAAAAAATGCAAATATGCAAATTTTTTTAGGAAAAAATGCATTTTTGTATAAAAAAAGTGCATTTTTGCAGCATTTAGCGAACGTAACTTCGGGGGAATTGCTCCATTGTGTAAGATTTTGTCAAAAATCGAGCATGGAGCAAGGCGGCGTCCGAAGGTACTGTTGTTCGATAAATGGAGGGCGTTAGCCCGCATACATGACCAAATATATTTGCAAAAAAATGCATTTTTCTATAAAAAAAGTGCATTTTATAGGCTAATGGTTAGCGGTTAGTGGCTAAAGGCTGGTAATATGCGGCTTTGCCGCTATTCCTCGCCTTTCGCCTCATCACCTCATCGCCTTACTTCGCCAGCAGTCCGCGCACCACCATATTAATGGTTTTACCCTCGGCTTTGCCAGCCAATTGCTTGGTTGCCACACCCATGACCTTACCCATGTCTTGTGGACCTGTTGCGCCCACTTGAGCAATAATCTCGGCAAGAACAGTCTTCAACTCCTCTTCGCTCATCATGGCTGGCAGATAGCGCTCAATCACGGCGCACTGTGCCATCTCATCCTCTGCCAGTTCAGGGCGATTGGCAGCACGGAACATCTCGGCTGCCTCTTTGCGTTGCTTCACCATCTTTTGCAGGATCTGCAAGGCACGATCATTGTGCAACTCGCCATCGCCGCCTTTGGCGGTCTTAGCTTCCAAGAACTCTTTCTTTATACCGCGTAGCGCGTCCAACGCCACTTTATCCTTTGCGAGCATCGCTTTTTTAATATCCTCGCTGATTTGTTCAAAAAGATTCATATATCCTTGCCTTTAAACTATAAACTATAAACTTTAAACTATAAGAATATCAACTGCACCAATATATATACTGGCAATAGCACAATCAATGAGAATTGCAACATATAACCGAAGAACGAAGGCATTTTAATGCCATTTTCCTCAGCAATAGCTTTCACCATGAAGTTAGGTCCGTTGCCAATATAGGTCATTGCACCAAAGAATACCGAACCAATGCAAATAGCAGTCAGCAGTATCTCTGGGATACCTGCCATAATACCATCACCAAAAGCAGCCATTTGATCTGGTGTCAAACCAGAAGCCACACTATGGAAAGCCACCGCAGTTGGCGTGTTATCCAAGAACGAAGACAACAGACCTGTAGAATAGTAGAACTGCCAAGTAGCATCCAAGCCCAGCGAAGCTGCATTGGCATTGAGGTATGCCAGTGCAGGAGTCATGGTCGTAAAGATACCCAAGAACAATACTGCCACCTCAATAATTGGTGCCCAAGAGAACTTATTAAGTCCGTAGCGCACACGGCGTTTGGTAGTGTAGAGCGACATAAAAGTAAGCGACAGCAGCACCAACTCACGCAAATACTTGAGCCACATAGGTGCATGCTCTTCTCCCATTTCTGGAATTGTACCAGCGTTGATGAAAGCCACTGCCAATACAATACCTACCAAATAAAAGAAATTGTGCTTACCCTTCAAACTAAGTGGCTCTTGTTGTTCGTGGTCTGCCTGCAACGCGTGCGCGTACTCCTTTTTATAATAATAGGTGTCCAGCACATAATAAATCGCCATCAGCAATGCACCAGTAAACAACCATGGTCCCCACATAGAAGCAAACCAAGTAAACTCTGCACCACGCAAGAACAGCATAAACAATGGAGGATCGCCCAGCGGAGTGAGCAAACCGCCGCAGTTTGCACACAATGCTATAAAGAACAGCACGGTATGTGCTTTATGTTCACGCTGTTGGTTAGTGGAAAGCAAAGGACGAATCAGCAACATTGCTGCACCCGTTGTACCCATGATACTTGCCAAAATCCATCCCAAACCGAGGAAACTGGTATTTACCCAAGGCGTAGCCTTAATGTCACCCGATAGGTGGATACCACCTGTAACGACATACAAAGACAGCAATAAGACAATAAAGGGCACATAGTCGCCAAAGAGTTGGTGTTCCAACTCGTGCAACATACCTCCCATAATCAAACAAACGGCTGTTGGAACACCCAAAAAGATGGCGACAGTCAATTTGTGTTTGTTACTCTCCCACCACTCTTCTACAATCAGTGGGGCAACCGCAATGGTCAATAGCATTAATCCAAAAGGAATCATGCTCCATGCACTGTGTACAAATTGTTCCATAATAAAATAGTATTACTTAGTTATTCTTATAAGCCATTTAATGCCTCATACGCCTCATGGGCCTATGTTTAATCCAGTTTCAGCACAGCGAGGAAGGCTTTTTGTGGTACCTCCACATTACCGATTTGCTTCATGCGCTTTTTACCTTTCTTCTGTTTCTCAAGCAGTTTGCGTTTACGGCTCACATCACCACCATAACACTTGGCTAACACATCTTTGCGCACCTGCTTCACCGTCTCACGAGCGATAATCTTGGCTCCAATAGCCGCTTGGATTGCAATATCAAACTGTTGGCGAGGCAGCAGTTCTTTGAGTTTCTCGCACATACGACGACCAAAACTCTCTGCATTATCCCTGTGGGTCAGCGTAGAAAGGGCATCCACTTGCTCGCCATTGAGCAGAATATCCAGCTTCACCAAGTTACTGGGGCGGAAACCATTCTGATGCCAATCAAACGAAGCGTAGCCTTTAGAGATAGATTTCAGTTTATCGTAAAAGTCTATCACAATCTCGCCAAGGGGCATGTCATAGAGTATCTCCATACGATCACCAGAAATATACTCCTGCTTCACCAACTCGCCACGCTTACCAAGGCACAAGGTCATAATCGGACCAATAAAATTGCTGGTCGTGATCACGCTGGCGCGGATATAGGGTTCTTCGATATGGTCTATAGCAGTAATATCGGGCATACCTGCTGGGTTATGCACTTCCACTTTCTCGCCGTCCTTAGTATAGACATTGTAACTCACATTAGGCACAGTGGTGATAACATCCATATCAAACTCGCGGTCCAAACGCTCTTGCACAATCTCCATGTGGAGCAGTCCCAAGAATCCGCAACGGAAACCAAAGCCCAACGCCACCGATGATTCGGGTGTAAAGGTCAATGCGGCATCATTGAGTTGCAGTTTCTCAAGCGAAGCACGCAAATCCTCATAATCTTCTGCCTCAATAGGATAGACACCTGCAAACACCATAGGTTTGGCTTCCTCAAAACCAGCAATGGCTTCCGCACAAGGGCGAGCCACATGTGTAATCGTATCACCCACCTTCACCTCAGTAGAGGTCTTGATACCCGAAATGATATAACCCACATTACCAGCAGAAATCTCCTTGGTCGGTTGCATGCCAAGTTTCAACACACCTATCTCATCGGCATCGTATTCCTTGCCTGTGTTGAAGAAGCGCACGCGGTCATCGGTACGCATCGTTCCGTTCACCACCTTGAAGTAGGCGATGATACCACGGAAGGGGTTGAAGACTGAGTCAAACACCAAGCATTGCAGCGGTGCCTCTGGGTCACCCACTGGAGGAGCAATGCGCTCTATGATAGCATCCAATATCTCTGGCACGCCGTCGCCCGTCTTAGCAGAACAGCGAAGTATCTCTTCGCGCTTGCAACCGAGCAGATCAATGATTTCGTCTTCCACTTTCTCTGGCATAGCGGAATCCATATCACATTTGTTCATGATAGGAATAATCTCCAAATCATGCTCCAACGCCATATAGAGGTTAGAGATAGTTTGCGCTTGCACACCCTGCGATGCATCCACGATAAGTAGTGCACCCTCGCAAGCAGCGATAGAGCGGCTCACCTCGTAGGAGAAATCCACGTGTCCCGGAGTGTCAATCAAGTTAAGGGTATAACCCTTATACTGCATTTGGATAGCGTGCGACTTGATTGTGATACCGCGCTCTTTCTCAAGATCCATATCGTCAAGCACTTGATTTTCCATCAAGCGTTTATCCACGGTAGCGGTGTGTTCAATCAGTCGATCTGCCAAAGTAGATTTGCCATGATCAATGTGCGCAATGATACAAAAGTTACGTATATTCTTCATAAATTTTAATTTTCAATAAAAAGAACCTTACATTCCTTATTCACAATGGAGTACATGCCTTATACCCCAAGTTATAATCGGCTGCAAAGGTACTAAAAATTTACGATTTAACCAAGTACTATTTAAATTTTCTTGCATATATACATTTTTTTTTGTACCTTTGTCGGCGTTTTTCGCAACTTATATAAATATTAACTATTAATTGTTAATTATTAACTCAACAACATCCATGCAAAAGCAACATGTAGTAGTACGCTTCTGTGGCGATTCGGGTGACGGTATGCAATTGACTGGCACCATGTTTTCTTCACTAAGCGCCATTTTGGGTAACGAGATTAGTACGCTGCCCGATTTCCCTGCTGAGATCCGTGCACCTCAAGGCACATTAGGTGGCGTCAGCGGTTTTCAAGTACAATTAGGTACAGGTGTTTATACTCCTGGTGATCAGGCTGATGTGATTGTAGCGATGAACGCTGCAGCGCTCAAGGTGTGCGCATTGGGCTCGAAATTCAATCAGGCAGGTGCACGATGGGAAGAGAGTGAATCTATGTTCAAGCGCGATGCAGTGATCATTGTGGATACCGATTCGCTCACTGCTAAAGACTTAGAGAAAGCACTCTATACCACCGATAATCCGTTTACCGAGTTAGGTATCCCCGAGTCCGTACAGATTATACCAGTAGCCCTGACAGCACTCACCAAAGAGTCACTCAAAGACATGGGACTGGACAACAAATCGGTACTCAAATCACGCAATATGTTTGCGTTGGGACTCGTTTGCTGGCTCTTTAATCGCCCTGTGGACAAGGCCGTTAGTTTCTTAGAGGGTAAATTCCAAAAGAAACCTCAACTCATTGCGCCAAATGTAAAAGTTCTGACCGATGGTTTCAACTATGGCAACAACCTCGCGCTGAATATCCAAACGATGAATGTGGAGAAATCAAGCGAACTGCCCAAAGGCACCTACACCTCTATCGCTGGTAACAAAGCCACTGCATGGGGATTGATCGCAGCTGCGGAGAAATGCGGCAAACAACTTTTCTTGGGTTCCTACCCTATCACTCCTGCCACCGACATCATGCACGAACTCGCAGCTCGCAAAGACATGGGCGTGATGGTAGTGCAAGCCGAAGATGAGATTGCAGGCGTATGTACTGCTATTGGTGCGGCTTTCGCAGGCGACTTGGCGGCTACCAGCACCTCTGGTCCAGGTCTTAGTCTCAAGTCCGAAGCTATCGGTTTGGCTGTGATGGCAGAGTTGCCACTGGTGGTGATAGATGTACAACGCGGAGGCCCAAGTACAGGTCTGCCTACCAAGACCGAGCAAACCGATCTCATGCAAGCCCTCTACGGTCGCAACGGCGAGTGCCCTGCTGTGGTAATGGCAGCGTCGAGCTCCGCCAACTGCTTTGAGTATGCCTATCAAGCCAGCAAGATTGCATTGGAGAACATGACTCCAGTCATCCTGCTCACCGACACCTATTTGGCAAACGGTACAGGTCTGTGGCGCATTCCACAACTGAGCGAACTGCCTGATATTCATCCACAAAGCGTGCCAGAAGAGCTGAAAGGTCACTACAACCCTGCCTTGCGCGATGAGCGCGGTGTACGCTATTGGGCTTATCCAGGTATGGAGGGTTACGAACACCGCAATATCGGTCTGGAGCGCGATGCACAAAAGGGTACTATCTCTACCAACCCTGAGAACCACCAACAAATGGTTCGCACTCGCCAAGCGAAAATCAATCAGATAGCAGACCAGATCCCACTCTTGCAAATACAAGGCAATGCCGATAGCGACACCCTGCTCATCGGCTGGGGAAGCACCGAAGGACACCTGCACGCAGCAGCCAACGAACTGGGCTGTGCATTGGCGCACTTCAACTACATCAACCCACTGCCTAAGAATACCGAGGAAGTGCTCCGTCAGTACAAGCATCTGATTGTCTGCGAATTGAACAACGGACAGTTTGCCGCATATTTGCGCTCAAAGATCGAAGGTATCAATCTGCTACAATACAACGAACTCACCGCACAACCATTTGCAGTGGATCGCATTGTCAACTTTGTTAAAAACGCCTTATAATATTATGGAAGCAAGTCAATTTAAAAGTGATCAATATGTAAAGTTCTGCCCTGGTTGTGGTGACCATGCTATCTGTATGGCATTGCAAAAAGCGATGGCGCAGATTGGCATTCCTACTCATCAGGTAGCCGTGATTTCTGGTATCGGTTGTTCGAGCCGTATGCCTCACTACTTGAACACCTATGGTTTCAACACCATCCACGGTCGTGGCGGTGCTATCGCTACAGGTGTCAAGACCAGCCATCCCGAACTCACCGTATGGCAGATGTCTGGCGATGGCGACTGTATGGCGATTGGTGGCAACCACTTCATCCATGAGATCCGCCGCAATGTGGACCTCAATGTATGCATATACAACAACCGCATCTATGGTCTCACCAAAGGTCAATATTCGCCTACTTCGCCCAAGGGTTTTGTCAGCAAGTCCAGCCCATTCGGCACCGTAGAGCGTCCGTTCATTCCTGCTGAATTGGTACTCGGCGCACGCGGCACCTTCTTTGCACGCACTTTGGATGTGGACATGCCTACCACCGTGGATTGTATGGTAGCTGCCCACCAACACAAGGGCGCAAGCATCATTGAGTGTCTGGTTAACTGCGTCATCTTCAACCATGGCACCCATGGTTGGATTGCCGACCGCGAGACACGTGCCGACCGCTCTATCGTGCTCCGCCACGGCGAGAAGATGATCTTTGGCAAGGAGAAAGACAAAGGTCTGGCATTGGATTATAGCCAAGGTCTCATTCCTCAGATTATCGTAGTGCCTGCTGATGACGAGCGCGTTCTCACCCACGATGCCACCATGCAAGACCCTACCCTACACCGTATGCTCGCCATGATGGGACAAGAGGGCGACACTACCCTACCTGTCGCACTGGGTGTGATACGCAATGTGGAGGCTGAGTCATACGACATGGCTGTCAATCAACAAATACAAGAGGTACGCGAGAAGAGCAAAGCCAAGACTTTTGACCAACTGACTGCCACTCTCGAACAATGGGAGATTTGATAAAGACAATTTATTTAGAGCATGAAGAAATGGATTATATTGGTTGCGATATTGGCGACCGTGACTACAAGCGCATGGGCGCAACAAGTGGTAGATACCACACAAGTATCTATTATTGAGCGAGTTGAGAATTGGTATGCCGCAAACATGAACTATGCTACTATCGCCACTTTGATGGCGGTGGAGAGTTCGTTTATTCCATTTCCAAGTGAGGTGGTTGTTCCTCCAGCAGCGTATGTGGCTGGTATTGAAGGCAGTAGCCTGCACACCACAGATAGTTATCCATTGAATGTGCTATTGGTGGTGCTATTTGGAACACTGGGTGCTATCATTGGTGCAATTATCAACTATCTGTTGGCAATGTGGTTGGGCAGACCTATCATTTATGCCTTTGCAGATAGCAAGTTAGGACATTTGTGTTTGCTTTCTGCCGAGAAAGTGAAGAAAGCCGAAGACTATTTCAATGAGCATGGCAAGGTGTCCACTTTCGTAGGGCGTTTGATACCGGGTATTCGCCAATTGATCAGTATCCCTGCGGGCTTGTGCAAGATGCACTTCGGTTGGTTCTTATTCTATACTTTCTTGGGAGCAGGTGTGTGGAATATCGTACTGGCATTGTTGGGCTATGTGGCTCACGGTCAGATGGATTTGATTCATACCTACAGCCATGAGTTGAGTATCGCCATCATGGCATTGTTGGGATTGCTGATAGTGTACTTCGTGGCAAAAGCAGTGATTAAACGCTGCAAGAAGGGATAAAAAACACCTACCACAATTAACGCCATTTGTGTTTTCGGACATAAATGGCGTTTTTTGTATCAAAATACGGCGAATAGAATTCTTCTCTTTACGCCAAGTTTATCGGGTGGATAAGCGGTGGATAAGCGGTGGATAGGTTATAGAAAGGTTGGCTAATTATGTGCCCAGCCGAGGGCGAAGGCAGAAACACGACAACCTCGGATAGGCGTCATTGTTTTCATACAAGCAAACATAGTAGAACCCGAAGTAATCACATCGTCCACCAGCAATATATGCTTATTCTTCCACTCCTCAGGATAACGCACAGAAAAGATATCCTTTACATTCTCTTTCCGCTGGTCCAATCGCGAGCGAGATTGGTGCGGATTATTGCGCGTTCGCACCAAATGCTCGGTATCAATCGGAATATGCAAAACCTCGCTCATGCCTCGACAGATATACTCCGCCTGATTGAAACCGCGCTCGCGCAGACGACGAGCATGCAAAGGTACTGGCACCAAATAGTCCACATCATCGAAAAAATCCGAATCAATATACTCCTGCGCTGCCAAGCGACCCAAGAAATAGAATATCTGCGGATTAGGGTGTATACCAAACTTACCTCGCTCGATCAGCGTGCGCAAGGCCAAACCCCTCTCTCGATTATAAAAAGCAAAAGCCGCACCGCGCTCATAATGCACGGTGCGTCTTTCCTTTTGAATCTGCTCTAAAAACAGCAAATCTATACCATTTCGCTCCAATATATTATGCTCGGTACGCGCAATAGAAGCCAAGCAATCTTCGCAGATAACATGCTCATCATCATAGAGTTTCGCTTCACACACAGGGCAGAAGGTTGGAAACAAAACCTCCAACACCGCCTGCCAACCCGCTGATAGAAAACGAAACATTATCTGCGACCACGCATCCAACCAGCAATGCCCGAAAGCGTGTTCTTAGGCTCTGATTTGGTAGGTTGTTGAGGAGGCGTAAAAATAGAGCGTTGGGGCTCTACTGTTGGCGGAGGTGGTAACAAATCCGCCTCTAAATCAATCAGCATATCGCCCTCTTGCACGACCACTGGTTCTGGCGCAACAGGTTGCTGCTCCTGCACCTCGGTATGCTCAACCACATTCGATTCGCCATAAAAGGTCTCAATGGCTTGATCCACCGTCTTTTTGCCAACCGCGTCATCCAAACCTGGTATATCGGACACCTCATAGCCCGTGGCAATCAGAGTGACACGCACTTTTTCGCCCAAAGTGTCATCTATCGAAACGCCCCATTGCACTTCCACCTCATCGCCTACCTCGTTCACGAAAGCATGGATATGATCCATCTCCTGCATAATGATAGGCTGCTCGGTAGAGCAATAGAGTTGCAACAATATACGCTTAGCACCCTTGACATCACTATTCACCAATGGCGAATGCAATGCCTCGTGGATAGACTGGTTGATACGGTCTTCACCACTGGCTGAACCCACACTCATGATAGCCACATTACCATTCTTGAGAGTGTTATAGACATCCGCAAAGTCGGTATTAATGTAACCCGGTTTAGTGATAATCTCCGCGATAGAACGCGCCGCATTGGCTACCACATCATCGGACTTAGAGAAGGCATTCAGGAAATCGAAATCAGGATAGATCTGACGCAGTTTCTCGTTGTTAATCACGAGGATAGCGTCCACATGCTCTGCCAGTTGCGCTACGCCTGTCATGGCTTTTTTTATCTTCTTGGCTCCCTCGAAAGCGAAAGGAATAGTAACAATACCCACGGTGAGGATATCCATCTCGTTTGCTACTTCAGCCACCACAGCAGAAGCACCAGTACCCGTACCTCCACCCATACCAGCGGTGAGGAAGAGCATTTTGGTACCATCGTTAAGTGCCTCCTTAATGCGTTCGCGGTTCTGCTCGGCATATTCTTGTGCAACCTCAGGTTTGCCACCTGCACCCAAACCAGGACCTAATTGCAGTTTTGCAGGAATACTGCTACGCCCCAACGCCTGTTTGTCGGTATTACACACCAAAAAAGACACATCTTTGATACCTTGTGAATACATATAATTGACAGCATTGCAGCCACCGCCACCAACGCCCATCACTTTGATAATGGTATCTTGGGTTATCTCCAGACCCAAATCGTTAATCACATCGTACATAGTATATTGATTTTATGATTATTCCGTTAATATTGTTCTGTAAACATATCCAAAATGCTTGTTTGGGCATTCTTGGTGATTTTTTCTAATCGCTTGCGCAGGTCATCAGTTGGTTCTGCAGTCGGGTGCGATTCGCGATACAACGCTCCCAAAATCAGCGTACCTACCAACGAAGAATAGTTGGGTGCGCAAAACTCATCAGGCGTATCATCGGATAGCCAAGGCGCATGCGATCCATACATGACCGGTACAGAGGTGAGGCTCTGAACATACTGCTCCATGCCATTGAGCATAGAGGCTCCGCCCGTGATATAGAGTACGCCAATACCATTTTCGTAGGCGCGGAAATCGCTCATGAGAGGCGATAAGATTTGGTTGAGTCGCTCCACAATGGTATCAACTACATCCTTGTAGCGCAACACCAAAACGCCTTCTGGCGCAGAAGGCTCGGGTACACGGAAACATTTGTTTCCCACTTGCTCCTCCACGAAAGTGCAACCATAGCCACATTTCAAACGCTCGGCATAGGCGAACGACATACCCAGTTGCTGAATATCGCGGGTAATGTCATAACCGCCCTGCGAAATGACCTTGTTGTACACAAATTTGCCATCTCTAAAAATGGAAAGAGTGGTGGTTTGTGCACCCATATCCAAAATGGCGCATCCCTTATTCATATCCTCCTCAGTGGCCAACGCACAGAGTAAGGCATCAGGACGCGCATAAGACCGCTCAACAAGCTTGGGGGTGCGGATAAAACTATCCAACACCTTCTGTTCCAACTCCTTAGCGCCCACGAAAGCCACATACTTCACCTCTATCTTGGCTGCGCGTTGGTCAAGCGTAGGTTCAGCCTCTTGCGACACGCCATCCAACACATAACTATATGGTATCAATGCGATTACAGCCACATGCGGGTTGTGGTTTTCAATCTTTTGCTTGCATTCGGCATCCATCTCTTCTAAGAGTTCCTGTGGGATTTCGCGTTTGTACCCCTGATCTCTGCGCGATACCACCTCCACAACCTTCATTGAGCGTCCGCCCAATGCCACAAAGGCCTTGGTCAGCATGGGGTGCTGAATACGGTTGGCAAGGAATTTCAGACACTCGCCAATACCATAACTGGCATAACTGGTGTTGGTTACCACGCCACGCTCTACACATATATTTCGGTTAGAGGACTCTACAGCCAACACACGCAACCACCCCTCGGGAGTGCGTTCTACCGCCATCGACCGAATACTATGACTACCCATATCAATAGCCACTAACGGATGAGGCAATGATGATTCTATCTTTTTTCGTACCATAACTTATTTCCTTCCAATAACTTGACCATCATAGCGCAAGTCGTATTCACGATACTCTTTATACCCAATTTGGTCGAAACCTTTGGTGTATAATTTTTGTAATTTACCCATCTTTTGTGCATACTGCGACAAGTCGCCCAAAATGATTTTTCCTTGCCCATCGTTTTGCGCCAACACCAAATGCTTGGGGTGAAGCACCTGCACATACTGAATACGAGGTTGCCAATAGGCATTGTTAGTCAGCCACTTAGCAAAATCGTAATACTCCTCGGTAGCAGCGCGTTTGCCTACCGCACCTTTGAATACAGGCACATCCACTGCAATCGTCTGGCGGACAGGCATAATCTCGCGGTCGTTGTCCACATAATAAGTGCCATCGTTGCCCACCACATGCAAAGCAGGTACACGCTGGGTAACACGCACGCATATACCTCCACGCACCGACTTGAAGCACTCGGCAGTACGAACCATGTCGTGCTTCAGCACGCAGTCTTCAATAGCCTGACACGACACCTCGTTCATTGGTTTGCCCACTGGCAGCAAGCCTGCTCGATTCAGCATTTGACGCAGTTCGCTGCTCTGCACAAATTGCCGATCCAAACTATCGGCAATCTCCACCCTAAGCCATGCACAGGGCGTTTGGACGGGTCGATGTAATGCCCAATAGGCAGCAACAGACAACGCTGCTACCAACAATACGGCACTCACACCCGCAATTACTGTTTTGATTTTCATAATTAAAGTATTTTGTTAGTTATGTTGTTTACCAATCTATCAATATCTCCCGCTCCCATGGTTATCACCGCCACATTTTTGCCCTGCGACAAACAATTTTTAACGCGTTCACGCAGGTACTTAGGCAATATTACAGGTGGCACCAATGCTCGTTTGGTCTGTACTTTTTGCATGAGCCATTCGCTGGTGATACCCGCGATAGGTTCCTCGCGAGCAGGATAAATAGGCAGCAACGCTACCTCATCCAACGCACTCAATACCACTGCAAAATCGTCCGCAAAGTCGCGAGTTCGAGTGTATAAATGCGGTTGGAATACACCTATCACATATCGATTAGGATACAATCGCCTTACCGATTCTATAGTGGCCTTTAACTCGGTTGGATGGTGCGCATAGTCATCTATGTAAGCCACCTGCGGTGTATTCACATGGATATTAAAGCGGCGATAAACGCCAGCAAAACTGCGCACGCCTTGTCGCAATTCCTCCTCAGTCGCTCCTACAAGCCACGCCACCGCCATAGCTGCTACACTATTTTCGATATTCACCCAAACGGGTACACCCAAACGAAGTTCTGCAATAACAGATTCGGGCGTATGAAAGTCAAAGTATATCTGCCCTTCCTCAACGCGTATGTTATCTGCATAGAAATCAGCAGGTTCGCCGACTGCGTAGGTATAAACTCTTGCCTTTAAACTTTCAACATTCAACTTTAAACAGCTCTTCACCACCAATGCCTCTTGCACCAACGAAGCGTAATAGGCAAAACTCTCACGGTATGCCTCTTCCGTACCATAGATATCCAAATGGTCGGGATCCATGCTGGTTATTACGGAGATATAGGGCGTCAAATAATGGAACGAGCGATCAAACTCATCGGCTTCAACCACCACATAATCGCTCTCTGTATTAAGCAAGAGATTGTTATTATAGTTATTGGCTATTCCGCCCAAAAATGCATTCGCGCCCACATGCGAACCATATAATATATGCGCAAGCATAGTGCTGGTAGTGGTCTTGCCATGCGTGCCTGCCACGCAAAGTGCTTTCTTTGGGCGGGTTACTTCACCCAAGACCTCAGCCCGCTTCATGATACGAAAGCCATGTTCACGCAACCACACATACACAGCCATATCCTCTGGTACAGCAGGCGTACGGACTACCACCGTAGTAGCAACATCCAGAGTCTCGACATAATCAAGGCAGTCATCATACTGCACCGTAATCCCCTCTGCCTCAAGCGTTTGTGTCAGTGTAGAGCACACACGGTCGTAGCCCAACACACGAAAACCTTGCGCTGCAAAATACCGCGCCAAAGCACTCATGCCGATGCCACCTATACCCAAGAAATAATATGTATCTACACTTTGACCCATATTCAGCCTGCAAAGTTACAAAAAAAAACGAATATACGCAAATAATTTGCACAATTCCCAAAAAAATACTACCTTTGCAGCCAAATTGGATAATTTTGAATAAATATAATATGGCAACACAAGAAGAAACCTTTAAAAAACTGGTCGCTCACTGCAAAGAGTATGGTTTTGTATTCCCAAGCAGCGAGATTTATGACGGATTGGGCGCCGTGTATGACTATGGTCAAAACGGTGTGGAACTCAAGAACAACATCAAGAAATACTGGTGGGACAGCATGACCATGCTCCACGAGAACATTGTCGGCATTGATGCCAGCATCTTTATGCACCCAACTACTTGGAAGGCATCAGGACATGTGGACGCATTCAACGACCCATTGATTGACAACAAAGATAGCAAAAAACGCTATCGTGCTGATGTGCTCATTGAGGACCAACTCGCAAAATACGATGAGAAAATCGAGAAAGAGGTAGCCAAAGCACGCAAACGCTTTGGTGAGAGTTTTGATGAGGAGATGTTCAAGCAAACCAACGAGCGCGTGAAAGCCAATGTTGAGAAACGCAATGCCCTTCACGAGCGTTTTGCTAAAGCGATGAACGACAGCAACTTAGAGGAGTTGAAACAAATCATCATTGATGAGGAAATCGTTTGTCCAATCTCTGGTACACGCAACTGGACCGATGTGCGTCAGTTTAACCTGATGTTCTCTACTGAGATGGGTTCTACCGCAGATGGTGCAATGAAGATTTACCTTCGTCCTGAGACTGCACAAGGTATCTTTGTAAACTACCTCAATGTGCAAAAGACTGGCCGCATGAAGATTCCTTTCGGTATCGCACAAATCGGTAAGGCGTTCCGCAACGAGATTGTAGCACGCCAATTTGTGTTCCGTATGCGTGAGTTTGAGCAAATGGAGATGCAGTTCTTTGTTCGTCCTGGCGAGGAAATGAAGTGGTTTGAGTATTGGAAAGAGTTCCGCCTCAAATGGCACAAAGCACTGGGTATGGGCGATGAGAAATACCGCTACCACGACCACGACAAGTTGGCTCACTACGCAAATGCCGCTACCGATATTGAGTTCCAAATGCCATTTGGTTTCAAAGAGGTAGAGGGTATCCACAGCCGTACCAACTTCGACCTCAGCCAACACGCACAATATAGTGGCAAGAAGATCGAGTACTTTGACCCAGAATTGAATCAAAGTTACACTCCATATGTGATTGAGACCTCTATCGGCGTGGACCGTATGTTCCTCAGCGTGATGTGCTCTGCTTACAAAGAGGAGCAATTGGAAGGTGGCGATACTCGCGTAGTATTGAACTTGCCTGCTGTGCTTGCGCCTGTGAAGGCATGCGTGATGCCACTTGTGAAGAAAGATGGTCTGCCAGAGAAGGCACGCGAGATTGTGGATATGCTTAAGTATGACTTCCACACCAACTACGACGAGAAGGACTCGATTGGTAAACGCTATCGCCGCCAAGATGCAATTGGCACGCCATTCTGTATCACCGTGGATCACGACACCTTGAACGACAATTGCGTGACTATTCGCCACCGAGATACTATGGCACAAGAGCGCGTGAATATCAACGACTTGCACGCTATTTTGAGCCAAGCATGCAATATGCGCGAGACATTCAAGAAATTGAAATAAGACCCCTCCCGACCTCCCCTTAGGGGAGGAGGTTGGACTATCGACTATCGGCTATTAGCTATTGGCGATAGGCTATATATAACAAAAAACTGCCAACGAGAGTTTGGCAGTTTTTATTTTATTCTCGAAGGACCAAGTAGCCCTGCCTTTATCCCCCCATCGGGTGGATAAGCGGTGGATAAGCGGTGGATAGTGGTCGTTCTATGTTCATTTTGCTACCTTCTTGTGTGACAGTGAGATTGAAAGCATTGTCTGCACCTCGCCAAACTATGAGGAAAGTATTGGACAATCACGGAGTGATAACGGAGTGATAACGGAGTGGTAACGGAGTGGTAACGGAGTGGTAACGGGTAAGACTGCGGAAAAGCAGGATAAATGCAACAATCCGCATATCCGATTCTTTTCTATCGATTATGCGGATTATTATTTTTAGACGTAACAGTTCTCCGTTTCCCGAAGGGATACCGAACCCTTACCGAAGAAACTAACACTAAAAACTCAACGCCAAACCTATGCCATTTTGGCTTGCTTGCAGATTGAGCGTAATAGGTGCTTGTTGCTTACTATTTTGCTCATTAAACATTTTGATTGCGTTTTTTGGGCGTGTGTAACCTACACAAAGAAGTGGGATACCCACTGGTATGGAAGCGCAGGCTCCTATAACAATCATCGATACTCCAGCTGCCCATCTGTTATGGTCATACTTATGCATCGTTGCCATCGTTACTGTACCTGTAATCCAAAGAAGTGTTCCGCCACCAAATGTTCCCCAGCCAGCGTAAATCAGTGGTTGACTTTGCATATACTTCAAATATGCTTCACGATTATTTTTTTGCATAAATAAGCGAAAAGCCTTTTCGTCCATTTGAGTTGCGCCATAAGAGTATTTTTTTACTCCCAATAACTTTTGCTCCTGTTTAGTATAGCGTACCAATTTATCCTCAAAAGAAAGTGTCTCCACTTTGGCTTCATCATTATCACTTACCAAT
Source organism: Paludibacteraceae bacterium (assembly GCA_045121435.1). Taxonomy (GTDB): domain Bacteria; phylum Bacteroidota; class Bacteroidia; order Bacteroidales; family Paludibacteraceae; genus Colicola. Next base: position 84,902 of record JBGVFY010000098.1, on the reverse strand, counting down.
ATCACTTCCTTCTTCACTTCCTCGTGAAACAACTTTTTTGCCAATACCATACACCCTTCTTGAATAGCATCTGCGTTTGTTCCCATCATCAAATTATCCGTCATAATGGTACGGGCTGTTTCCACATCCAACAACTTTGCAGTAATAAACATATTTTTAGAATCAACAACAACGGCTTCTGCAACAAGAATATAGTTTGCACCCGTCATCTCACCCAGTTTCTTGATTTGGTCATTGCTCACCAAACCTGTGCGTTGGAAATTCTGCTCGCCCATGATTGCGTCAATGTCCGTGCGATCATACGCCTCATAACCAGAAGTTTGTGTAATCGCTTTACTCAAGTTCGCACGCAGAATCAGTTTGTTTGCATACGATACTTTGTTTTCTCTGTCCACCGTTTCCAAGATTGCTACACGCTTTACTTCTTGAGCAAACATCATTCCTGAAATCAATAGGAATAAGAATAAAATAGTTTTTGTTTTCATTGTTTAATTGTTTGTATTTTAGTTATTTATTATTTCATTGATTTGTGCTGCAATCGCTTTACTTGCTTCTGAATATGCCTCTTTGGCAGCCAGTTCTGTATTATTTGTATGAACCCCCTTTTTGCTCACATTGCCTGAATAAACAATCTGTCCCTTCTTTTCTATCTCTATTGCTATGTCTGCCATAACCACAAACGCGCTGTACGAAGTTTTTTGCAGGGTATTGTACTCTTGTATCGTTCCCTGCAAACGAATTACCCAATCCGCCTCTGCCTCGTTTGTGGTGAAAGTGCAACCGATAGGAGAAATCTCCTGCTTAATCTGCTGAATCAATGTGGGATATGTTTTATCAAAAATAGTCACATTTCCAGCTATATACACCGATACTCCATGCTTCAGTTGCTGTTGCAAGGTTGTTACTCGTTGCTTGAGGGCGTTACTTTCTGCAAACGCCATATCCTCCATATTGGTTGCGGCATCCACATTTTGCACTACTTTTTGTTGCTCCTCTACTTGCTGCAAATGTTCAATGGCTTTGGTTATCGCTTTGTTTGCTGCCCCTTTTTCTCCCTCTGCCAACCAACCTTCGGCTTCTTCTAACGCCATCTCCGCACGAGTGATATGGCTGATAATCTGCTTTTTCAGTGCACGTGTCAAATCCTCTTTCTTTATCCAGGCAAAAGCAAACACCTCATTCGTTTGGGGATTATGCCAACTCTCTATTGATAGGTTGGAAATATACTTTACCCTGTTTGTAGCAATGTTGATATTTTGCAGGGCTTCCGCTTGGGCTTGCTCTTTTAAGCGTTGGTACGTTTGTTCTATACTTTCGCCTGCTTGTATCGTGCCTATTACAAATCCCTGTACATATTGTTCACGTGGATAGTTTGTTGCTCGCCAAGTATCATTGCACCAAAAGGGTGTAACATCTTGTTTTTCAACGAATGAATTACATTGGGTAAATGCGCTGAATCGTGCCTCTCTATTGCCGTATTGTGCCACTTGGCATAGTACATATACTGCGTATTGAGTCGCTTCTTGTTGAATGTACTCACACACTTTGTTTACTGGTATATTCATCACTTCTGCATTATCGCCGTAGTTGCTACCATTATTAATTGCCTCATTGATACTTGCCAAATTGATAGGCAAAGCCAAACGCTCTATTGTGCTGCGATACACCAATCCCATAGCGCGATTGCGTGCTTCCATCTCGGTGGCGCCTACACCGCGCTCCACTACATACAAGTAGGTATCGTTCGCAGGGCGGGGCTTTTTCTGCACCCATTGAGGTACATCCTGCGCACAAATAACCATTTGCGACATTGCCAAAAGTAGCAAAAATAGTAGTTTCTTCATCGTTATATAGTTTTTTCAATTAGTCTTATTACTCCCATATAGGGTATAAAAAAAGCGTGAAACTTGCCTTTTGCCAGTTCCACTCTTAGAGGCCTTCGCATTGCCTTGGAATTTAGAACCGACAACGCGAAGCCCACGCCGAATATAAAATACTCTCGTGCTATATTATAGTTAAGGTACGCGTATGCGCATACATATAGACGCAAACAATGTACCTAAACGGGCACAAGAGGGATATTTCATATGCCGTAGGGCATCTATCGTTGCTAAGTCCTGAAATTCCGTGAAAGTTGCGAAGTTTCTAAGAGTCAGAACGAAGCGCAATAAACGCCTTTTTAATATGTCTGCAAACCCACCCCGAAAGTACTTGCAGATTCCCCGGCATGGATTCGCGGTGCAAAGGTACAAATTTATTTTGAATTGAGCAAATCTATCTGCATAAAAAATCACCATTTATATTCAAAAACATAAATGGCGGTCACATTCTTAATAAAACCCATACAAAATAAAAAACAGCCAATCGTATGATTGACTGTTTTACTTTGTTGAGCAGGTAATTACTTACGGATACCCAACTCTTTGATGATAGCACGATAACGCTCGATGTCTTTTGCCTTCAAGTAATCCAACAAACGACGACGCTTACCTACCAACATTGTCAAAGCGCGCTCAGTACCGAAGTCCTTGTGGTTCTTCTTGAGGTGCTCGGTGAGGTGGTTGATACGGAAAGTGAACAGAGCGATTTGGCTCTCTGCAGAACCAGTGTTCTTAGCGTCATTGCCATACTTAGCAAAGAGTTCTGCTTTTTTCTCAGATGTCAAATACATTGTAGTAGTTGATAATTAATTAGTTAAACAATAATGACCTCGCATGATGCTATGATCCAAACGATGTCACATCTATCTGCTTTCTCAAAAAAGCGTGCAAAGGTACGACAAAAAATGCATATATGCAAACATTTTTCAAAAAAAATGTGCTTTTGAATCACAATGCCACTTTTTCTCACACTTTATCGGGTGGATAAGCGGTGGATAAGCGGTAGATAACCTTATTCTTGCTAACCTTATTGCTTGATTGAGAATGGGAAAGAACCTATGAGTTCGCCATCCACAAAGAAATCAGCGTTGTACCAACCAATTTGCAAAATCTCCTCCACCAACCAATAGAGCGAGCCAGAAATCTCTTCACCTGCGTACTCAAAATCCTTGGATACAGAATAGGCAATTTCGCTGTTTTCGAACTTAAACACATCATTCACACTCTTTTGCATTACCTCTCCATCAGGGCGAGTGATACGCATATAGAGCGTCTTCATACCCGGTTTATTGGTGATATTACGACCAACGGTATAGTCAAACTGCAGTTTTTGAATTTGGTTATAGATTGTTGTTTTGCGATCGCGTTTATTGAGTGGAATCATCTCAAAGTGACTAATTTCCAACATTGATGCACGCGACACCACCTCAGCCAACTGTGTACGCTCTTGTTCCAATTGTTGTGCTTGGCGAGCCACCTCTTGGTATTGCTGCTTAACCTGCTGATTCTCTGCCACCAATCGTTTATTAGTACGATCAAGTGAGTCAATTTGGTGTACATAACTTACCATGACTTGGCGCACGGTTGCTAACTCCTTTTTGAGTTCTGCAATGCGGCGGGCATTAGTCACTTTGGTAATACGCAACTCTTCCAACAGGTCTTGCACACGTTGCTTCTCCTGCGAAAGAAGTTCCACCAATGAGTCATTGTGAATATCTGGTGTTTGGTAACCATCAAACTGAATAGCCAATTCTTCGTACTCATCCTCCAACTGCTCTTTCTCAAACTCCATGAGTTCGACCATCTCCTTCATCTCGGTTTTCTGTTGGAGATTCATCCATACGAGAAATACAGATACTCCTGCCAAAGCAGCAATCAAAGCAATAAAAATGACCAATTTAGGGTCCTTTTTGTTAGTTGTATCAGTCATAGTATTTCAAAATTCTTAATTCAAAATTCTTAATTATAAGACGTCTAATAATTTTTCCATTTGGGTGCTGCGGGAGCCTTTGAGAAGGATGTTTTTACCTTTCAATGGTTGTTCCTCGAAGTGCTTATGCAGTTGCTCCACATTTTCAAACACAGGGTATGGCGAAGTGGTTTGCAGATATTCCTCGCCCACCAAGAACACCGTATCGGCTTTGCGCTCTGCCAACATATTCACGATATTCTGGTGCTCCAAGTGGGAGTATTCGCCCAACTCACGCATTGCGCCAAGGATATACGTATCGCCCTTGAAGGCATTGATAGCCGCCTGCATAGAGGTTGGGTTGGCATTGTACGCATCTACAATCAGTTGGTTGTTAGCCGTTTGCATCGCTTGCGAACGATTGTTGGTTGGTACATATTGGCGAATGGCCTCCAATGCTTGCTCGCGTGAAACGCCAAAATACTCACCCACACAGATAGCCGCTGACACATTCTCCGCATTATACTCTCCTACAAGATGTGTGCCACTTGGCATGGTGCCAGTCGCATAAGCGACTATGCGGTTATTGGACGCCGCATCAGCGGCTATTGGACGCCCACTTTGTGGGCTATTGGATATAGACAGGGAAGACAATGCACTATCGTGCATAGAGGCAAGATAAGGATTGTCAGCATTGCGGAAGATAGTGCCGTTGTGGGCTACGAGATAGTCGTAGAGTTCGCGTTTGGTGCGTTGTACACCTTCAAACGAGCCAAAGCCTTCCAAATGCGCACGACCGACATTGGTAATGAGTCCATAGTTAGGCTCTGCAATATCCACCAGTTCCTTAATATCTCCAGGGTGCGATGCTCCCATCTCCACAATCGCGAGTTCGTGCGCGCGCGTGATTTGCAATAAGGTGAGGGGTACACCTATCTGATTGTTGAGGTTGCCTTGTGTGTAATGGAGATTGTATTTGGTGGAAAGAACAGTGGCCAAAAGTTCTTTAGTGGTCGTCTTTCCATTGGTACCTGTGATGCCAATGATGGGCAACCCCAACTCGCGGCGCCAAGCGCGCGCGAGATCTTGCAAAGCAAGGAGAGTGTCTTCGACGAGGAGGATACGGGTATCGGATATCGGATATCGGGTATCGGTACTAAACGCCTCAGGGTTGTCTATGACAACAAGCGAAGCACCAGTTTCAAGGGCTTGTTTAGCAAACTTATTGCCATCAAAACGCTCGCCATGCAATGCAAAGAACACGCAACCTGCAGGCAGATTGCGTGTGTCTGTACTCACGCAAAGCGAATCTTTATCTTTTATGAGAAAATCCCAATTCATTTCGTTATATCATTTCGCGGTGCAAAGATACAACAAAAAATGCACATACGCAAGCAAACGAGCAGAAATATTATAACACTTTACTGCATAAAATGAAAAGTTTGTGTAAAATGTATTGCAAGTTAGGCGACCACCATAGGAGATCTATGGGACTTCTATGGGCTTTCGGTGGCGAATACAAATATGAGCTAGTTATTAAGCATAATCTCTACATAACTCATATATTGTTGTATAATATGCATTTGTATGCAGAGTTGAAGCATTGCGCAAAGAATGGTTGGTATGCAGTATTACATGTTTATCATTGCTACTATGATGAACATTTATAAATTCACCTTTTTTCATACCATTGAGATCAGATAAACCATCGCTATTATACCTAAGAATCGAACTCTTATCTTCGTATGAATCGTATACCTCGTCAGGTATCAGCATACCATCATAGGTGTAATAAAAATCGTCTTTTGTACCTTTCTTCACACCCATAAAATCGGTTATTTTACATCCTTTTTCTGTCAAATAATAGTCACGATATCTGTGAATGGCAAAGATAATAATAGGAAATTGTTGGAAGAAATCATGCCTTAAGATGCCTTTCCCAGAAATTCTTTCTTCTATTGATTCTGCGGTGTTGGAAAATCGTCCATTGTAGCTTTTGTCTAAATTATAAGCACTTATTTCGGTTATGAAACAATATCGCCAAAAGTTATATGCATCTCCGTTTTTCGCTTTTTGTTTTTCAGGAAGAAACATATTTATCATAGTTTGATAACCATCCCATGTAGGACTATTATTTCCTTTCACTCTATAACGTAAGAACTTAAAAGGAAATAATGGATTTGAGGTAACATCATCAGGAAGGTTAGCGATTGTTATATCTTCTGCACAATTTTTCCTCCAATCATTAAAATTGTTTTCTGTCATCTCTTTCTCAGACTTAGAACACTCTTTGCCAATAATAAGTATCTTGGCATTAGGATTGCCCTGACCAATGTAATTATGCTTACCCAAGCATGAAAAATTTTTCAATAAATCCCTAAAGGAATCAGGATAGTTAGTTCGCATAGTATAATGATTTAAATTGCCATAATGCAATTGCTATTAGCAGGTGAATGATAGTAAGGATTTTCAGCATCTATAGTAAACCTACCAACCTCGCTATCTCTAAAGGCACCTGGTTCTATATATCTAACATATTTAGAAATATGTATTTCACCTATATTACAACCATCAAAAGTACTATGTTCTATAGTTTGAATAGTATCTGATAAGACAATTTGATAATCAGTTTTCATAGGATTGAGTGTATATTTAATTAATCGGCGGCAAAGGTACAACATAAATTTCATATACCAAAGCTGAGCAGAACTCGCCCTCTAAAAAGTAAAAAGTGTAAAGTGAATTTTACAAATCAATATATTTGATTAAGAAGTTTAGTCATAAATTTAGTCAATCTTAATAAAACGCACATTTTTACTTTTGAGGTTCCTATGTTGTTCCTTGGTTCGTCCTTGGTCTTTAGCCCGAGGGAGAAAGGGAAGGTACAACGGAAAAGAATCTTAAGAAAAAGCACATTTTAACTATGAGGGATAAATAAACTATGAACTATGAGGGATAAGTGATAAACAAAATCGCCATTTATGTTCGAAAACACAAATGGCGATTGCGGGCTAAGGATATGAAATATTAAACTATAACTCCAAAAAGCGAACTATTGGAGTAGATAAAAACAACTCAACTGGGAATGCTTCACCACCTATCACTAATGAATGATTCGGACGGAACTTATCTGCAAACACATGCAAACCCGAATTGTCCTGACGACGGCCACTCTTAACCTCCAATGACAACAATTGATTACCGCGCTGCTTAAGAATAAAATCCACCTCATCATTATGGTCGCGCCAATAATATAAATCATAATCATACATCTGAGAATGATTAATCAAGTGTGCACCTACTGCACTCTCAACCCAACGCCCCCAACGACGAGGATCTAATTGCTCCGTCTCAAAACCACGACCTTGAAAATATGAGAATAACGCCGTGTTATACACTTGATATTTAGGAATCGACTGATAACGACGAGAAAAATCTACCGCATAGCGCTGCAAACCGCCCAGCAATGTGGCTTCGTCTAAGGTCTTTAGATAGTTGGCTAAAGTCGAAGTGTTGCCAGCCTCGTTCAATTGACCTATAATCTTATTATACGCAATTATCTCGCCACTATATGCACATCCTATTTCAAATAATTGGCGAAGCAAAGCAGGTTTTAATATCCGCTTTGTCATCAGAACATCTCGATCAATAGCAGGCTCAATAATGGCATCGCGCATATATTGACGCCAACGCTTCTCATTGTTAACATAGGTAGCTGCACCTGGATAACCGCCAAAATAAATGTATTGTTCCAGTGAAAAATCAAATGCCTCTCGCATTTCTGTGAATGACCAGTGGGGAACACGAATCAATTCAAACCGCCCCATTAGACTCTCAGTCAAACCATCTTTCAAAAGCAATCGACTACTACCTAACAAGATGAGTTTGATATTGATATCATGGAATGTATCATAATCCCATTCTTTTTTTACTACAGCACTCCAATCGTCAATCTTCTGCACCTCATCAATGATCAAAATGTGTTCCGACTGTCCCATTAACTTCATCTGTACTCGTACAGATTGCCATTTCTCTGAAATCCAACCACGATTATGAGGTGCAACATCATCAGCATTTAGATTAGTCGTCGGCACTTGACACTTCGTGAGAAATTGCTTAATCAATGTTGTTTTACCTACCTGACGAGGACCAGCAAGCACCTGTATGCATTTCCTTGGTTCTTGCATACGCTCAATGATAGTTGACAATTGTTCTCGAATAATCATAACACAATGATTTATTTATATTTATGTACTTACAAATTCTCAATCTATATTCCCCAAATTCTCAATCTACCACTCCCAAATTCTCAATCTCGCTGCAAAGGTAGTGAATTATTTTGAATTGAGCAAATATACGCATATAAAAATCGCCATTTATGTCCGAAAACATAAATGGCGATTGAGAGGCTATTTCTGATTATGCACCAAGTTGGTGCATAATTTTCCTTCTTGTATCAGTTTCGCTTTGAACGATTACTTTTTGTTTGGTAATTCGAGACCGTAGCCTTTCTTCTTATCTTCTACCTTCAATGCAAGGCTGAGCAAGAATGCCAAGACGCCAAACGAAGCGAAGACAATCATTGGAACGACATAGCCGTTAGTAGAGACGCGGAGCGTACCAATCAGCATTGGCACCAAGCACAAACCGATATTCTGTACCCAGAAAATCAAGCAATATGCAGAGCCCAAAATCTTCTCGTCAATGATCTTTGGAACAGATGGCCACATAGATGCAGGCACCAAAGAGAAGCTTACGCCCAACACCAAGATAGTGCAGAGTGCCAAGGTTTTGCTTGGATATGCAGGCAATACAAATGCAAAGATACTATGGCAAATAACCATGATTACCGCACCAATCATCATCATTGAAGCGCCCTTACCCTTATAGTCGATAAACATACCGAGGAATGGGGTCAAGACCATCGCCAAGATTGGGAACCACTTGAACAAACCAGATGCCTCTGCATTGCTAATCATCAATGTCTCCTCGAGGAAGTTAGTCGCAAAGCGTTGGAATGGGAAAATAGCCGAATAGTACAACACGCACAAGAGGGCGATAATCCAGAACATCTTGCTGCTGAAAATCTTACCAAGGTCAGACACATGGAACTCATCCTCTGGGTCGTGCATGTCAGTAGCCTCACCAATAGCCACGAGTTGTTTGTCAAACTTAGTATCCATGATAGTGAACACGAAGAAGTTGAGCAAGCCAATCACGAGCAGCAGACCTGCAAAAAGCAATGAAGCCACTACAGATGGATTGCCATTGACAGCGAAGTGTTGGCTGATTGCAGGTGAGAACGCCATAGCAGCGAACACACCAATACGAGCGATAGCCATCTCAAGACCCATAGCGAGAGCCATCTCCTTGCCTTTGAACCACTTAGCGAGGATCTTACTAACGGTGGTACCTGCCATCTCGCAGCCACAACCGAAAATCATAAAGCCGAAAGCCGCCATCTTAGCAGAACCTGGCATAGCAGTCCACCAAGAGTTGAGCCAAACGATATTGTTGGCATCAAACCAGTCGGAGATACCAATATACTTGATAGACGCACCCACCACCATCAAGCCCGCAGAAAGCAAGCCAGTGAAGCGAACGCCCATCTTATCCAAAATGATTCCCGCGAAAATGAGGAAACCGAAGACACAAAGGATATATTCCGCTGAAGCGTAGGTGCCGAAGACGCCTTGATCCCAACCGAGAGTATCATTCAAGACAGATGCCAAAGGAGAAAGAATGTCCACAAACATGTAGGCAAAGAACATCATCGATGCCACAAGCACGAGGACCGTCCAACGCGCAAATGCTGAGTCGCGGAGAGTAGTTTGCAATTGTTGTACCATAAAAAGTTTCAAAGTTTCACGCGGTAAAAGCCGCTTGTTTCAACATTATCGTTATTTACAACGCTTCGTCCTCTGGTTTTTCGATCAGAGGACGAGGCTTTATTTTTTTCTTTTTTTTGAGCCATGCTGCTTTACGCTTTTCGTAGTCAGCATAGTGAGATTCCAAATAGCCGTCAGCCATTATTGAATACCCAACTCCTTCTTAACCAATGGCATAAGATCAAGAGCAGAAGGAGAAACATAGTGCAAAGTCATTGCCTCCAACACATAAGCACAATCTTGTGCCTCAGCCACTTTCTTCACAGCATCCATCATCTTTTGTTGGATAGGCATCAGAAACTCTTGTTGCTTCTTTTGGATATCCTCTTGCGCAGTCTGACGGAAAAGATAAATGCGTTGCTCCATCTCAGCAATCTCTTGTTGGCGGAAGTCACGCACACCAGCAGTCATAGTGGCCTGATCCTTTTGGAAAGCAGCAACTTTCTTGTTAAACTCCTCTTGCATGTTAGCAAATTGTGCCTCGTACTGAGCAGCCAAAGTATCCAACTTAGCTTGTACGGTTTTCAACTCAGGCATAGCAGCCAACAATTCTTGTGAATTAATGTGTCCGAGTTTTTGTGCGCTTGCAAACATTGGCAAAACCAAGGCAAGCATAAGAATGATTTTTTTCATTGTTGTATCTTTTTTTTGTTAATATTATTCCTTTTGGGGTAACCACTCTGTTCATTGGGTGTTCTATATCCGCCCCGAATAGTATGGTTATTGTGTGGTTATTGTGTGGTTATTGTATGGTTATTGTATGGTTATTGTGTGGTGCGCGCGGCTATTTTGCGCCCAACTTCTCTAACACTTGGTCAGAAATATCCAATCGGCTGGACATATAAATAAGGCTGGGGTCTGCAGAACGATCCTTAACGATATCGTATCGCTTTTCAGTAGCAATCTCCTGCACCGCGTTGTAAATCTCTTCTTGGATAGGTTTGAGCAGCGATTCACGCTTCTTGTACCACTCACCCCCCTCGCCAAAATACTTGCGCTTGAGTTCAAGCACCTCTTGTTCTTTGGCCAGAATCTCATCTTCACGCTTTTTCTTCATATCCGCAGAAAGGAAGATTTGCTCTGTTTGATAGTTACTTACCAAGATTTTCGCCTCCTGATTAGCCGTATCAATCTCCTTTTGCCAACGCTTGGCAATCATAGTCAGTTGCTCGTTAGCAGTTTCGTATTGTGGCAGGTTCTTCAGTATATATTGCATATCAAGATATGCGGCGGCAAACTTCTGCGCCACCATGTCGGTAGAACAGAAACCCAAAGCCAATATTGCAATGAACAGAAATCGTTTCATATCCTTATATATTAATTATAGTTCTTGTCCGAGTACGAAGTGGAATTGTGAGCCACCATACGAATTTGATCCATTGATAGGGTCGAAACCCCAACCCCAGTCGATACCCATGAGTCCGAACATAGGGAGGAACAAACGCACACCTACACCCGCTGAACGCTTGAGTTTGAATGGATTATAGTCCTTAATGTCGGCGAAACAGTTACCTGCCTCTACGAATGCCAACGCCCAAATGGTAGCATTTTGCTCCAACGCGATTGGGTAGCGGAGTTCCATAGTGAATTTGTTGTACACATAACCCATGTTGCGACCAGTAGCAGCATCATACGGCGTAAGCGAACCCGACTGATAACCACGCATGGAGATATACTCCGTAGAATAACTGGAATAGCCCGACATGCCATCACCACCCATGTAGAAACTCTCGAAAGGCGATTTGACATTCTTGTTGTAGTGTCCGAGATATCCAAAATCAGCACGCGCCATCAATACTAACTTGGAGTCAGGTGTAAGCGGGGTAAACACCTTACCCGAGAATTTCCACTTGTGATACTCCAGAAGGTTGTACTTCTCGGTGGTAGTCATTTGTGCAAATTGTGCATCGGTGGTACCCTTTATAAGCGAGTACGGAGGTGTAATCTTCAGTCCGAGAACGAATTGCGAGCCTCGACGCGTGTAGATAGGGTTGTCGATACTTGAACGCGAGAGTTGAAGATTGAGCGCCAAATTATGGCTATTACCGTCCGTGAGAATCATGTAGGGCCAATCTTTCATCATATAGAGTTGGTAACTCAACTCGCCGTAGAAAGTGAAATAGTCATCTGGCCAACTCAATCGTTTACCATAACCCAAACTCACGCCAAAAGTACGAAGATACTTATTGGGGTCAGCCTCCGACTCTTGCAGTTGCTGCAAATAGTTGGTGTTGCCCGAGTAAGCATAATAGTTGTAATAGGTATTGTACAGGTTTTGATATGCTTGATAATAGCGATCAGAATAGCCCGTTTGCGAAGCAAAGAAAATGCTGGCACTCAACGAGTTAGGTCGCTTTCCACCCAACCAAGGCTCAAGGAAACTAACTGACGCCGAAGTATAATACACACCATTGGTACGGGCATTGATACTGAAGGTTTGTCCCTCGCCCTGTGGCACAATGCGGTAACTCTCAGGGTTAAAGAGGTTTTGAATAGCGAAGTTGGTAAACTTCAATCCCAATGTACCTACAAGACCCGTTGCACCCCAACCAAGCGAGAACTCGATTTGGTCGCTGGACTTAGTTTCCAATTGGTAGGTGATATCTACCGTTCCGTCCTCTGGATTAGGTTGAATGTCTGGAACCAGTTTCTCTTGGTCGAAGTGTCCCATCTGTGCCAACTCGCGGAGCGAGCGCATAATGTCGGACTGGCTGTAGAGCTGACCTGGCTTGGTATAGAGTTCGCGGCGCACCACATGCTCGTACACGCGCGTGTTACCTACTATATTAATGGAGTTAATGGTAGCGGGCTGACCCTCGTACATACGCATCTCGAAATCAATTGAATCCTCATTGATACGCACCTCTACAGGATCCACATTGAAGAACAAGTAACCTTGGTCGGTGTATAGTTTAGACACCGCGTCATCATCTTCATTGAGGCGTTTGTTGAGTTCCTTCAGGTTGTAGATATCACCATGTTTGATACCCAATACCGCATCCAAATACTCGTAAGGATACACCGTATTTCCAACCCACTTAATATCACCAAAGAAGTATTTTTTACCCTCATCCACAGTGAGATAGACATCTACACGAGTAGAATCTTCAGGCGAACGCACCACACTATCCGACACGATAATCGCATCGCGGTAACCTATCTCGTTGTACTTTTCGATAACCGCTTTTTTGTCATTCTCAAACTCCGAAGCCACAAATTTCTTTGGACGGAAGAAGTTAATGATATTGTTATCATTGGTCTTTTTCATGGCGAAATTGACCTGATTATCGGTAAGAGCCTCATTACCATTAACATAGATACGACCAACTTTCGTTTTGTACTTTTTATCTACATTGATTGCAACCTTGACATAGCCAGGATTGTCGGTATCATCAAACTGCTGCACTTTGATAGTGGCATCATGGAAACCTTTCTCCGATAAGTACTTGGAAATCACTTTATTGGCTCTATCTTCAAGATCGGGCGTCATTTGTCCGTTCTTTTGGATTCCAACCTTCACCTCTACATCCTCTATCTCACTCTTTTTTAATCCATTATAAGCCACTGCAGAGATACGAGGACGCTGTTTGAGCGCAATCTCCAACCAAATCTTGTCGCCCTCTATTTTTTGTGCTTTAATCTTTACATCCGAGAAAAGACCTTGTTTCCAAAAGCGTTGTAGTGATTTGGTGATTTGGTCGCCAGGCACTTCTATCTTATCGCCTACTGCCAAACCCGAGAAACCAATCAGCACAAAATCCTCATAACTGTCTGCACCTGAAATACTTATACCCGCAATCTCGTAGGTCTTTCGTTGCATGGTATATTCAATCACGGGTAGTGCCACTACTTCATTAACGACCGAAGCGGTATCGGATACGACCGCCACAGTATCGTTTTGTGCTGCCACAGGCAACATAAAACTCAAACACAATAATATACTAACGAACTTGTTCACTGGTCTTTCCAAATCTTCTTTCTCTATGTTGATAATCCACAATAGCACGATAAAACTCCTCTTCCGTAAACTCAGGCCACAGGCAATCCGTAAAATATAACTCGGCGTATGCCAACTGCCACAATAGGAAATTACTGATACGCAATTCGCCACTGGTACGAATCAACAAATCAGGGTCGGGCATTTGCTTGGTGGTCATAGAAGCAGATATGAGTTCTTCGTTGATATCTTCCACTAATATAGCACCTTGCTGCAAAGCCAAGGCTATGTTGCGGGTTGCTTGAATAATCTCCCAACGCGCACTATAACTGAGCGCAATCACCAAATTCAGTCCCGTATTGCCACTGGTTTCTGCTATGCAAGCACGGAACTTCTGTTGCGCATTCTCAGGCAGACGCGCCAAATCACCAATAGTGGACAAACGAACATTGTTCTTCATCAAAGTAGGCGTTTCCTTGGCAATCGTATCCACCAACAACGACATCAATGCATCCACCTCCTCCTTTGGACGATTCCAATTTTCTGTCGAAAAAGCATACAAAGTAAGGTACTCTATGCCCAATTCGGCAGCAGCCTCCGTGATACAATGTACCGTTTCTACGCCTTGGCGATGGCCGAACATGCGCGCCAAACCTTGGCGTTTCGCCCAACGACCATTGCCATCCATGATAATAGCAATATGACGCGGAATGCGATTAGGTTGTATTTGGGTTTTGTAACTCATACTATTAACAACATTATTCCTCGCAGAAATAGCACTTCTTTTCTCGTGTACCAAACTCAAAAACTACGCCCACCGTCAAAGAGGAGGTTAAATCATTATTGAGGATATTAAAGCCGTTTAAGTTATTAGAATTATTCAATATCGCAGGCTCTGTTTTTGTTATAGCCTCAGGTTTATCATAACCACGCATATATCCCTCAATATTATCCTTCAGATAAATTTGGTGTTGCCAAGAGGCATGCAACTGCCAACGCTCTGCAAACTTCCACTTCACACCAATAGCAATCGGGATATAGAATCCACCAAAGGTGATACCATCTTCGCCGTCCTGCTTGTTAATCTGCACGCGAGGATATTCCAACTCTTTCAGGCGATACGGAGTAGCCGTTTTATTCGACATCGTAAGTCCCACACCTAAAGCGAGATAAGGAGTAATCGGCTTAATGCGCGAATCATATGGGTGCAATCCAAAACGAAAAAAATTGTACTCCGCCATGACATCAAAATGCCACATAGGATTCTGAAATTTCACGCTCAACGGAGCAGGATCTGCGTCCGTAGGTTGAGGCGTGTATGCATACACTATTCGTTGACGCTGTACCTTGGCATGCATAGCCCAACGCGAATCGAAATTGTATCGTGCATGCGCACCAAACACCTCGCGAGGATTAGCAAAAATCATTTTAGCAGCATCACCCACATAATAGCCTACACCCACTTGCACACCTACCTCACAAGGAAACTCCTTGATAGAAGCACGCGATATGGCGGAGCATGAAATGCCCCACCATATCAGCAGCAATATTAATTTACTATGCGAGTTAATAATTTCTCTTAGTAATTAACCATCACACCACCACGACCATTGGATGGAAGGTTGTAAATCACACCCACCGTAGCAGCCACATTATGCGTACTTGCAGCCTTGTATTCCACACCCTCGAAGGATACGCCGCCACCGTCTGGATAACCATCTGTGCCTGCTGTAGTACCATCAAGATTGCCATTCAGCACATACAAATTATATTGGCAAGCCACCTTCAGTTGCCAGTTTGTTGCCATACGCAATTTCAAACCCGCACCAAATGGGATATACATAGCCGCAGCCAAATCTCTTGCTTTGATTGCTGGATAAGGAGAGTTCTTTTTGCCATCACCAATACCCCAACGATAGGTAGCATGTTCGTTATACAACGAGGTACCAATACCTACTGCTACATAAGGAGTTACGGTGTAAATCTTAGCATTGCGATTCTCCACAAAACCATATTTCAAGATATTGAACTCTGTCATCAAGTCCACATTCCACATGCCATTGTAGAAATACAATGGATCGTGGTTTTCAGTACTCTCTTTAAAACGCATACGCTGACGCATTGCCTGCGCTTGCAGTGTCCAACGATAATCAAAACGATAACGCACTATGCCTCCAAAAGTTTCAAACGCAGGCATACCCTCGCTATCACGCATCCACGCAAACTCATTCACGCGAGTATAACCAGGCGCAGGATTATCCAATCCCATGAAAAAACCGGCTCCCACTTGCAAACCCAACTCAACATTTTCGGTCTGAGCCATAGCGAAAACTGGCGCTAACACCATCAGCAAAACGAGAAAAAATCTACTCTTCTTCATAACGAATATTCTATTATTTTTAATATTATCACATTTGACCTGCAAAGGTACTACTTTTTTTTGATATATGCAAATTATTTTTTGAATAAAATTTTGAAAGCGTCTGCCACGCGGCTCACTTCCACCACTTTTATCTTCAAATTACGCGCATCATATTTCTGCCCAGAAGGCACTATAATCCGCTGAAAACCAAGTTTTTCCGCCTCTCGTATTCGTTGATCAATACGATTCACTGGACGAATTTCACCCGCCAATCCCACTTCGCCTGTAATACAAATTTCCTCATCTAACGCAATGTCCATATTCGAGGACAAAACCGCAGCCAACACTGCCAAGTCTATAGCAGGATCATTCACTCGCAATCCGCCCGCGATATTCACGAACACATCTTTTTGCAGCAACTTAAACCCCACTCGCTTCTCCAACACCGCCAACAACATATTCAGTCTGCGCGCATCAAAGCCCGTACTGCTGCGTTGCGGTGTTCCATACGCAGCACTCGCCACCAAAGCCTGCACCTCAATCAGCAATGGCCTCACGCCCTCCACCGCAGCAGCGATCGCAATACCAGACAACCCCTCGCGGTTATTGGACAGCAACAATTCACTCGGATTAACCACCTCACGCAAACCATCTTGCTGCATCTCAAAAATACCCAACTCGCTCGTACTGCCAAAACGGTTCTTTTGCGCTCGCAAAATCCGATACACATAATGTTGGTCGCCCTCAAACTGCAATACCGTATCCACAATATGTTCCAGCACCTTCGGTCCTGCCAACGAACCCTCTTTGTTAATATGCCCCACAATCACGAACGGCACATTCTTTTCCTTGGCATACTGCAAGATACGCGCAGCACACTCCTTCACTTGGCTCAAACTACCAATACTTGCATCAATCGCCTCAGTACCAATCGTTTGAATACTATCCACCACCACTATCTCAGGCTGAATATCCGTCACACTTTCCAGTATGCGTTCCAGCGAAGTTTCCGCCAAAATATACAAATTCGAGGCATCACCTGCCAATCGTTCTGCCCTCAGTTTCAGTTGTTTAGCACTCTCCTCACCACTGGCATACAGCGTTTTCTTGTCGCCCATTTTCAGCAACACTTGCAACGCCAAGGTGGATTTTCCAATACCGGGTTCACCGCCCAACAGCACTAAACTGCCTGGCACCAATCCGCCCCCCAACACACGATTCAATTCTGAGGAATGCATATCAATCCGCATCTCCTCCTTCGCGTCCACTTCGTGCAAACGCAGGGCTTTGGCACCTCGCCGCAGAGCCGCACCACCTTTCTTGGTGGACACAACCGTGCTCACCTCCTCCTCGTATGTCCCCCATTCGCCGCACACAGGGCAACGACCAATCATCTGTGGTGCCTTAGCACCGCAGTTGGCACATACATATTGCGTGGATACCTTCATTTACAATTCTATGGTTTTACACTCTTCCGCCAATACCGTATTCGCAAAAACCTCTTGCGCCTCATTCAAAAACACGGTATGGTCGTCCTCGCGAGCACTATAATGCCCTATCACCAACTTCCCTGCCCCTGCCAATTTTGCTATTTGCGCAGCTTGTTTAGCGGTGGAATGGGTATGTTTCTTACACTTATCTGCGTCTTTTTCCGTGTAGGTAGACTCATGAAACAGCACCTCCACACCCGCAATCTGCTCCACAATCTGCTCGCGATACGCTGTGTCCGAACAATACGCATAGCGTTTGCGTGGCTCGGTATCGCGGTGGTGCTCAGTAAACAAAAAGCCACAAGTGGGCACCTTATGTTTCAACGGAATCGTTTCAATCGTCAGCGTTCTATCCTCAAAAATCACCTCACGCTTGCGAGGGTTAATTGTGTGAAATACAACCTCATACGGCATATCTTGGCAATGATAGTCCAGCCACGGACGAAGCAATTTCTCCAAGTCGCCATGTGCATAGATATGCAACGGTTGTGTCCTGCCCATCATGCCCAAAGTAGAAATCAGCCCTATCAGTCCAAAGCAGTGATCGCCATGCAAATGCGAAATCAGCACGGTGTACAACCGCGCTGTTTTCACGCCCAACTGTCGCATCTTCAACTGCGTACCTTCGCCGCAGTCCACCAAGAACGACTTATCGCACAATTCCACAATCTGCCCTGTAGGCGAGTTTTGGAATGTTGGCATCGCACTGCCACAACCTAATATGGTTAATTTCCCCGTCACTTCTTCGAACTCAGATAGATACGCGTAAACACATTCTTCGTATATTGTGGAAAATCGCCTTGCTGAATCCAACCATAATAGCCGGTGTCGCGGCGGAACACATCCACCACGCGCTGACCTTTGTATTTACCAAAATTGAATACCTCCACGCCCCGCGCATCATACGCAATACGCCCTGCGAAGTCCGCAAAACGGGTATTTCCTGCCGTAAATTCTGCCAATCCTTCCACATCCACAGGTATATCATACTTCTCCAACTGCGCCATTAGCACCTCGTAGGTCGCCATCGTATCGGCATCTGCCGAGTGTGCATTGGTCAAATCCTTGCCACAGTAGAACTTATACGCTGCCACTAAGTTGCGTGGTTCTTGGCGTTGGAAGATAGTAAACACATCCACCATTCGTTTCGCTTTCAGGTCGATATTCACACCTGCCCGCATCATCTCCTCTGCCAGCAATGGCAAGTCAAAGTGGTTCGAGTTATACCCCGCTAAATCAGCATCTTCCAGCACTTGCACCAACTCAGGCGCAATCTCTTTAAAGGTAGGGCAATCCACCAAATCCTCATCATAAATGCCATGCACTGCACTCGCCTCTTCCGAGATATGCAACTGCACTTCTTGCCCCAGCATCATCTGCACAGGTTTGACGCGGAAGGTCTTTCCCTCCGAAGTTCCGTTGGGAAAGACCTTATAATAACTCAATTCTACAATCCTATCGGACGCGATATTTAGTCCCGTGGTTTCCAAGTCAAAGAAAACCAACGGGCGAGTCAATTGCAATTTCATTAGTCGTTGAGTAGCATTGGCATTAATAGGATCAACAAATCTTGTCCTTCCTCATTCTCTGCAGGAAGAATCAAACCTGCACGAGCAGGGTCTGCCAACTGCAACACCACATCTTGCGAAGCCACATTCGACAAAATCTCAATCAAGAATGGAGCCTTAAAGCCGATTGCCATTGGCATGCCGTTGTAATCGCATGGGATAATCTCCTCTGCCGAAGTCGAGAAGTCGATATCTTGAGCCGAAATCTTGATTTGGTTCTCGCTCAACGCCAGTTTCAGCAGACTGGTACCTGTGTTTGCAAACACAGCCACACGCTTGCAGGCATTCACAATCGTTTGGCGGTCCACCAACACCTTGTTGGTATTGTTTTGTGGAATCACCGCATTATAGTTAGGGAAGCGGCCTTCTATTTGACGGCAAACAATCACGGTTGTGCCAAACTCGAACTTCGCATTCTTCTGACCAAAGGTCACTTTCACTTCCTCAGCCTCTTTTTGCAGCACTTGTTTGAGTAGTTGTGCAGGCTTCTTTGGCAAAATGAAACTTACTGTTTGCGAGCCTTTTACACCTTCGTTGATATAGCGAACCAAACGGTGTGCATCGGTAGCCACCAACGCAATTTTCTCCTCGCTCAAGTCGAAGTAGATACCATTCATCACAGGACGCAACTCATCATCTGCCGTGCAGAAGATAGTCTTATTGATTGCATCCAACAACACATTTGCTGGCATAGAGAAAGTGTTTTCACCATCCTCAACAGGCATCTCTGGATATTCCAAACCATTCGCACCCACAAAACTATATGTACCATTTGCGCTGGTAATATTCAAACCAAAGTTCTGCTCATCTATCTGGAAAGTCAATGGCTGCTCCGAGAACTCTTTCAGGGTCTCCAACAGCAACTTACCACCCACTGCCACTTTACCTGCACCTTGTGCATCTTCCACGGTCAAGGAAGTGCGAATAGTTGTTTCGCTATCCGAAGCGGTTAAGGTCAGTACATCTCCTTCGAGATCAAACAACACAGCTTCCAAAATCTGCAAACTATTCTTTGCAGCAATCACACGACTCACTGCTTGCAACTGAGCAAACAATTTTGAGCTTGATACATTAAATTTCATATTCTTACAATTTTAATTATATACTTTTTAATTTTGCCCGCAAAGTTACAAAAAATCTACGATTTATGCAAATAATTTGCAAATTTTGTTTGTTTTTTGTACCTTTGCACCCAATTTCCATGCCTTTCAACTATAAACTATCAACTGTAAACTGATTTGATTGGTATTTTTGACAGCGGTTACGGCGGACTGACGATCCTGAATCACATTCGCCAACATCTCCCCCAGTATGAGTATCTCTACTTGGGTGATAATGCGCGTGCACCCTACGGAACACGCTCGTTTGATGTGATTTACGAATATACCCTTCAGGCTGTCAATTACCTGCACCAGCAGGGATGCAATTTGATTATCCTTGCCTGCAATACTGCCAGTGCCAAGGCGCTGCGCAGCATTCAGCAACGCAATATCAATCCCGACGAGTTGCGCGTTTTAGGCGTTATCCGCCCTACGGTTGAAGTTATTCCGCAGCGCACACATACCAAACATATCGGCGTACTCGCTACACCAGGCACAGTTGCATCCGAGAGTTATGTCATCGAACTTCTCAAGCAAGATCCCACCCTGACTGTTACTCAGCAAGCATGCCCTATGTGGGTGCCACTGATTGAGTCGGGCGAACATCTTAGCGACGGAGCCAACTATTTCGTTGAGAAGTACTTAACTGAACTGCTCACTCACGACCCATTGATTGACACGATTATTTTGGGTTGCACCCACTATCCTCTCTTGCAACCGAAGATTGAGCAATATTTAACTACTACTCATCGCAATATAGCAGTGGTTGCTCAAGGAGAGATTGTTGCGAGCAGTTTGCAAGATTATCTGCAACGCCACCCAGAGATTGTTGAGCGCATATCTTCCCCTTCGAAGGGGAGGTCGGGAGGGGTCACCTATCTGACCACAGAATCTGCCACCAAGTTCGCAGAATCTGCATCACTTTTCCTCTCCGAACCTATTACCGCGCAACATATTGAGTTGTGATAGTCTATTTTCTTTTGTCTGCAAATCTCTCATCTGTTACGCACTATTCACGCACTATACACGGACAATAGACGCACAATACACGCACTATTCCTTTCACTTCCGTGAAGGATCACTGGCAGATACATAAACAAAAAAAAATCGTTCCCTTGATCAAGAGAACGATTTTTTGTACGGATTTGTTATTGGTTACTCAACAATAAATGAATTGCTTTCGCCGTTTACTTCAAAGAAGTACATGCCACTTGGGTAGTTTTTTACATTGAGTTGGAGTTCTTGTTTGTTCTTATCCAAGAACTTACGCTCAACCAACTTGCCTTGCATGTCGTAAATCTTCATGGAAGTTGCGGCATTCACTTCGTAAGGCAACATAACCAAGTCAGTTGCAGGATTGGGATAGGCATTGCGTTTCACTTTCGCAGGCACATTTTGCACATTAGTTACCATTTCGCCATTGCCCGGGCAGGAGTAGATATAGGTTATGTAATTTGACACTTCACTATCTGTCCAACCTGTAATCATAAATTTGTATTGTTTTCCTATTTTTACGAGAATACATTCAACCTCATATAAATTTTCATATAAAATCTCTTTCACAATTTTATTATCCTCATCAAATATCGTTATCTTGTTACTTTCGCGTTTGACAAAGCAGATTTTATTATCTGTTGTAAAAATATTTCTCGCTACGATCCCTTGAGGTCCATAAGTTCCATAATCATCATAAGCCCCATAAAAAGAATAGTCTGCATTATATACATACAACATTCTATCATTTCCTCTTATAAAAATAAGGTCATCTACCCCCAACAAAGTAACTTCATAGCTATGATATATACAATCTCCCTCAAACACATGTTCCAACTTAATTTGTGCGTTCATTGTTGCTGCAGTTACCAGCATAACTAAACCAAGTAAAATCTTTTTCATAATCATTTTGTTTTTATAAATTTAGTCCCTACTCACTTTTGGCTTTTCGGGTTACTCCGTTGTACCTCAATGATATACACACATAAAAAAGCGCGGTACTTTTAGAATTCTAATCGAAGGTGTTTGGCGTAACCCGACAGGAGAATACCTAAAAGCCCGTGCTCACACACGAGCATTTTAACTATTACCTCTCCCGTCTTTAGTCGCCAAACTTTTCGATTAGAGAATAATGCTAAAACGCTTTTTCTATTTTATAATGTGCGTATCAACTACACACTAATGTTTCATAGGCAATTTATTTTCAAATTACATGTATTAAAGCATATTGTTTTCAACAACAATTTCTCCTTGGCAAGGCGCAATGTTGGCGCCGCGGCGGGGTCCCCGAAAAAGCCTGCTTTTTGGGGTGCTCTGCAGGAGTTGTCTAAGTTGTCTTTATATAATATCACCTATCAAATTCCCATGCTTGCTTTGATAGCAGGTACTTTGGCTTCTGCTTCGGCAGTAGCTTTATCGTAGTCTGCTGGGGTAGCCATGACAGCAGGAATCTCGAAGTAGAACTTAATCTTTGGCTCGGTACCACTTGGGCGAACAGAGATCTTTAAGCCACCTTCAGTGAAGTATTGGAGCACATTGCTTGTCGCGTTGAGTGCCATCACGATAGGTGTCTCTACCCATTCGCCATTCACCAATTCGCGTTGAACGAGGGTCTTGAAGTCCTTGATTTTCACCACCTTCTCGCCTGCGATCTCCATAGGAGGATGTTGGCGGAAGTTCACCATCATGGCTTGAATCTCCTCTGCACCAGACTTACCAGGGCGAACCACATTGATAGTAGTCTCGCGTTGGAAGCCGTACTCCATATATATATTAAGGAGATAATCGTAGAGGGTCATGCCGTTGTCCTTTGCATAAGCAGCGATCTCGCAAATCAAGCAGATAGCAGAAGGTGAACATTTATCGCGTACGCCATCAAAAGCCAAGAAGCCAAAGCTCTCCTCGCCACCGCCAATGTATTTGTGGGTACCTTCCCACTCGCGGATACGATTGGCAATCCACTTGAAGCCTGTATATTCGTCGGTCAAAGTCACGCCTTGTGCGTCTGCCATCTTACGGATTAACTCACTGGTAACGATAGTCTTAACGAGGTAGTGCTCTGGGCGGAGTTTGCCGAGTTTCTTCATATTATTAATGATGTAGTAGCAGTACATCATACAGGTTTGGTTGCCATTGATGATGGTCCACTCGCCTTTGTCATTGCGGCAAACGATAGCGATACGGTCAGCATCTGGATCACTTGCAATCACAAGATCAGCATTGAGTTCTGTACCGAGTTTCATACCCATAGTCATTGCCTCTGCGTTCTCTGGGTTAGGACTTTGCACGGTAGAGAAATTGCCATCAATCACCATTTGCTCTGGTACGACATGAATATTCTCGAAGCCCCAAGAGCGCAAGCACATAGGAATAATCTGACGACCAGCACCATGCAATGGGGTATAAACGATATTAAGGTCTTTTTGGCGCAAGATACTCTCTTGATCAATCATCACAGTCTTCACTGCTTGCATATAATCGTAGTCCATCTCACCACCAATTACTTCGATAAGGTGCTCATTGCCAGACATCTTCACATCTGCCATAGTCACTTTATTCACCTCATCGATGATACCTTGATCGTGTGGTTGAAGTACTTGACTTCCATCCTCCCAATAGGCTTTGTAACCATTGTACTCTTTTGGGTTGTGACTTGCTGTTACGTTTACACCACCTTGTGCAGACAAATGGCGAATAGCAAAACTAACCTCTGGTGTTGGGCGCAAGCTTTCGAACAAATATACCTTAATACCATTCGCAGCAAACACTGCAGCCACAGTTTCTGCAAACAAACGACCATTATTGCGGCAGTCGTGACCCACTACTACGCTCACGGTATCGCCTTTCAAAGTAGCAAAACCACCTTCTTTTTGCACTTTCAGCAAATAGTTGGCATAACCTTGAGTGGCTTGTGCCACAATATATTTGTTCATACGATTGGTACCAGGACCCATGATTCCACGCAATCCACCTGTACCAAACTCCAATGTGCGATAGAAACTATCGATTAATTCGGTTTTGTCTTCGGCCTCAATCATGGTCTTCACCGCTTCGCGGGTCTCTGCGTCATAAGGCTCTTTGGTCCATTGCTCAGCAACTGCCAATACTTTTTCCAATTCTTCGTTTTTCATTGTTGTATTTCCTTTAATAATTATCTATTCAATCATAGCCAATAACCTATAGCCTATCGCCTATTACCGAATCCCATAGCCTATTGCCCACTTTATCGCCTACAAAGGTACTACTTTTTTTTCAATTATGCAAACACAAATCTATTTTATGATATATTTTTTTTACAAAAATATATTTTTCACTTGCAAATATCCATAAAAAGCAGTATTTTTGCACCTTAATTTGAAATATATTTGCATTTTTCATATCAACGCCCTATGCAGAGTGTAACTGTTAACAACCTCATTTTTGATGAGTATTTATCCCAAGATGAAATCGCCGCACTGGTTTCCAATGTGGCTGAGCGTATCAACCACGATTATGCAGGTCGCGAACTATTGTTCGTTTGCGTACTTAACGGAGCCTTTATGTATGCTTCCGACTTATTCAAACGCATTACCCTACCTGCCGAAATCACCTTTGTTCGCCTCAAATCCTACGAAGGTACTGCTACTACAGGCAAAGTAAATATGCTTATCCCATTGCAAACACCTGTCAAAGACCGCGATGTGATTATCATTGAGGATATTGTGGATACAGGTCTCACCATGCACGGATTTATCCAGCAACTCAAAAACGAAGGAGCCCGCTCCGTGGAACTCACTTCGTTCCTTTTCAAGCCCGATTCATTGCAATTTCCTGACGCCACACCCAAATACATTGGCAAATCTATTCCCACCAAGTTTGTCTTGGGCTACGGATTAGATTTCGACGAGAAAGGTCGCAACCTCCCTTCTCTCTATGTCCTCCGCCCAAACAACGCATAATACAAAACCACACTACCCCATTCCGCACCACGCTACACTATTCCATACTCCAAATGGTCATTTTTGCTCATTGAGAAGGACAAAAACAGAGAAAATAAGAATATTTTGCACTTTTTTGCCAAAAAATTTGGTCAATTCAAAAAAAAGCAGTACCTTTGCACTCGCTTTTGAAAAGAAGCAATGGTCCGTTAGCTCAACTGAATAGAGTACCACACTACGGATGTGGGGGTTGCAGGTTTGAATCCTGCACGGATCACAGAAAAAGAAAATTCACACTCAAGAGTTTACTCTATAGGTGTGAATTTTGTTTTTATGTTAGATATCGCGTCGAAGGGCTATGGATTACGAAGAAATCCTGCATAGATTACGAAAAAATCCTGCACAAACGCTCTAACTGTGCCTTATGATATAGTACGGAACCTCTAACGCTTGCACTTCCCGTTCATACCAATCAAACAGATACTCACGGATATTCGGATTCTCTCGCACGGGGTCAGGTTCCCACTCCAAATCAGGATAACATAGCAAATACACATCCATTGGATATTTCCGCAACGCCTCCTCCACCAATGCAGGACACTCGCCATACTTGTGTTGCAGCCATACCTTCGTGATAATCAATTCCGTATCAAAAAACGCTATTCCTTCTTGCTCCGACAACTCACGCAGTTGCTCCACCTGATATTCTGCAATGCGCAGCACATCCTCACGCGTGTACGCGTATGCGCCCCCGCATGTACGCGCCCGTTCCTCTAAATATACGCGCGCGTACTCTGGCACCAACAAACCATTATAACGATTTGCCAAATACTGCGATAAAGTGCTTTTGCCTGTGGACTCAGGACCAATAATTCCTACCTTAAACATTATCGGGTGAGCATAAGTTTGATATTGATACCCACATTATCCGCTCGCATTGGATATGAAGACGAAATCAACGGAGTAGTACCTTGGTGGTCATAGAACAATTGCAAATTAATCTTTTGCGACAGCACATAATCTGCACTCACCTTGATACCAAATACCTTGTTTCCTGAACTTGCTTGTGTGATATCTTCCTCCACTTTGCGCAAAAGGGTCTTAATATCCTTGTAACTTACATCCACATTCAGTTTCAAGTCGTTGCTAACCTTCTTTTGCCCTCCTCCCTTAGATTTGGCAATAAAACTCAAGTCTTTAATGGTATATCCTGCGCCAATCACAAACTCATCTGTATGACCCTCGCTAATTTGTACTGAATTAACATTCAGCGAGATATTGCGTTGTTTGCGGTATTCCACCTTCGCTGAAAGCGAGTTCTTCATTGTCATATTCACACCCACCAACGGCGAGAAACTCTCCGACAAAGTCACAGACGAAATATCGTATGCTGACGAAGGGATTGGGTTCTCCGTTTCCACATCGCGAATAAAACCAATATGCTTATTGCTCAACTCGCCCGCAGGAGTCCAAGTAGAGTAACTGGAGTAACTACCTATTGCGTATTTACATGTATAAGCATGGGTGATATTCACCGACTTAAAGTTATCGCGCATCCATGGCAGTTTACCCAAGCCATCAAATGTCACCGACCAGTTAGGCAGAATCTGCAGCAGACCCATAAATGGATTCAACTTCACGCTGTATGGGTCACGACCCGTGTAAGCAGCCAAGAAGGCTGGCACCAACACATCGGCAGTATTATTGCCCACCGCACCATACTTGCGGTCGTATTTCTTGCCGCGCAATTGGGCAGGAATCATTTGGCTATTCGGATAAGTCAGACCCTCGTATTGGTCTTGCACACGACTGGTCATAATATCGCGATTGGTCAAGAATTGGTCAAACACCTCCGAAGCAAAGTTCTCATCCGCATTGCCAATGCGTTGGAATGCAGTACCAATCGCCACTTGCGTGATATTGAACGAACCCGTCATATTTTCCTGCAACTGCTCGAAAGAATATATTACAGACGAAGATTCTGCGGCATAGCGTTTACCATTCACCTGAATCTTAAATCCTGGGAAAGGTTCCAAAGTCACCTTCGCATCAAAATCGGCAGTCTTCGTGCGCGAAGCGGGTTGCACCACCATTGTATCGCCCGACAACCAACCCTCGCGCTTGGCTTTCTCCACAAAATCATCGCCAAAGAAGCCAAACGCAAAGTCAAATCCAGGAGCATACAGATTCTCCACTTTGCTTTGTCCCATGAAGCCAACATTCTGATGAAAGCCTGGCAGTGTGAGCGAATTGGTATTGCGATAGGTCACTTGCACTTTGCGCAGCATTGTACCAAAGTAGGCAGCCATATCCATGGCTTTCTCCGCAGCAGAGCGTTGGTTTTGATCCGTGGTCTTAATGGTCAGTTTCACATTTTCCACATTACTCTTTGCCACAATCGTAGCTTGCGTAGAGGTGGTGGATTGCACTTTCACCTTCACAGGTTTGCCGCTCTCTGTTTCGGCGGTCACCTCTATCATTTCACTACCCAGTCGGTGGGTAATCTCTTTGGGTTCGCCTGCCACCAGTGTCACGGTCTCGTTGTATGTCTTTGGGCGGAATGGACGGCGGCGTGCACGCTGATTGAAGCGTTGGCTCATCTGTTTCCAATATTTAGACTTGCCATACAATATTTCAAAGTTCAATCCACCATCCACTTGCCAAGCGCGTGTACTGCTCACCACATTGCCTAAGTTAGCCGTTTCTTGTGCAGAAGACTGTACCGTGCGATTCCAGTTGTAGGTAGCATTATACGAGCCATTGGCTGTCAGTGCCTCCAAGTACGGAATACGATTGAATGGCACATTCCACGAAGCCGAGAACAACTGTTGATAGGTATATGGATTGCCCCAAGTAGCCAAACTGCGTTGGATAGTATCCTTCCATGCCTCGTAATAGTCGTTCGTAAACGCATAATCGCGAATAATCTCTGGTGTATAGTAGCCTTCGTCCACGGTAGAGTTCATGGCGGTTTGGAAGGTGAACTTCATATTCTTCGTCAGGTCGTACTTAAAGTCGAAATTGCGATCCCAAGTAAAGTCCTTCGAGAATGTCAAATCCATATCCGCAGCACCTGTAGCCTCCACGCTGAAGTCACGCATTTTCATATGGGTAAAGGTGCGGTGCATGGTGGTGTTGAACGCCCACGATTGTGGCAGATAGTAGAAGTTCATTTCTTTCAAGAACTTCACTTTATCCACAGCCTTCACATTCTTAAATGGTTCCCATGGCTTTGGATTGAAGTTATACGAATAGTTGAACGACCCCTTTTGGTCGGTCACCACATCCTGCTCAATCTCTGGTGTATGCTGATTTTGCTTATTGTAACTTGCTGACACTGAGAAGTTAGCAGGGTCATAGAACATATTGCGTTTCTTAGAGTGGATATCCAATTTCATATTGGTCACAGAGAAACTGGTAGCCTCTTGCACCGTATTAGCCATTTCCGTGATAGAATCGCGTTCCTCTTTTGTCTCGTAGTTCTCCAAACTCTCCGATAGTTTAATATCCGTATCCAATGGATCGTAGTTGGGCGACAATGTCTCATTGGTATAGGACACATACAACGGAATTTGCAATTTCGCTTTCTCTGGGAACAAACGACCTGCCTCCAATGCCGCACTTACCGATAGTTGGTACATATTCTCCATATTGCGGTCTAACACATTCGATTCTATGCTTCCATATCCCGCAGTTTCCAAGCGTCCTGCCACATTCACTTGTGCAATATCGCTCACGCTCAATGCAGCATTAGCCATCGCAGCCACACCGCCTTGCTCGTTGAATTGGCTTAATCGCAACTCGTTTACCCAAACCTCACCACTCACCTCGTGGTTGGTATTGTTGCGTACACCAATCATAATCGCTTGCACATCCTCCAAGGTTGGATTACCCAGCACCGTAATCTTGTTATCCAACTTCTCTGGGTCATACACCACATACGGAATCGTATTACCCACATTCGCATTACCTGCTCGTTTGGCTTTGTTGCGAGCGGTCTTTGCATCGGTGAACACGCTCAATGGGAAGTCAAAGGTATTCTCTTGCAGCCACACCTTCAATCGATCCTCTGCACTATCATCGTTATAAAATCCTTCTGGTGTCAATGCCAATGGGATTTCGTACTCATAATAGTTATTCTTAATATCAGAACCCAAACGAATAAAACATGTCAAGTCGTGATCTTGGATAGGGTCAAAATCAGGCATACACTCTGCATGTACAAACATCTGTAAGCGCTTGTATTGACGCATATCGTATGTCACATTCTTATACACCGCGCGCGCATCCTTAGCAGGCAAGTAGTTCAGTTTCAGCACCATTGCCTGCTCATTCTGAGCAATCAGTTGTGCTTGTCCAGGGTCGGTCTGACGCGATATACCCGGAGGCAACACATAGTTCACGGGCGTACGGTTCGAGTTCTCCTCGATATTCACTGCCTGCACATCCAATGTACCCGCCGAAGTATATGGGTTAGGTATATTATACTGGTTATTAGCCACATCCTGATACAATCCCTTGGTATAATTACGCCATTCGCCACGCACCAAGTCAAACGAAGCAAAACGGATATGTGTTTCTTGCTTGAAGTTGGTCATAAAGATACGCGCAAAACGAATCGACTTAAAGTTGCGGATATTACCCACCTTTTGTACCATCGCGCTATCGCCTTTCAACGGAATTTTGAACTGATACCACTTCACTGGCACCACCTCATCGTTGCGCAGTTTCACATTCGTTTCCATGATACTGGCGATATTCTGTTGTCCCACACGCATCATGTCTTGCGGACGCAACGAGATACGATAGCGATAGAATCGTTCGCCATCATTCAATGTATTGTCATTGTTAATATCCTCAATATCAGGATATAACGAAGACGCCGAACCATATCGTTCATTCTCTTGTGCCTCAGGCGAGTTACCCTCTGTACCATTGTATCGTTTGTAACGCAGCAAGATTGGTGTTTCGGCTGCATCATAATCATCGCCACGATAGTAGTGATAGTTATCACCCGCAGGGTCATTCAATGGAGAGAACGCATCATCTGCCCACATATTCCATACAGCCTCATCCACTCTACCTCTCAATGCTTCCACATATTCGACATACGGATTCTTGCCATTGTAATAGAGGTACATTGGATCAATTTCTTGGTCATTCGCCAAACCATCCAAGCCCACATCTTGTTTGGCTCTTGCACCTGCCTCATTAGCAAACGCCACCACCGTACTGGTTGTGCGTGGTGCGCGTCCCCAAACGGTATTCTCCACCAACGCTTCCTCCGACTCATTCAGTGGCAATCCATGCTCAAACGATTTCTTGCCATCGCGCAAGATATCCTCGCTCACATCACCCAAATCGATATACAAATCACCACCTTCATACCCTGCATCGGGGTTAGTGAGGAACGGATCCATCAACCAGAACTCGATATATTCGATATTCGCTTTCTCAAAGTCGGTATTGTCCAATTTACGCATGATACCACCCCAGCGCGCAGCAGGATTAGTCAGTTTACCATCACGCCCAATCTCCTCTGCCGAGATATTGTATGGTCCACGCTCATCGGGATAATAACTCAAGTTCAGCACCGCCAATCGCTGATCGGCATTAGCCATCACATCTTTATTAGGATACACCTCTTGTTCATATACGGTGCGCGTGCGGTGGTCGCACATCAGTTCTATATTATCTTTAATGTGTTTAGGCGTATTGCTACTTGGTTTGCCAAAGATTGGATCCACCGTGTACCATGCCAACAACGCACGGTTCTTATTGTACTGCACATCATTGCTCAACGCATATTCAGGGAACAAATCCGAACGAGGCGTGGACGCCAACTTCCAGTAACTTGGATAATGAATATCAATATTGGTCTTTGTTGCCTCAAAGTCATCAATATACGCTGTTCCCACTTGTCCCACTTCCTTCGTATGACCAGGTATCAGGTGTGCAAACTCCGCATTGATTTGGAAGGTAGAAGGTGCTGTGGCATTGATCCAAGGCACTTTATCTATCAGCAGGGTCAGCCATTGCATTTCGGTTTTCCAATGGGCATTCAAACCCCAAATGGTATTTGCCAATGGCTCGCTACCCGTATTCACTTTCGTGGTGATAGGTCGCTCGTTCATGTGCATAATCGTACCGCCAATGGTAAAGTCCTTGTTAAACTCATACTCTAAGTTCGCACCAAACAGCGACTTACGCTGCATCGAGAACAATGCCTGATTCTCCAATTTCACATCCACATTCGTACCCGATTCCAATATCGACTGATTCAATATCGTCACCGTACCCATGGTGTAATCCACCGTATAGTCCACATTCTCAATCAGTGTCGCACCACCTGCGGTCACCACCACACTTCCGCGAGGGATATTCATTGCATTCAGTCGAATCTCGTTGCCAGACGAGCCTTTGTACTTACCCACCAATGCAAACTTATTCTTCTCAGTGTACTCTTGCGCACTCACCAAGGTAGAGTCATATAATTCTTGGAACACATATTTCTCCGCTATGCGCGCATCACCTATCTCGCGTGCCAAGTGACTACCAAATGGCTCCAACACAGGGAATACAATGCGTCCTGTGGACGACATGGCGGTGTATCCTTCCACATAGTCGAATCTTCCATCG
Source organism: Paludibacteraceae bacterium (assembly GCA_045121435.1). Lineage (GTDB taxonomy): Bacteria > Bacteroidota > Bacteroidia > Bacteroidales > Paludibacteraceae > Colicola. The sequence continues at coordinate 53,219 of JBGVFY010000098.1, read as the reverse complement.
GGCGAAGCATTGTTACGCGAATCCAAACGGTCAAGTCCCATTACGCGAATCAGTTGCTTACCTTTGATTGCACCTTCCATGAGGTATTGCATATCCGTACCCACCGAGTCGTTGCGGTACTGCACATACAACTCAAACTTATCGCTACTCATTTGGCTTGCGCCAATTGAGTAAATATTCTTCATCATCAGGTCCCAAGTACCTTTGTTCTTGACGATAGGAGCGTTATTGCTGCTCTTCAACATTTTCAGCAGCAACGCGTTAGGTGCTTTCAGACTCTCACCTGCATCGGTGGAGAACTCACCCACTTGATATACTTGTCCAGCGTAGGTATATTCGTATGCCACCGCCAACACCTCATCTTGGTTCAAAGCGGCTTTCAGCGAGATATATCCCAACGCGGCATTCAATGTATATTCACTGCTTTTCAGCAATCGCGCCGACTCTATCTTTTCATAATCTTCGCTCACATCCAGCATCAAGTCTTGCATTACGCTGCTCACTTGCTGAATATCACGCACGGCTGCATAATCTTGTGTGAGGGTAGCATACAAATCGTTGGCTTTGTTGTATGGTGTACGCACACCCGCCGCTACTTTCCATCTATCATTTTGTATATGCGCAGGATCATATTCACCTAAGTCCGTCAATGCCACAATGTTACGCGCTTCATCATAATTGGCGCGTTTGTTGGTCACCCACACTTCAATGCGGTTAATTGTCACACCACTCGCAATATATGGCAATGCTTTCATGGCTTGCTCGTAGTTATCACGGAAATAGTAACTCAAGAAGAAGTGTCTATTCTCATCATAACTATCAATTGCCACCTCAAAATTGGTTGTCTGCGCACCACCCTTGCTCGATACGCTCTGACTTTCCGAGTTCTGTTGCGACACCAACGCTTGCACACGCAACTTGCCGAACTTCATATCTGCTTTCACACCAAACAATGCACTACTTCCGCGTATCAGACTGTTATTCAAAGTCATAGACACATTACCCGCCTCCAACGACTGAATAATATCATCCTCCTGTCCCTTGAAGTTCAGTTTCAAGTTCTGTTGGTCAAAACTAAACGAAGCCTCGGTGTTATAACTCATATTGAAGTTCAGTTTATCGCCCACCTTACCGTTGACGCTCAACTGAATCTTCTCATCAAAATCGAATATATTATTATTCCTTGACTTTTGTGTAAGTGCTGGATTATCAATAAATTGGTGCTTAAATCCGAATAGCAATTCCGCCGAACCTTGCATTTTCACTTGCACGCCGCCAGGACCAAAAATCTTATCCGCAGGTCCGATATTGAACTTCATATCCGTTATATCGAACTTACTCTCGTTGTCATGTTCCACCGTACTGATTTTCTCCTGCCAGTATTGTCCCATTTGTTGGCGTTCGGAGTACGCTTGATACTCTTCAGGGCTCATCATATAAGGGGTAGCAATCTCCACATCTCCCATGCGAGTACGCACCACATAGCAGTTATTCACAGGGTCATACTCTATCGTAGTATTCACATTGTCAGGATCTTGCAAATCCAGACTGCTTGGAACGCGATTCAAATCATCATAGGTATTCGTGCCCAACTGTTTCACTTGCATTGGAGCCATAATAGCGGTATCCACCACCATTTCCAATGTATCTTCCGTCTGAGCCCATATCCCCAACGGCAAAGCGCACAATAATATTAATATCAGCCTTTTCACTATATCCTTGTCTTTTACTTTATCTTTAATCTAACTTCTAACAGCCGCAGGCGGTCTAACTTCCAACAGCGCAGCGGTCTCCTACAGCATTTTCAACGCCATTTTTATCACTTTTTCCACGCTTGCGCTTGGTTCTTCTTTCAATATCTTATCCACCACTTTTCCGCTTGCTGCTGCTGCGAAGCCCAACATGGTCAGTGCGCTCACCGCCTCTTGTTTCACTTCGCTATCCGTACCCATAGCCAATTGCCCATCGCCCATAGCCAATTGCCCATCGCCTAATTGTCCTTGGGCATCAGCGCCAAGATCCACCTTCAGCACCTTATCTTTCAAATCCACAATGATACGCTGTGCGGTCTTGGGGCCCAAGCCTTTCACTTGCGAGAGGGCACGCGCATTGCCAGTGGCGATAATTTGTCGTATCTCGCTTGCAGAATAAGCAGACATAATCATTCGTGCGGTATTTGCACCTATACCACTCACGGTCATCAGCATGACAAACAACTCACGCTCACCTGCGCTGAAGAAGCCAAACAAGTCATGCGTATCCTCACGAATAATCTCCGTTACGAGCAGTTTGGTCACTTGTCCTTCTTTGCCCACGAGAGCAGAGTACGAAGTCAATGCTATATTTATCTGATATCCCACTCCGGCTGCTTCTATCACAGCATAAGTGGGTGTTAAGAATGTCAGTTCGCCTTTGATATAATCAATCATGTTGGTAATGTTTATCTATCTTGGTGTCATGTTTTATCATTACTTTTCTCGCACACAATCATTATAGTTTTCTCGCGCACGCACGAAAAGCGTGCAAAGGTACAAAAAAAATCTAATATACGCAAGCAAAAGTAACAAAAATTCTTTTTTCGTTTTTTTCTACTTTTCAACGCTCAACTATTCCCCCAACACCCAACTATTCCACAATTCTTTTTTTCTCATTCATTATGCCTACCCAACTCCTCATATGTTTCGACAGACAACCGACACATAACCGATACATAACCGATACATAACCGACACATAACCGATACATATGAATACCCCATGAATACTCTATGAATACTCCATGAATACTTCGTCCATAGGAGAAAAGACACAAAATAGAATGATAAAGCACAACTTTTTCAATGTTCACCATCTCCTTCCCTTGCATATATGCAAAAAAAATTGTACCTTTGCATGTTTAATTCAAAATGCATGAATTTGTAAATTCATAATTACACAGAGTTATGGCTAAAACAGAGATTTCCACATTAGGCGAGTTCGGACTTATCCGCCACCTCACCAAAGACTTAAAACCCGTACAACCCTCCACACAAAAAGGCATTGGAGATGATGCTGCTGTGCTCAACCACAAAGACAAACGCACCCTTGTTACTACCGACCTATTGCTTGAAGGCATACATTTCAACCTCGAATACGCACCCCTCAAGCACCTTGGCTACAAGGCGGCAGTAGTCAATTTCTCCGACATATACGCCATGAATGCTACTCCCACACAAATCACTGTTTCTTTGGGCATTAGCAAGCGTTTTTCCGTAGAAGACCTCGAAGAACTATATGCAGGTATTCGCCTTGCTTGCGAGCGATACAATGTAGATCTTGTGGGTGGTGACACTTCTGCCTCTATGACGGGACTCACCATTTCCATTACCTGTATTGGCACTGCCTATGACTCCGATATTGTCTATCGCAACGGAGCCAAAGAGCATGACCTTGTTTGTGTCACAGGTAATCTCGGTACAGCATATATGGGATTGCAACTCCTTGAGCGCGAGCGCATTGTCATGAACGCCAACGAAAACGCCACCCCTGCTTTCGAAGGACGCGAGTACTTGCTTGAGCGACAACTCAAACCAGAAGCACGCCGCGATATTATCGAGAAACTCCACGAGGCAGGCATCAAACCTACTGCCATGATGGATATTTCCGATGGACTCAGCAGCGAACTCATGCACATTTGCACCCAATCCAATGTAGGTTGCTCGGTATATGAAGATAAGTTACCTATTGATTATCAAGCAGCAGCGTTGGCAGAGGAGATGAATCTCAACATTGTGACTTGCGCCCTCAACGGTGGCGAAGACTACGAACTCCTCTTCACTTGCTCATTGGATGACTACGAGAAACTCATTCCGTTGGAGGATGTCTATCTCATTGGTCACATTACCAAACCCGAATACGGAATTAACCTTATTGGCCGCAACGGAGAAGAAATCTCCCTCAAAGCCCAAGGCTGGAACGCTTTTAATAAATAATAAGAAGACAACACAAACAACAATTCCGCTTCGCCAACACTGCTCAGCGGCACGAATAATAAACAAATTATATCCTTGGCAAGGCGCAATGTTGGCGCCGCGCAGATGTTGTCTAAGTTGTCTTTAATTAACATACACCATGCACATAGTCCTACTCGGCACAGCATATCCCTTTCGTGGTGGTTTAGCCACCTTCAACGAGCGACTGGCACGCCAACTGCAAGCGGAAGGACATCAGGTGGAAGTCATAACTTTCACCCTGCAATATCCATCCTTCCTCTTCCCGGGTAAAACGCAATACTCCACCGAGCAACCACCTACCGACTTGCATATCACGCAACGAGTAAACTCCTGCAACCCATTCAACTGGCTGCGCGTAGGGCGTTATATCCGCCGTCAGCAACCCGATTTGCTCATTACTTGTTATTGGATGGCTTTCTTCGCACCATGTTATAGTATCATTGAGCGCATTGCCAAACGCAATGGCAAAACACGCGCTATCGCATTGGTACACAATATGATACCGCACGAACCAAGCCTGCTCGACAAACTCTTTGCGCCCTTCTATGTTCGCTCTACCGATGGTTTCGTGGCGCTTTCGGATAGCGTAGTACAAGACATCAACCACTTTGACAAGAACAACAAACCCAAGACCTCCTACCCTCACCCCATTTACGACCACTATGGCGACCCAATGACCAAACAGGAGGCTTGCCAAGTGCTCAACCTTGACCCAAACAACCAATACATGTTGTTCTTTGGTCTGGTGCGTGCATACAAGGGGTTGGATCTGCTGCTTGATGCTTTCGGACAAGTGAAAGACCGACTGCCCAACTTGCAATTGATTATTGCGGGCGAGTTTTACGAGGATGAAGATAAATACCGTACACAAATAGCCAATAACCAACTGACTGACAGGGTAATAATCCGCAACGAGTTTATTGCAGATGCCGACTTGCGCAAGTATTTCGGAGCAGCCGATTTGATCGTCCAACCTTATAAATCCGCCACCCAAAGTGGTGTAACGCAAGTGGCATTCCATTTCGAAAAACCGATGCTTGTCACCAATGTAGGTGGTTTAGGCGAGATTGTCCATGACCACAAGATGGGTTATGCAGTCGAACCAAATGCCGAGGCCATTGCCGAAGCCATTGCAGACTACTACACCCACAACCGCCAAGCCGACTATACCGAGTACCTCATTCAACAGAAAGACCGCTACTCATGGATAGGCATGGCAGATACTTTTTATACCATTCACAAACAACTCTAAACAATTCTACACAACATGAACAATATCAAACTTTTCCTTACCGATGTGGACGGTTGCATGACCGATGGTGGCATGTATTACACTGAGAGTGGCGATGAGTTCAAGCGTTTTTGCGTATATGATGGCATGGGTATTGTCCTCTTGCGCAAGGCGGGAATCCCTTGCGGTATTCTCACCAGTGAAAATACTGCTATTGGCAAGAAACGCGGGCAAAAACTCGGTTTGGAATACATTTACACAGGCGTAGGTCGCGTGGTGGATGGCGTGAAGATGACCAAACTGGATGCTGCCAACCAGATTTGCGCTGAGTTAGGTATCACATTGAAGAATGTCTGCTTTGTGGGCGATGATGTCAACGACCTTGACCTCTTGCAACACGCAGGCATAGCTGCTTGTCCTGCCAATGCAATTCCCGAAGTGAAGGCAGTGCCTGGCATTATCCACCTCACCAAACGCGGTGGCGATGGCGCCATCCGCGAACTCTGCGAAATGATCCTCGCCGCAAAAAACAATTCTACACAACACTAAACAATACTACACCACGCTACACAATACTACACAATTCTACACTACACAATGTACAACATTGCTGTCATATTAGCAGGAGGCATAGGAGCACGCGTTGGGGGTAATACTCCCAAGCAATTACTCCCACTCTCTGACGGTCATTCCGTCTTAGAGCATGCAGTCAATGCCTTTGAGCAATCGCCTTATATTCATGAGATTTGCATTGTCATGCACCCCGATTATATCGCCCATGCCGAGCAGATGCTCCTTGCCAACGCATGGCAGAAAGTCCGCCACATAATCCCCGGCGGCAAAGAACGCTGGGAATCGAGTGTAAACGCTATCCGTAAGGTTAGAGGCGAGAGGTTAGAGGCGAAAGGCGAGGAAAACAATTGCCAATTGCCAATTGCCAATTGCCCCAATATCGTCAACCTGCTCCTCCACGACGCTGCGCGTCCATTTGTGAGCCAAGAGATTATCGCTCGCGTATGCGAGGCATTAGAAGAGCACGAGGCAGTGACCGTTGCTATCCCAAGTACCGACACCGTCTATGAAATGACGGATAACAAGGTCGCCCGTATCCCACAACGCTCTACTATTATGCGCGCCCAAACCCCACAAGCCTTTCGCTTGAAATTGATAGCCGAGGCATATGCCCGTGCTCTATCACCCATAGCCAATAGCCACGGAGTGGCGTCCAATAGCTCACAATGCGAGCGTCCATTAGGCGAAACGCCGTCCCATAACCTCAAAAAGGTTATCGCCACTGACGATTGTGGAATAGTGCACGAGCACATGCCAGAGATACCAATCCACATCGTCCTCGGCGAAGAACAAAACAAGAAAATAACATTCAAAGAAGATATATGATGTCTGAAAAAATAGTTTATGTAGGAATGAGTGCCGATATCATTCATCCTGGACACTTGAACATTATCCATGAAGCTCAAAAACTAGGTAGAGTCATTGTTGGTGTATTAACGGATGCCGCTATAGCCAGTTACAAACGACTGCCATATCTGGATTATGAGCAACGCTCTATCATTGTGAATAACCTGAAGGGCGTGAGTGAGGTAGTACCTCAACACACCTTGGATTACCGCCCCAATTTGCGTCAGATACGTCCTGATTATGTGGTGCATGGGGATGATTGGAAGACAGGCATCCAACAGCAGACACGTCAAAATGTGATTGATTGTCTGGCAGAATGGGGCGGAAAAGTAGTAGATATACCCTATACAAAAGGTATCTCCTCTACCCTGCTCAACGAGCGCATCAAAGAGATTGGCACTACGCCCGATATCCGCCTCAAGCGTCTACATCGTCTAATCAACGCGAAACCAATAGTGCGTATTTGCGAGTCACATAGTGGCTTGACAGGGTTGATTATCGAGCACACACATGTAAAGAAAAACAACCAGACCATTGAGTTCGACGGTATGTGGGCAAGTTCGCTCACCGACTCTACAAGCAAAGGTAAGCCAGACATTGAGGCGGTGGATTTGACTACACGCTTGCATGATTTGAACGACGCCTTGGAAGTGACTACCAAGCCCGTCATCTTTGATGCTGACACAGGTGGCAAGCCTGAACATTTTGTATATACTGTCCGCACATTGGAGCGATTGGGTATTAGCGCGGCTATTATTGAGGATAAAGTAGGATTGAAACAAAATTCGCTTTTTGGAACAGATGCTAAACAAGTGCAGGACTCCATTGAGGGATTCTGCGAGAAAATTCGCGCAGGCAAGAAGGCGCAAATCACAGAGGACTTTATGATTATTGCGCGTATTGAGTCACTGATAGCAGGCAAAACGGTGGAAGATGCTCTGGAACGCGCATTTGCCTATGTGGAAGCAGGAGCAGACGGCATAATGATTCACTCGAAGAATCAAAGCGGAGAAGATATCAAAGCGTTCTGTCTGCAATTCCGTCAGAAGAATGCCACCACGCCTATCGTGGTAGTGCCTACGACATATAGCCATGTGTACGAAGATGAATTGGCAGAGTGGGGCGTAAATATCGTAATCTACGCCAATCACCTATTGCGCAGTGCCTACCCCGCTATGCAGCATTGTGCAGAGTCAATCCTTACCAACGGTAGATGTCTGGAGGCGAGTCAAGCATACTGCATGCCAATCAAAGATATATTAACCCTCATCCCAGGCACCAAACAATGATTCACACAGCGCAATTTGTAGAATCGCTACGGAAGCAAAACATCCGTTTCTTTGCAGGAGTGCCCGACTCCTTGCTTAAGAATATGTGTGCGTATTTGACAGCGCACCTGCCCGCCGCAGAGCATATCATTGCTGCCAACGAAGGTGGCGCGGTGGGTATGAGCATTGGTTATCATTTGTCAACAGGCAAAGTCGGGTGTGTATATATGCAAAACTCGGGAGAAGGTAATATAATCAATCCTCTCCTATCATTGGCAGATGAAAAGATATATGATATACCGATGCTTTTCATCATAGGTTGGCGTGGAGAGCCAGGAATAAAAGATGAACCACAACATTTGACACAAGGCGAATTGACCCTACCACTGCTTGACACGATGCATATACCGTATGCAATAATAGATGACAACTGGGAGCAACAAGTAAGCAACGCTATTCAACATATACACAAGCACAATGGTAGATATGCGTTGATTATCAGAAAAGGCACCTTCAGTGCACCAGACATTACCTCAGCGACTTCACAAGAGCCACTGACATTATCGCGTGAAGAAGCCATTACCACCATTGTAGCCTATACCCAAAAGGAGGATAAGATAGTGGCGACTACAGGCATGATTTCTCGCGAGTTATTTGAGTTGCGCGAACGCCAACAATCAGGACATGCCGATGATTTCCTGACGGTAGGAGGTATGGGGCATGCCAATCAAATAGCACTAACCATCGCCTTGCAGCGTCCACAGTATCGTATATGGTGTTTGGACGGAGATGGTGCAGCATTGATGCACATGGGAGGAATGGCAATCATCGGTAGTAGCGAGGCGAAAAATCTGGTACATATCGTGCTCAACAATGGTGCACACGACTCGGTAGGCGGGCAACCTACAGTTGGGTTGTCCATTGATATAGCCAAGATTGCATCGGCAATGGGATATAAGCATACCTTCACCGTAGCAGAAAACTCGGAATTGAACGAAGTGCTCAGCAAGATTCATTCGCTCGAAGGCCCTATCCTAATCAACATATTGGTGCGTAAGGGCAATCGACCTGATTTAGGACGCCCAACAACCACTCCCGTACAAAACAAGCAAGCATTCATGGCAAACACCATAAAGACAAAGGATGAAGCATGAGTTTTACATAGGGGGAAATGCATTAATAGACATGCAACGGATCATAGAATCGCTACAGATTAAGCATGTGTTTTTAGTGCGAGGCAAAAACTCGTATGTGCAGTGCGGAGCAGCGGAGAAACTTCAAGCGATTTGGCAGAAGATAGACTGTCAAGTGACGGAGTTTACTCAGTTTAGTAACAATCCCAAAGAGGAGGACTTGCTAGTAGGTATAGATAATTTCAACAGCAGCAACGCCGATTGTATTATTGCAGTAGGAGGAGGTAGTGTGTTGGACATGGCGAAGATAATTCGTTACCATGCTATGACAGCAGTAAATAGACACATTCCGCTGTTGGCAATTCCTACTACAGCAGGTACAGGGGCTGAGGCTACGCGGTTTGCGGTATTGTACAAAAATGGCGTGAAACATAGTATAGAACACGAATACATACAACCCGATTATGCCATTCTATATCCACCTTTCACATATGCAAATCCACCATACTTGACCGCTTGCACAGGCATAGATGCTTTGGCACAAGCGATAGAAGCATTTTGGAATAGAAATGCCACTACTGAGTCCAAGCAATATGCTATCAAAGCCATCCAATTGCTATGGAAACAACTTCCACAATTGATTCAATCCCCTACCCCACAGTTGCGTGATGAAGTCGCAGAAGGAGCATATTGGGCAGGCAGAGCTATCAACATCACGAAAACAACTGCTCCACACGCATATTCCTATGCATTCACCTCAGACTATGGCTATCCACACGGACATGCCGTGGCACTAACCCTACCCTTCTTTTTGGCGTTGAATGGGAATGATGAGTTGTATCAACTACTGCAAACCAACAAGCAATCATGTATGAATGATATGATTATATACCTCAAAAACATACACCTTGATTGTAATCTACACAATATAGATATTGATGCTATCCTGAGCAAAGTAAATGCACAGCGATTGGCAAATAACCCCATTACTATAACCGCTGATATTGTTTATCAATTAAAAGAATACTTAAATACTACAAAATAAATTATGAGAGATCTTATTGTAAAAATACTACTCTGCATCGGACTTTACCAACCCATGATTAAGTGGCTGAACCAGATAAAGTTCAAACTGCAAGTCCGCAAGATGCGTAAGAATGGCTTGGAAATGCTACAGATGGCCGATAAGGCTTTCACCTCCATGGGAGTACAAGCATTTTTGACATTTGGTACACTATTGGGAGCATATCGTGATAAACGATTTATTGCGTACGACCCTGATGTGGACTTAGGAGTAATAGATGCAACATTGCCTGAGAATATGACCGAAGTGATGCAACAACATGGATTTCAACTCTACAAACAAAATGTGATTCCTGAAAGTAATCAAATTGTGGAAGACACCTATATATATAAAGGAATACACTTAGATGTCTTTCATTATTTTGAAGACAAGGATGACTATTATACATTGGTGGCGCTTATGCACGAAACAAAAGAGTGGAAAGAAGCCAATGCAACAGATGGTTTTCCTTGCGAAAAGGTGACTGTGGTTAAGACGGACTTCCAACGACAGAAATTCATGGGGATAGATGTCTATATGCCCAATAAAACGCATGAGTGGTTGGTGGACATGTATTCCGAATCATATAAAACGCCAATTAAGAATTGGTCAGGCGATGGCTATACTACCCGACGAAGCAGAGCCGAAGAACGCAGTTATCGAAAGTTCTTTTAGTAACTACCGATACGCTGTGTAAAATTCCCTACCCGCACTACACTATTACCACACAATAACCATACAATAACCGCACTATTAGACTACCATCCAAGTAGCCCAGCGGTCACATTTTTGCGAAAAAGGACAAGTTTCCAACCTTTCTTGGGTGCGCCTTGCAGCGTGTAGATTACCAGCAAAGCCAATGTGCCACCCCACTTCACTGCCTCCGAGAAGAGGCGGTTGATATATTTAGCTTTTGATACTGCGCGCGTGCGCATGCGTTCACTACGACCTATCTGCAAAGTCAAACGCTCAAAATAAGGGACTTCTAATTTCGCTTGTGGGATAATATGATGCAGCACAGGCGTTGGCAAATATAGCACCTTCATACCTTGCGCCTTCATCTTATCAAAGATATCTTTCTCTTCTGAAGCCAACAACGCAGTGCCTTTGCGTCCTAACTCCGTATTGAACAACCCTACACGTTCAAACACCACTTTTCTGTACGCTGCATTGCCACCACCAGGGTAACGACCTTTAGGGTATTCGCGTACCTTATCGCCATAGTTCATCCATGCGGTCAAAAGGGCTTTGGTATATGGCGACATCCACGATGGTTCTGCCGTCTCATAGAGAGGCTCAATTGGACCACCTGCTGCTATGGTGTCGGGATTGGCAGCGAAGTGCTCAGCATAATTGCGGATGTAATCCGTATCCACCAGTGCATCGTCATCTACATAAATGATAATATCGCCTTTCGCCTCTTTGATACCCTTGTTGCGCGCTGCAGACAATCCTTGTTCGGGCTCTACTACATAACGGAATGCAATCTCAGGGTGTGCCGCAGCAAACGCTTCACACACCTCGCGCGTGTGATCTGTACAATTATTATCTACCAACACAATCTCATAATCCGCAGTAGGATAGTCGTTCTTTGCGATACTCTCCAACAACGGACGAATGTATTTCTCCCGATTATATGTGCAGATAATTATTGTAATCATTTTTTCTTTCTCCACAAAGGATAGGTCAATCCACCCACACTGAGCAGTAATGCCAAGATCATCAGTGCCATGCACCATCTGTCAGTTTTGACAGCATGAGGAGTAAACTCCATGACAAGTTGATGATGACCAGCAGGAATCACCGCAGCACGCAATGTATAGTTCACGCGGGCTAAAGGCAACTCCACCTTCTCGCCACTGGCATTCACCAAATACAGATGCCAATCGTATGGATAGTAAATCTCGGAGAATACTACCACTTTATTGCGCTCGGTCATTGCCTCATATTCCAAGCAGTTTGGTGCATACGAGGTCAATTGAATAAGTGTTGTATCGAATGCCATCAATGGTGTTACTTCGGGTTTGGTAATATCTAACGCCTCTGCAAACTTCTTGTCTGCCACGGCTTGCTTGTGCAAGTCAATGGTGCCCAATGCCGCACATTCCTCGTCTGGCGTATCCACCATAATGACCTCGTCCACAAACCAGCAGTTACCCATCGCGTATGGGTTATATACTGGTGCTTGTTTGCCACCCTGTAGCGGAACAATGGCATATTTCATATTGAGCATATTCAGCACAGGGAAGTCTTTGCCTTCGTTCTCGTCTGGCAACATAAAGCCCTGCGTGCGCATCACGGTTTGCATGAGCGGATTCATTTCCGCAGAGATATGCTCATCTATCAAGTCTTGGTAGCGACGCAGTTTTGCTGCCGAATAACCGCCAATGGATTTGAGGCGATAGCTTGTACGCGCGTCATTAAAGGTGTTGCTTGCGAGATTCAATACGCGGAAGTTTGGGTCTTCATCCTGCAATATCTGTTGCTCGTATGGTTGCATCGCGAAATAAGCCTCCGCATCTTTGGCTTTTACGAAATGATCATTACCAAAGAAACGCTTATTCACTGGTAGCATGTCTGCTAGTACTAATGCTGCTAGGGCCGCATATAGTACGTAGTTTAGAGTTGAGTGTTTAGTGTTTAGAGACTCGGAATTAGACTTCCATGCATACCAATATACCACCGCAAAGCCCAATGCAATAAAGATAAACGAGCGCCAAGCATCGGCTTTGATCATAGCTATACGCTCGTCATAGATGGCGTCTCTTAGCCATGTGGGCACTTGGTTCACCCATTGCGCGTCATAACTGCTGGTAACATCCACCACACCCGTGAAGAAAGCAAAGATAAGGCACAAGCCTGCAGTGATACCGCCTGCAGTAATCAAATGGATTTTCAGTTTATCCCACGCGATTTTCTTCTCCACTACTTGTTGCAATGCCAACATACCCAACAGTGGGATAGTAATCTCAGCCACTACCAAGATGCTTTCCACCGCGCGGAACTTATTGTACATAGGGAAATAGTTGAAGAACAGCTCCGTCAACCACATCATGTTTCTACCCCATGCCAATGCCACAGAGAAAAGTGTAGCCACCAATAGTGCCCACTTGTATGGTCCTGGCACAATCAACAAACCTAACACAAATAGGAAACAGATAATCGCTCCTATATACACAGGACCACTCGTGAAAGCTTTCTCTCCGCGATAGGTAGGTACTTGCTCACAGAACTGCTCCGCCGATCGTTTAGGCACACGATTCTTGATCATTGTCTCACAAAGATCTGACTTCGCACCCACATTATAGCCGCTTGCACCACCTTCCCAGTTAGGGATAAGGAAAGTCATGGTCTCATCTACACCATAACTCCATGCGGTAGCATAGTCAAGACTGAGACCGCTATTGCTGTGAGAAGTTGGACCGCTATCGCTGTTAGACGTTAGTTCCGAGTGTCCACCACGCATGGTCTCTTTGAGATAGTTTTGGTTCATTTCCAACCAGCTGGCTTTTGTTCCCACAACCAGTAGCAGACTCAATGCTAACACGCCAAGTGATATGCCTAAATCTTTCCATGCTTTGTCCTTAATATGGATATAGAGTTCTGCACAAGCTAACACCCCTATCAGCATAAAGATATAATAGGTCATTTGTGGGTGAAGTGTGATACCCAATATGCCATAAAGCATTACGAGTGGCGCGCCCAACCAATATTGCTTGCGGAATATAGCATAGAATCCGCCTATCGCGGGTGCCAAGAATCCTAGAGCCATGGCTTTGGTAACGTGTCCAGCGGGGATAATCAGTAAGAAATAGGTGGATAATCCTATTGCCAAACCACCTATAATGCTCAGCCACGGATTAACCTTGAAACAACGAAGCATGAGGAAGAATCCGAAGAAATAGGCAAAGATAATACCGATGGCTTCCCATCCACCTTCCATGCCGAGATGAGCAATCTTGGCTATACCATTACGTACTTCACCGGATGGCAAACTACCCGTTATTTGGTATGTAGGCATACCGCCAAACATGGAGTTGGTCCACCATGTACGTGTACCATTCTCATCGTAGAAAGCACGTGCCTCTTGCGCCGCACCCTTCCAATTGTTCACATCACCTTGCACTAGCACTTTGCCCTCCAACGCCGGAGCGCAATAAATCACAGCTACTGCCACAAATGCTACAATCGCCACCGCGTAGGGCAGAATTTTCTTCCAATCTATCTTCATGTTCGTATTATTTTCGTTTTAGCAATTTTGCGTGCAAAGGTACAAAAAAAAATGTATATGTGCAAAAAAAGCTTGCTTTTTTGCCATAGGCTATATTTTTTTACTGTAACTTCGAGGATTAAGATGCCCTCGAAATTACTCTTTTTTTTTGACATATGCAAATGTTGGGTAAACAAATGCACTATTCGGATTACCGGCTCTTGAAGTTACGAATCATTTACCTTATATATAATATAGTGGTGCTGAACACTCAGCGTTTTGGTGCTTTTGTGCTGGAAATTGGTAATTTTTCTGGTTAAAAAGACGTATATAGCATGTGGAAGTTGCTATATTATAAGCGCTTCTAAGTGGCTGCGTTTTTTAAAAAAAAGTTTGTGAGTGCTGAATGTTGTGCTGAAAGTTACCTGCAAGTTTCGGGACCACCATAGGAGATCTCTAGCACATCTGTGGGCTTTTTGTAGCTTTCTATAAACGTGTCTCTATAATAATGCTGCAAAAATCTTCGGCACGGAAGGGATTTTGTGCCGAAGATTTGTGATTTTGAAATAAGAATAAGTGTGAATAATATGCGGAATTTGCTGTGTTATAACAACTTCCGCATAAGTGTATTTTTTTCAAAAAAGTTTTCGTGTGCCGAAGATTGTGCCGAAAGTGAACCAGTAAGAAATCCTTGTGAGTTCGATTTCGGGATAATCTCTTATTTGCATGATACGAGGGATGCCTAAACTGATTCTTACAAACTATTTTATTGCTGCAACTTTCTTTTCTATACTAGCGTATAAATGTTCCATTATTTTTTTTATCCATATTTTTTGCTGCGAATCAGTAGGTAATACACCATAGCGGAAAGATTGTGTCTCATCAAACAGTTGTATATTATATTCTTCATCGTTGCAACTGATATAGATTGGAATACTTTCTACCGAATTAGATGGTAACAATATAGTAGGTTTACCCAATTGGACTTCTATTACCATTCTATATGAAGCTTTCTCTAAATTACCATGATGAGCTTCTGTAAAATTGGATGTTAATGATACTTTTCCACCGCCAATACCAACATAATAGAATAAAATCTCAATACTATTATAGAATTGATTGAAAATCGCGAACTGTGTATTTAACTCTTCTTTAATCGGAGTTATAAAATCATGTATTATTTCAGCTATATATTGGTTACTTCTGCGTTTGATGTTTCCCCGTTTTGCTTGTGCATTACGAGCAAGAATAGCTAAACGCTTTTGCATATCATCTTCATCCTCAATGCTTTCTCCTTTTGCCGCTTTAATACTAATAATTAAAGCACGTTTAAGACATTGCTCCAGATAATTAACCAACGGCGTAATCTGTTCTAGTTTTGCATGAGCCCCTACAGCTGGTACCAACCCTGTTTCGGCATCACATTGACCGAGCGCACCTAAATATCCATTACGATCGGAGTCGTGTACTACAATCATAGGATAGCCATGTTTTGCAAGAATATAATTGACTAAAAGTCGTGCAATACGTCCGTTGCCATCTTCGAAGGGATGTATTCGAATATAACGATAATGAAAAAGTGCCGCTATTTCAAGAGGAGATATCTTTGCTTCCTTTTCAACATTGTTGTACCACGCTATTAAATCCATCATTAAAGCTGGCGTCTCTTCAGGTGAGGCGTATTCAAAAATCTCTCCTGTTGGTGTCTGAACGGAATTTGGGCGTGTTTTATAAATACCCGCATGAACAGTATAATTTTTGCCTTCAGGAATATAATCCGTTCGAAGCATAATTTTGTGTACCTGACGAATAAACATTTCTGTTAGCGGGCGTTCTCCTGTTGCAGCCTCCACTTTTATCATTTCCAATGCGGCTTGATGCGCTTTCATCTCCTCATAATCATGCATCGGAGCTGATCCATCCACCTTTCCATGAATCAATAAAGAAATAGTTTGACCATAGGTTAGTGTATTGCCCTCAATATGATTGGAATTGTAATTAAATTCCAACATAAACTTGGTATCCAATCGTTTTTGATTTTCTGCGCTTAGGGGCTGCAGTGCTTGCCACTCTTTATATAAATTATCAATTGTTGTCATAATTATTGCATTTAATACATACATGGAACTGTCGCATCTTTGCCGTGTATATAAGCATTAGCAAGTGCTACCCCAATAGGAGTAATCGCAAAATGACATGGCATATGATCCCACCATTCACCCACCTTTTTTAGAGTTGGAAATTCATTCCAAGCCTCCATAAATTTTGTTTTCATTTGAGGATCTTGTGATTCATCTTTGTGCAAAAGATCAATCGCATGCAACATCACTTTTTTTTGTTCTTCATTCAATTGCTTTTTAATAATGTCTTCTCCTATTTGTTCAGTGATATAAATCTCTTCTATATTAGACGATACTTTTAACTTAATATAACCAGACTTCAATGGATGAGATACAAAGGTTGATAATGGGAGGTTGCATGCATTGAATTCTTCTTTGAGTTGAGCATATTCTTCCGAGTCATTTCCTGCTCCAGCTACTAAATACTTTCTCAACATTGTTGGCATATAATCTTTCATTTTCTTAAAAGAACCGATACCCTTGACTCCTAATCTAATAGCATTCAAAACATCTAAATGTTCTAACCAATTATCCCCCGTAGGCAAATCGTACTCACACAATATTTTTCGATATAAATCATTTAAAACAGACAACCCCTCATGTATATCATCTGACGTAGGTAAAAATTTTGATAATGCATAAAACATAGATATACCAACTAATGCTTCGTCAGATATTTGGTCTATAATTTCAATTGCTTTACTAATACCTAATCGCCGATGTCTATCTTCTGTTTGTTCTACACGATGTAATATTAAGTCTGCCAACATGTCATAATCTGCAACTCTTTCAGAGGAAGCTGCTATCATTTGTGCTTTTCGAATAAGAAATTGAAATGCTGGATCAGCAAAAAAACTTAATGATTTATCATAATTCAACATTTTTGGTATAACTTTCTCTTCCAATTGCTGCACTCTTTCCATTGCAATTCTTTGAGCCTCTTGTGTCCACTCTTGGCACGCAATAGCGTATTCTTCTTGCCAAATACTGCGAGCACGAGCTTCATCTATACCATTTACAATCGTATAGTTATTATTGATGACTCCAGCCTGCATTTGAGTGGAGTAATCTCCCGCTGTTTGAGTTTGCTTAGTGATTTCCATGTTGTATGCCTATTTGAGTTTGTTTAGCATTATCTTTCGCTTTTTGCTTCTGTTTAATTGAAGTTTGTACACCAATGTAATACCCAACACTACCACCAGCAACTATGCCTAATACAAAAGTTATTATTGCAGTTCCGATTCCTTCAAAAATCCATTCCATAATATAAATAGTATCATTAAAGTACATAAATCGTTTCATCGCCGCAGATGTTGCGGATTTTGAGGCGGAGAGGTCTTGCATCAGAAGTAATAGCAGCATCCCAGAATTCTTGAGATTTTACACCATTACGGATAACATAGCCAAGACGATCAATCTTTATCTCTGCATCACTATGCCATGGCGCATTAGGATCTGCACTTGTACAATCTAAACTTACCCATTCAATGGTTTCTAATCCCTCATCACTTATTTCGATTGGTTTAAATTCTTTTCCTTTTTTGAGGGCTTGTTGCTGTCCCTTTTGATTGCATTCGTCTATCTTTCGTAATACACGGTCGCTATGGAAAGATTTAATATCTACTTTCCAACCTCCTAACAAAGTATCACGCATTTCACTCACTTCCCATGCGGCTTCATCTTCTAATACAACATTATCTAATACTTGTTTCAAGTCGCGCAGTTCAATCTCAATGGTAGTTTGTGTGTTTTGTTCTTTTATAAATTGCTCTATTTCCTGTCTGTCTATGATGTCAATATAATACACAATCACTCGTTTGGTATCTTCTGGCAAATCAGGCATCGCTTCGCGAATGATTCGATTCATTAATGGTTTATCTAACAAGCGTGTTGTGCTGTCCATCAAGTTTGGTAAATAAACAGGCATCATACCATGTTTAGTATCGACGATACTACCCTCCCAGAATTTGTCCAAAGCATCTTCGTTGCGCAATCCAGGGATGAGTGATTTCAGTTTATCCATTGTTTGGACAGGGTTGCGATAAAGCGAAACACCATCTTTTATTTCCAATACTTCAAATTCTGCTTTGTTAGCGATTAGTCGATCTCTAACAGTTTGGATACTATTGATACCTATGTCATTATGAATAAATTTTCGATTGAATTTATGCGCAACTGCTGCTGTCACGCCACTACCACCGAAGAAATCGGCAACAACCATATTCTCATTGCTACTTGTTTTTATAATACGTTCTAATAAAGCTTCGGGTTTTTGGGTTGTATAATTAGCATTTTCTAACGCTCCACCTTGCACAGCAGCTATATCAACCCAAATATCTTGCAAAGGAACACCTTCCGATTCGTCAAGATATCTTTTCTTTTGAGGAACAGCACCTGGTTTCGTTTGAATAACTAGTCCTGCATCAATCATTTTTTGCATACTTTCTTTACTAAAAGCCCAATAACGAGTAACACCCATAACTTCATAATATGGATTACCTTTGCTTGCTCCTCCTGGTCCCAACAATGAAACTAAACGATATCTACGTCCATCTTTATCCTGATATTTATAGAAATTTTTAATATATTCATCAGTGTATGGAGTATAAACTGTGTTCATTGTGTAATTTTCAGATTTGCTATATAAGAAAATAACATCGTGTAATCTTCCAAGATGTTTTGCTCCTTGTCCTACATCAGAATGGGAAAATGTCCTTTTCCAAACAATTTCATTGATGAAATTTTGTTCACCAAATATCTCATCCATGAGTATCTTTACATAATGACCAATGTGAGAATCTAATTCTACATAAATACAGGCATCATCACTCATGACACTCTTAATAGCCATCAAGTTTTCGTACATCCAGTTGAGATAACGCTCCTTATCCCAAACGTCACCATACATCTTTTCCTCAAAGGCTTTGAGATCTTCTATATCTAATTCAGTTTCTGCTTGTGCAATAGCTTTCGCTACCAAAGGATTGCGACGGATATACACTTTTTTGGCATAGTCTGCACCTGAAGCAAAAGGAGGGTCAATATACACTAAGTCCACTTGTATCCCATGCTCTTTAAGGTATGCACATGCTGAGAGACATTCGCCACGAATGATTTTATTCTTTGGATTCTCTCCAACCTGCTCTACCTTTTCCATCTCGTAGAGTGGCATACCTTGTTCAATGCGCTCAATCACTTGGTCGTTGTCGCGGTAACGCAATACACGTTTGGTACGTACGAAGTTGTCTAAGATTGCTTGTCCTTCCAATGTGTTTGGGAAGTAAGGAACATATTTTATAGCCATAATTATGTATTATTTACAAGTTAAAGAAATCGTTAATTGCTCCCAAGGTCTTTTGTCTGCGTTGTTCGGCAGAAAGTGTGTCTTCGAGATATAGGAAGTTAAAACGCTTATATCCGAACTGCTCATTGTTCTTGCGCACAAATTCCGTTTCCATAAATTCTCTGCGTTCAGCAAACTTAGCAGCAAAACCTTCGCCTTTGGTTTCTATAATGATGATTTTGTCAATCTCATTGTTTTCTTTTCTGCTGAGCAAGAGGAAATCGGGCACATATTTTCCAATATATCGCCATTGTGTACCGATTTTCTTATAGCAGTTGATTTTGAATTCAGTGAGTGTGTCATCACCGTTAAAATAAAGTTCAAGTGCTTTGCCATGAATAAGCGGTAATATTTCCTTAGAGAAATAATCAATTTCCAGTTTACTATCAAAACGATATGGCAGATAGTGGTATGTCTGACTGCGCTCAGGATGAGGGTCTGACTGCGGTTTGAGAGTGGAGACATCTATGCCCATTGCTTTTAGTTCCTCAATCTTGGCTAGCACTTCTGGCTTTAATTCTTCTTGTGTAGGACGATTATCCCAATTTACGATTTCTTGTACCACTTGCTGCGATGGATAATATTTTCCATTATCTTCAATTGGCGAAATCAGTTTCTCTATTTGTAGCAAGATAGCCTGTTGGGGTACCACTTCTTCTGTCACATGGAAATCACGTAACGGAGCAAATGCTTGACGTATGAGCGAACGGATACGCTGGTGATTATGTTTAGGCGTCAGTTTGTCGTATATAGAACGCAGTTCCATCTCGTAGGTCTTGAGTTGTGCGACCGCAAGCGTGCCGAAGCTCTCTTTGGCAATCTGTTGCAACCACCATTGGAATGTTGGAACTTCTGCGTCATTTGTTTCCAATTCAAAAGAAGCAATGTGTTTACCCTCCATGTTCTGTTGGTGAGCAAGCGAAGGTGCAGCTTTGACGATTATCGCTTCATCTTGCAAGCGCGCATGAGGATCATTTGACTCATCTACGATAAGTGTTTCATAACTCACTTTTAGTTGGTAGAAGTCAATCGGTGGCACTTGCATACGCTCCATACGCGAGAATCGTTCGATAGTTGGTCTTGCCAACGGAACTTTTTGGACAAATTCTTGCAATGTAATATTCTGTTGCTGTTTTAATTGTTTATTGAGAGTGTCAGCGTTGAATTTGTTGAGCCAGATAATGGCAGACTCTGTATTGTCTTTAACCACTTGACGCAAACAACGACATGAAGTCTGCAATACCATATTGGTAGGACAAACTCCTTTTTGTGGAAGTATGACTCCTGTTAGACTTTTACAGTCCCATCCCTCTTTACCTATCTGCACAAGGAGAACTATTCGTAGTTTGGACAGACTAGTATCTAACGAGGCAAAAGCAATTTCAGCTCCTTCGGGTTGTGGATATTCTTTATTGCCTCCATGGTACTTTAAAATAGAATCAGCAGGATTCAATCCAAACGAAGACACTATCTCTGCAACAAGTGGATAAATAGTTTCTTCTAATGTTTCAATTTGACCGCAATAAATAGCTAACTTGGCACATGTGCCGTTGGCATAAATAGTCTCTTTGTACTTATTAAAAAACTCCCGCACACCATTTGTGACAATTGTTTGCGTATCATTATCTGCATACTTAACCTCTGGCACTTTGAGAAAATTACCAATACCTTCTATCAATGGATAGTAATAAACGACATTAGAAAGGTCAGTGTTGCTGATAGAGAAAGCATTGGATAAAGTTACTTTTTCTGCTCTGTCCAAATAAGGCGTACCAGAAAAACCCAGTACAGAATTGAAAGTGTGATTTTCCGTCCACTTATTGACTACTTGACGCAGTTTAATTTCTCCATCAGCAGCGTGGTGTACTTCATCAATATAGATGGCAAGATTTGGGAGCTTGCCAATTAATTCGCGTAATTCATTCGCCAACACCATCCTTTTTAGTTCATCATCACTGAATAAGGTGGTGTCTTGATTATCAGCCAAGCGGTCTAAGATTACTTTTTCTGCATTAGTAATAGCGACCAAGCCCATTAAATTTTCCAATGGCTGATGATTATTAATTTTTTGAGCATTTGGATTCTTAATGCGGTTGCTCTTATTAGCAGTTTTTTGTTCATCAAGGATTTCAAACTTTATCAACCTCTTCAGTTGAGTTGCTGTTGGTTCTGGAATAATCCATGAGGGGTCAAACTCCTTGATGTGTTTTAGACTGGGTACAATAGAAGATTTCAAACCAGACGGAGCCATTATCATAAAGTTGTGTGCAAAACACTTATTGTCTGGTTCATTTTGCGCGAAGTAAAGATCCAAATATATAAACGCTGCCATCAAATAGGTTTTACCAGCTCCCATTGGAAGACTAAATAAATAGTCCGTATATGTGACATCGTAAAATATCTTTTTGAATACTGCCTCATAATCTATTTTATCGGCATTTTGTTTGATAAACTGCTCTAATTCAGGTGCTAACTGTCTCCCACCTTTGTCCTTCAAGCGAGAGTATTGAAATAGCGCAACAGCCGCTTTGTTGGTGTTGAAGATTTGGCGTGCTGCTTCGGTCAACTCTATTTGGTCGATATCCGTATCGTTGAAATACCCTCCTATAAATAGTTGCCATAATGGTTGATTTTGGCAGGCAATTTTTAAGAACAGGTAAGTTTTGATAGCCTCTAATTGAGCATCACGCATCATACCGCGTTGCTCGATATAATGGAGCAAATCGGTGATGGTGCATTCTTTAGAAGCCAACCATTCGTTTCGTTTTTTTTCAATTAATTGATAAAACATATATTTTTTATATTCTGCACATCAAACTAATTCTTCTTTAGAGTTGAAATCTAAATACACATAAGATTGAGGGGGGACAAAATCGTCAATAAAGTCATTCGGATTTTTCCCCTGTTTAAAAGAAGTAACAGTTTTTATTACAAAAGCACAACCTCTTTCATTATTTGCGTAATAACTGAAGAAATCCTCTTTCGCAATACCGCCAACATCTTTATACTTTTCCCACAAATTAGCAGGTGTATCTTCATCTATTTCTGTAAATGTAAAATAACCTACAATTTGTTTGACAGGAACAGAGGCGTAAATATATACTCTCCGCACTTTTTCTTTGAAACTTCTTTTACGAAATTCCACTTTTTTGGTTCCTGCCAAAATTTGTTTGGCATATATCGGTTTAATTGATAAAATAGCGTCCATCTGCATCGCCTAAATTTAATATCTGATTAAATTGTTCGTCAGAGAGTGATACAAAACCCCAACGCTCATCTGAAGAAAGACCAGCATAATCAATGATGTCTTTTCGAATTACTTTCTTTTGGAAAGCCAAGTTGTATAGCATTTTTATGACTATGAAATCAGATCTTCTATTATACCAATCTCTTAAATCGCGTTCCGTAAATACACTATACTTGTTGGCATATCGCACAAATTCATCAGCACTCTGAAAATCATCTATTGTTTTCGTCTCAATGACCGTGCATACAGACGTCGCAACACTACGATATGCTGCAGGACCTTGATAATCTGAGGTTCTATAGATGATAATTTTATCTCCCTGTCTCAATTGGCGCGTACCTTCCATCCAACAAATATAAATCTTATTAATGCTGTTCGTAGGACCTACATCTTCCAAACAATCATAATGCTCATTATTTAAGATTGAATCAGGAAACAACTTGGTATGATATTCGGGTCTAATAGCCAGTAAATATTTATTTCCCTGCGTTCGATTAATAAGCGGATAGTCTTGTATGATATTATTTGTATAAGTGGTCATATCTCGCAAAAGAACAGCTTCGCTTCGTCCATTATTATGTGATTTTCTACCCACTTCTACAAAGCCATATTGCTCAAAGAAATGACGTAAATGTAATAATTCATCCGTGTCATCAAACATGGTAACATATACTTCAGGAAAAGAATGTTGGATCGCAAAATCCAAAATCCTTTTTATAAAACGTTCCCCTCGATTCGTTCCTCTGCGCTCTATTTTGAAAGTTCCAACTTTCAAGCGTTTTCTTTTGGGCAACGATATATTATCCAATTGCAACTCTTCATCCTCATCTTTTAGGTACAAGAAATCTAATAATGTGGAGTTGTCATAATAAACGAGAGCTTTTGCTCCTGATTCCGCTTTACTTTGAAACCAAGCATCGAATCCTTCATAATTAGCCCGCAAAGAATCGAAGAAAGTGTCTGATAAGTCAATGTCTGAAAATGGTATAAATTTTAAGTTATCCATAATTATTATATATTTGGGCGCAAAGGTACGGATTTTTTTGCATTTATGCAAATAAAATCGTATTTGGAGGTTATTTTATTGGACAGTAACTAGAATAAGTTGTCAGGTGATAGTAAGAGAAACTACTCTAACGATATGCCAGCTCCGCCCAAGACTTTGAGATAATTGGCTAAGGTGGTGGTATTAAATTTACTCAATATTTATTGAAATTTTACTCAATTTTCGCTGCGAAGGTACTACTTTTTTTGCAGATATGCAAATAAAAATCGCATTTTTGGGTGATTTTTCTGGTGTAGAGTGTAGAATGTAGGGTGTATAGCGTAAAGGCGGGGATTTCTCGCGGGGAAATCCGCGAGTACTAAACAACGGTGGGGAGTAAACACATTACACTCGGCGGGAAATCGCCGAGCACTGAACCAATGATTGAAAAAGATAGTAACAATAGCCTAATAGCTGCAATAGTAAATAGAGGGCAAGGATATTGCCAGACCACTGGCAAAACAAAACAGGTAGCGGGAACACAAGAAGATCCGAATGATATTCGGGGATAAAGAATAAAGAAAGTGACGGGTGGCGCACGCAAAAATGAGCGCGAAATGGACAACTTATCAAGCAACAAAAAAGCACCTACCGAAGTAAGTGCCTTTTTGTTGAAATATACATTTACGAGATTATACTACGCCGCTGAAGCCCATGAATGCCATAGCCAAGAGGCCGGCGGTGAGCAGGGCGATAGGAGTGCCTTGCAGTGCCTTAGGCACCTTAGCCAATGCCAATTGCTCGCGCATACCTGCGAACAATACCAATGCCAATGCAAAACCGATAGCTGTAGCAATAGCAAACAACATACCTGTCAATAAGCCTGGCTCTGCGCCCATAGGCAACTTATATGTACCACTAGCTACCATGATAGCCACACCCAACAAACAGCAGTTTGTCGTGATCAATGGCAAGAACACACCCAATGCTTGGTAAAGAGATGGAGAGATCTTCTTGAGGATAATCTCAATCATCTGCACGAGGGCAGCAATCACCAAGATAAACAGGATGGTCTGCAAGAAGCCCAAGCCCCATGCGTTCAAGAGTTGTTGCAACAAGTAGGTTACAAGCGTTGCCAATGTCATGACGAACAACACAGCAGCACCCATACCCAGCGCAGTATTGATTTTCTTACTTACGCCCAAGAATGGACAAATACCCAAGAACTGGCTCAATACGATATTATTCACGAATATCGCAGAGATAAATATCAGAAAATATACCATAATTCTTTTTGTTTTTTGACCGCTTCGCTGTTAGAGGTTAGACCACTTTGTTGTTAGATCGCTTTGCTGTTAGATTCATAGGAATCTCTCAGCCCCGAAGGGCGGTCTAACAGGGCGTTAGCCCGTTCTAACCTCTCTCAGCGCAAAGCGCGGTCTTTATTGTTATTTTTTAAGCAGTTTTTGTACCAATGCCATCAAGTAGCCCAATACGATGAACGCACCAGGAGCGAGCACGAAAATCAACATACCATAGGTCTCGCTGTAGAGGTTCATGCCGAACAAACTACCAGTACCAAGCAACTCACGCACTGCACCAATCAAAGTCAATGCCAATGAGAAGCCAAGACCCATACCCAGACCGTCCAATGCAGACAAGCCAACGGTATTCTTAGCAGCAAAGGCCTCAGCACGACCGAGTACGATACAGTTCACCACAATCAGCGGAATGAACAAACCCAGCACCTCATAGATAGCAGGCAGATAAGCTTGCATCAGAAGCTGTACCATGGTCACAAAAGTAGCAATCACCACGATAAACGCAGGGATACGTACTTTATCAGGAATCAAATTCTTCAAGAGCGAAATCACCACATTCGAGCAGATAAGCACGAAAGTAGTAGCGAGTCCCATGGACATACCATTGATAGCAGAAGTGGTAGTTGCCAAGGTAGGACACATACCGAGCACGAGAGCAAATACGGGGTTCTCGCGCAAGATACCGTTCAATACGGTGTTTAATGCTTTATTTTTCATTGTTGGCCTCCTTCCTCTGTTGTTAATTGCGTTGCACCGCTCGTTGCCTCGATTGGCATTGGCTGCTCAGCACCCCACGAACCCACGAGGTTCGTCGGGGACCCCGCCGCAATACCGTTGTATGCTTTGACTACTACTTCAAGGAACGCGCGCGAGGTGATGGTTGATGCGGTGATAGCATCTACATCGCCACCATCTTTGCTAACGCTGAAATTGGTCGTAGCAGGGTTCTTACCCAAGATGTTTGATTTTGGTTTGTCAGGGTTGCAGAACCATGTGCTCATCAGTGCACCCAGACCTGGGGTCTCTGCTTGCTCCAATACCACATAGCGAACCACATCGCCTACATTATTGAAACCTACCATCAAGCGGAATGTGCCACCGAATGGCATGTTTTGGTTACCCTCGGTGCTTGCCTCTACGGCTGTACCGATCCACTCTTCGCCTACATATGCTTTGTAGAGGGTCACACCATTACTCTTCTCAGCCTCAGCAATGCGAATATCACCTTCTACCTCAGGAAGCACTTGCATGATAGCGCTTTGTTGCTTCTCAGTCATTGCCGCAGCGATAGGGTCTTTGGTCAGCATATATACGCCAGCCAAAGCAGCCGCAGCCACCAACGCGATGAGCGTCAGCGATAGCAACATATTCTTAAATGAACTTTGTAATTTTGCCATAATACTTTTATTTTAGTTCGTTACACTGTAGATCACTTCGTTGTAGATCGCTCGTTTCACTCGCTGTAGATCACTCACTTCGTTCGTTGTAGATTTCCTAGCATCTACAGGCGCTCTGCGCCGATCTACCAACTACAGGCCTAAGGCCGATCTACAGGGCATTAAGCCCGATCTAATTATTTCTTTTTCTCGCCAAAGCGTTTTGGGCGAATGAGGTTCAACAATGGTGCGCAAGCATTCATGATGAGGATAGCGAACGACATACCCTCTGGGTAAGCACCCCAAGTACGGATTACCATCACAATCACACCGATACCCACACCGAAGATGATCTTTCCCCAGTTACTCATAGGAGAAGTCACATAGTCGGTAGCCATGAACCATGCACCCAGCATCATACCACCAGTGCAAAGACTCAGCATCACATATTCGCCTGTGCATACGCTCTCTGGCAACATTCCAGCCCAACCAGTCACCGCAGCAAACAACGCCACCGTAGCCATGATGCTCACTGGGATATGCCATGTAATCACACGCGTAGCAATAAGGAAGATACCACCTGCAAGCAAGAGCAATGCGCTCACCTCGCCAAGACTACCGCCCATCTTACCGATGAGGATATCCCACATCTCTGGCACTGCGTTCATCATGCTGTCGCTACCAGTCAGCGCCACTTTCATGGCAGCCAGAGGAGTAGCACCTGTAGCAGCATCCACATACGAGGTAGCAAAACCTTGTGGCACGGGCCATGTAGTCATCTGAGCAGGGAAAGAGATCAAGAGGAACACACGACCCACAAGAGCAGGGTTGAAGATGTTCTGTCCCAATCCGCCAAAACTCATTTTTGCTACGCCGATAGCCACCAACGCACCGATAATCACGATCCACCAAGGCAAGTTGCTTGGCAAGTTGAATGCCAACAACAGACCTGTCAGTACAGCAGAGAGGTCGCCGATAGTGGATTTTTGTTTTAAGATATATTTCGCAATCAGCCACTCAAACAGCACGCAGGCTGCCACGCTGATGGCGGTGGTGATGAGTGCGCCCCAACCGAATTGCCAAACGCTGACTGCGTAAGCTGGCAGGAGGGCAATAATCACCAACAGCATATTTTTCCGCACGCTATCACCGCTATGGAAGTGTGGTGCGGGAGATACTATAAATTGTTTCATTTATTCTAGCCTTTAAACTTTGAACACTAAACTTTCAACTACTTATTCGCTGCTTGACGAGCACGAATAAGTCCTCCCACTTTCGCTTTACCCATGCGCACATAGTCGAGCAATGGCAAATGACTTGGGCAGGTGAATTGGCAGCAACCACACTCAATGCAGTCCATGATATTGTGGTCTTCCATCTCGTCCCACATGCCGTGCCATGCTTGTTTTGACAAGAGCCATGGCTCCAAGCCCATTGGGCAAGCACCGATACACTTACCGCAGCGAACGCAGTTGGTGATCTCTTGGCGCATACTCTCTGCCTCAGGCAAGAACAACAAACCGCTCACACGCTTGTTGCTTGGCATATCAATATTGCTCATTGCGCGACCCATCATAGGACCACCGCCAATCACTTTGCCTGTATCCTCTGGCACACCGCCTGCCAATGCCACTACATCGGTCAATGGTGTACCGAAACGCACATCGTAGTTACCTGGCTTAGCGAGGCTCTTACCTGTCACGGTCATCACGCGAGAGATAAGTGGTTTGTTCTTTTGCACTGCCTCATATACCGCGTAGATAGTAGCCACGTTGTCCACCACTGCGCCCACCTCGATTGGCAGCGCACCGCTTGGCACTTGGCGACGGATACATGCGTCAATCAATTGTTTCTCACCACCTTGTGGGTATTTGAGCTTCAATGCCTTCACCTCGATACCGAGCACCTTGCTTGCGAGTGCAGTCATGTGCTTGATAGCGTCTGGTTTGTTAGCCTCGATACCGATGATAGCCTTTTGGATATTGAGCGCACGCATCAACAGTTGGATACCGATGATGATCTCCTCGCCCTTCTCCAGCATGAGTTGGTGGTCACAAGTCAAGTATGGCTCGCACTCTACACCATTCACGATGAGCACCTCAGCGGTTTTACCAGGAGGAGGCATGAGCTTCACGTGGGTTGGGAAACATGCACCACCCAGACCTACGATACCAGCCTCTTGCACCTTGTCGATAATGGCTTTTGGCTCGTAGTCTAATTTGCGAACAATGTCCTTGCTGCGGTCAATTGTCTCAAGCCACTCATCGCCCTCCACATCCATGAAGATAGCAGGCATTTTCATACCCCATGCATCAATGGTTGTGTCGATCTTAGTGATAGTACCGCTAAATGGTGCGTGGATATTCGCACTCACGAAACCACCTGCTTTGGCGATCAACTCGCCCACTTTCACTTTCTGTCCTTTCTCCACTACTGCTTGCGCAGGCGCACCGATGTGTTGCACCAAAGGAATAATCGCTTTGGCTGGCAAACCGCACTCGGTGATTGGCTGATGAACAGAGTATTGCTTATTATCATGTGGATGCACTCCACCTATACGGAACGTACTTTTCATGCCTTTGCCTCCTCTTGTTTTGGTTCAACATTAGCTGCAGGTGTTTCTGCCGCAGGTTTAGCCACTGGCGCAGCCTTTGGCGCTGCAGGCGCAGCTGGCGCCTCTGCTTTTGGCTTGCGTGGTGGGAAGTTCACAGCATGGATGGCACCTGTTGGGCATGCGTCCTCGCACTTGCGGCACAGACGACACTTGGTGTAGTCGATGTATGCCACGTTGTTCTCAATCACAATCGCGTCGAACTCACACACTTTCTGACACTTGCTGCAACCGATACAAGCGTTGGTACATGCCTTGCGTGCTACAGCGCCCTTGTCTTTGTTCACGCACATCACCACCATACGACGGCTCTTTGGACCTTTCTTGCGCAGCTCGATGATGTTTCTTGGACATGCCTTCACGCACTTGCCGCAGCTGGTGCACTTCTCATCGTCCACCTCTGGCAATCCAGTCTCTGGATTCATGTGGATAGCGTCAAACTCGCAGGCAGCCACGCAGTCGCCACAACCGAGGCAACCGAATGGACATGCAGTCTCACCCACATAGCAGTTGTGCATGATCTGACAACTCTTTGCACCGTCGTACTTACTCGTTTTTGGGCGTGCTGCACAAGTACCATTGCAACGCACCACTGCCACTTTGGGGTCGATATTTCCGACCGCCATGCCAAGGATCTCACCTACAGTCTTCATTGTAGGTGCACCGCCAACAGGGCAGAGCAGACCATCCAAAGTCTCGGCTTTCACGCAACTCTCAGCAAAAGCGCGACAACCTGCAAAACCGCAACCACCGCAGTTTGCACCTGGCAACGCCTCTTGCACCTCGTCGATGCGTGGGTCTTCCTCCACCTTAAACTTCTGAGCTACGAAATAGAGCAGCACAGCTGCTACCAATCCCGTTACACCCAGAACGGCTAAAGCAATTAGAATTAAATTCATTGTGTTTATTGTTTTTTGTTAGTTTTTTTCAAACTTTCTTAACTTAAAATTTATTAAGTTGACAAATCAGCCATTTTTTAAATTTTTGATCTGTTTTTGATTTTGATATGTTATATTTGCATCTTTTTAAATCAACATCGTCATGCAAAGGCTGTTGTAATTCCTTTGCTATTTTTCCTTTGTTTTTCTCATTTATGGCAGAATGAAGGAATTGTATAAAACTTTCGGCATCTTCAGATTGTAATCGGCAAAAGATATACTCATTTCGCTGTTCTGTTATCTCGGCATTCATATCTAACGAATCTGCGAACCATATAATCCATTCAAAATCTGAAAAATTGTCACATACCTTATTCTCAGCATTTACTTGCGATATTGGCAAAATGCACATAAATAAAAATATGAGTAATAAATTAGAATTATTCATTTTCATCGTTTTTTCTTTCGGTTATTTTTTCTTTGCCGTAAACGAAAACTCGCGTTGGAGTTTGTCTTTAAACAGCCCCAAGATGAGGTAATACACAGCCATGGCGCAAAGTGCTGCGGTGCCCAATATTTCTTCACGCACATTCAACCACGCGTTGCCCACACAAATCACCAATAACATAGCAAAGAACGGAAGTAGATACGCCAATACTACAGCTTTCCAACCCATCTTCTGCTGCACCATCACTTCAACAGTGTCGCCGACTTTATAGACTTCTGGAGTCAGGAGCAAAGAACCAAGACTTGTTACATTCGTCTCGTCAGTCGTTAGTATTTTGTCTTTATTCCTTGTTCCTTGTTCTTGATTCAGTAACACAACATCCATCTCCTTCTCCTTGCTCTCTGCGCTGGCGCACATGGCTTTGGCTTTGCATGCTGCACACGCACTTGTCTGCACGATACGCACGCGAGCCGTACCGTCCCCATTCAACGCGATTATTATGCCGTCATGTTTGATCATTTTCCTTTTGCTTTGCAAAAAACGCGCAAAGGTACGAAAAAATATGCACATATGCAAGTATATAGACTATTTTTACAAAAAAAGTGGAAAAGTCAGCATTTATGCTTCCCTTTCCACCATAAACATCACAGTATTATGCACATTCCCTAAAACTATTCGTTCCAAACCGCACGAACAGGAAAACCTATATATCTGTCATAATCTGCACCTACTACAGTTTCTAATCTATTATCCGGATTATGCCACCAACTCCTATATACCCCATAGGCTCTACGCACATTTTGTTCATATAGTGAACTGGACCAATAGAACAATCCATTTAACAAACCACCTCCTCCTTTGCTGTATCCCCCTTCATAAAGAAAAATACTTTTATTATTCACTTTGCTCGTCACTTTATAGTATCCATTATATTCAGTCCACACGCAACTATCTATCAACTCTTGCCACTCTTCACGAGTGGGAGTACGCCAATTAGTACCCAAATTTATAGTAGCCGCATCATCAGTTGCTTCAAGAATAACCAAACCATCTGCACTATTATATTTTGTCAAACCATCTTCAGTACCATTGCAATGTTTATATGTACGCCAAATATAAGTTCTATAACCATCAGCACCTGATTTCTCAGACACTTCTCCCCACGCAAAATGACTTCCACCCGACAGAGGATTTCCTGCACCAACATTCACTTGCCCCCATTTCACGCTCAATCCTAAATCCAGAGGTTCCCAAATATTATCTGTCGTAAAACTAACCTCATTACCATATGCTAATCCCACTTCGGTAATCACATATGCTCGTACATAATAAGTCGTAGAATGTCGCAAATCGACCATAGACGCCGAAAAACTATCACTGGATGGTTTACACACTTTTTTTATGTCCTTCAATATAGACAAACCAGAAGCATTACCATATATGAAACCACACTCTAAGATTTTATCTTCATGCGTTATATTACACCCAAGCGAAGCGCTCATAAATGTCACATCTTTAGGCAATTGAGTTACTACAACAGGTTCTGCATAATCCTTTTCCACAGTTCGAAACTCAGTCTGTTTATCCCCATTCAATGACGACCACTTATTCCCCACCTGAAAACGGACATAATATGTTGAAGCCCGTTCCAATCCTTCTACAATTCCCGCATATCTCCCCTCCTCTAATGCTGTCATCAGCACCGATACAGCATCAGCGAAATCAGGCGATTTTGCCACAAACGCCCTTACTTCTTCTACTGTGATTGTACTATTAACACCACATGTAATCGTAGCCAAACTATACGAGGGTTCTACAGTTACATCGTATATGTCTAATTTGGTTGTCGGAATCCCCTCCTCTCGTTCACAAGCAATCAACATGAATGACAAAAAGATACTAACCAATATATATGCAATGCTCTTTTTCATAATCTTTCCTTTCAATTACATTAAAATGTCCATCCTAATCCAAGTTCCATTTCCACATGTTTTGCCTCTATAGTCTGCACACCAACACTGATTGTCATTCCCTTAATGCTTCCTATGATGCCGCCACCGAAACTTATTCCCTTTGCGATTGTTGGTCCATATTCTACCCAGCGACCATCTGCCAATTCCCAATAGCGGGTATATTGACCATATCCCATACCTGCATAAAGACCCAAGATCGTATTGCGATTGCACTTTAGCTTTTCGCTATTCAAAAAGTTAACTACGGCACCTGCATTTAGCATCCAGTTTGTAAAACGCTTATTGCCAGAGTACGAAGGATATACATCGAAAATAGCACCTCCTTCTTTGATATACACACCTTCTATTGCTTTCGTCCTTTGGAAGTTTGAGCGACCTTTCACATACCAACCTATTCCACAAACTCGCGTCACTTCGCCATACACTTGTCCTGCCATCAAACCAACGCTCCACGCGGGATTCATTGCATAGCCCCCCTCCGCCAATACAAAGGTATTATGACGATACACCTTTTTCTTAGGCATTGGATAAACCTCCACATGCTCCCCTGGATGCACCACCACTTTCTTCTTCCATGTATGATATTTAGGCTTTTTGATTGTCAGCGCATACTGCCCCAAACCGCATTTCTCATTCTCCAAAGGCAGTTCCACCACCTCTTTTTGCTTTAGATACTCCACCTCAACCGATAATCCTGCCAAATCCGTACTATCGGTCTTCACACTCAACCAACCAAATTTAGGCACCAACGCTATCGTTGTGTCTTTATGTACCGAATCCACCAAAAACGACCCTTCCGCCGTCTTGTAATCCTCTGCCGTGATGGTGTAGTAATATGTACCCTCCAATAGCAATTGCTCTGCCTTACCTGCCACTAATGGCAATTCTTGCGTCACAAAACCTGTCCTCATATCCACCTTAGCATCAGCAGGTTCCACTGTTAAGGTAAATGGATATGTCGCCAATGTGCTTGGGTCTCGGGTATCATCTTGCATAGCGTAGTGCACACGACCATAAAACACGGTATTCGATTGCAGATTGACCAAACTATCAAACATCATCTGTGGCAAACACTCGCCATTGCATTGCATTTCAATGTAGCGAGCACGCGATGGAATCAAAAATAGCAACTCATTTCTCGCCTCTTTGAACACACTCTCCACTTTTACCACTCGCCCCAACGAAATATTTAGTCGCTCCTTAGCGTCCTCTATATCCCGACTGTTTCCATCCAAACCAATACGAATAACCACATAGGGGAACGGATCTTCTGCGCCAGGTTTCTCCCATGCACCAAACTGGTTGCGATACACCTCGGATGCCTTGATATTTGGCATTGTTTGAAATTCTTTGGTCAGTGTAATGGATTGCGCCCAAATGGGTACAAGATTAACAAACATCAAAAGACCTAATAATACTAATCGATTTCTTTTCATAAGCGAATCTTGTTTTCTGAAACTTCTTGCAAAGGTACAGCTTTTTTTTGAATTATCAAAGCCTTTTAAGCACTTGTACTGAATAGAACACGAATGACACTTGTATATCAGCACCTTATACGATTTTTGTACAGATTATTTTCGCATAGGAGATAGTGCAATTTTACACATACATCCCTCTTATTGCCAATTGTATGCCACCTATTTGCCACCCATCTCCATCGGAACCTCATCGGAATCTCATCGGAACCTTATCGGAACCTCACAGAATGATGAGCGTATCTTCCAGCAGAGATCACCGAGCTTTGAACAACTCTCTTTTGATATAATCATACAACCTTGCAGGCACAACTGGCTTGCCATCCTTTGGCATACGCTGATGCTTGCTCGCCTCCCGCAAGGCAGCACGGTGTTTCAGAGTCCATTCTTCGCGTTGCACAGGGTCGCGCAGGATAGCACTTGCCTCTGCGGACACTTGGCTAAACGCCTTAACCATAGGTCGTTGCGACATTTCTTGGCGCTTTTTCTTGGAGTAATCTGGTTTGTGACAATAGGCAGCATAACCCAACCTGCCAGGGATAGGACGGAGGTAATGATCTTTGTCAATCGACCCGCCAATGCTCTCTAAAAACGATGCTACATGTACAATCATAGTTTTGTATGCTTAAAAGTTAATAATTCGACTGCAAAGGTAATAAAAATTTCTCATTTTTCCAAATTCCCTTGCGTATATCAAATCTTTTTTGTACCTTTGCAGGCGTAATCATTGAGAAAGTTATTATTCACACCAAGTATGAAAAAGATTATTATTTTTCTATGCTGTATCGTTTTGATACACCCAATCTATGCAACACCTCGCAAGATTGCTTCGAATGCTCACACACATAATTCTGCTGAAAAGATTTACCAAGCAGCCAAACAACTCAATCAAGGGAAATTGGTTGACTTAGACAAACAATACGAGGCATCGAGTACTCCATTCCAACCTATCCATTCCAACAAAATACAA
Source organism: Paludibacteraceae bacterium (assembly GCA_045121435.1). Classification (GTDB taxonomy): domain Bacteria; phylum Bacteroidota; class Bacteroidia; order Bacteroidales; family Paludibacteraceae; genus Colicola. The sequence goes on along the minus strand of JBGVFY010000098.1, from coordinate 18,156 downwards.
CAGACATCAAACCAAGAAATTGTTCTTAATTTCTCTTCTTTTCATACAGGTCCAAAGTACTATAAATCAGGCGATTGGTATGTAGTATTAGAAAACGAAGAAGATTGGGAGGTATATCTCAACTGGGAAGCACCTAAGGATAATTATTGTGGCACTTTCGACACAAACGATTTTCTACATGACTACTCCTATATCTTCACACCTACTGACCGACAAAATGGAGGTATCCATTACAAGGATATTACAATGACAATCTCTATCGTAGAGGTTAATCCTGCATTGGACCATATCCTATTAGATGCCACCATCTTAGGTACAGATGGCAACACCTATATCATCCATGCAACGCAGGAGATTATCAAAGCAAAAGATGTGGTAAAAGTGGCTATTATGGATGCCACGCTCACATCTGATTTAGGATATTATACCATTGCTGGCAAAAATAATGACATAGACATCAGCATATCCGTTCTAAGCAATACCATCACAGGCATATACCCTACCCTTGACGAATTTGACATGACCAATAGCCATATCATCTACCAAGGCAAACAGATTACACCAATCCGCATGGAAGCTATCGTAGATTTGGGCAATATAGAATCAGGCGCATTGGCATATGGTGCACAATTCAATATCTTGAGTGCGGACACAGTGATATACAACATCTTTTTAGCCGCCCCTTTCCCAGAGCCCCAGGACACTATCGATATTGTATGCCAAAACATGCGCTTTGATGATAGTTTTGCTGAGGTGTACAATATCATGACCATATCGGCATCCAACGAGCACTACAAGATACAGATTCTTTATCAAGACCAAGCAATAGACGAAGGTGATTACACCCAAGCCAACGCTACTGTCTATATCACCAACCTTGACACCTACGAGGAAGTAGAATCGTTGATTACTCAAATGGCTATTCAACATGACCTATCTGCCAACTCCTATACCGTAGAAGCAGTAGCGCGTTGCACCGATAATATCGTATATCAATTATCATTAGCATGGGTAGAACCCACCCCTACGGACACCATACCCGTATGGTTTGACCAATCCGCAAAAGCTTCCTACTACCCACAAGACAACGACCTGCTACTCATCAACGAGAATGACACCTACTCGCTCTCCTTGAATATAGCAGGTGTGGATATGGGAGAGACTTTTACGCTGGACAATATAGTTGACCACTACACATCCTTCCATAACGAGAATACAGATACCAATATTGATATTGCCCAAGTGAATGGACGTATCTATCAATCTGCAGACACCACATGGATAAAGGCCAACATCGTGGGCTTTGATGCCATATGCTACCAAGTGGCATTGTGGTACGCAGTACCTATCCCAACGGATACGGTCACACTACAACTCACCAATGTGCCATTTGGAAATCATTTAGAGGAGGGATACTTCCAGTTCATCGAATACACCGAGGACCTCTCCCACATGATTTCCTTTACGGTAGCGAGCCATGAGCTCATTGGCACATTCAGCAATGACGGCATGTTTGGTCGCTTTGGAACAGGTAAGTACGACTTTTTCAATGACTATACCTATATTTCAGAATGGAATCGCCTTACCAACGAATACGACATCTACACCATTGAAAAAGGTGAACTCATTGTTTCAATGACCATTGATGGCACTATCTACGCAGAAGCCAATGTGATTTGTGAAAATGCCAAGCTATACCATATCAACTTCACTTCTAAATACACACGCCCACATTTGCCAGCAGATGCAGAAGAAGGTCCTGTAGATCGCACCTATACAGAAGACGATCATATCACCATCACCGATTATACGCAAGCCAACGGACTCATCATCTTTGAGGCGGAATCAACCACGCACAACGATGCCGTAGCACTATACATCTTTGCCAACCACTTCGATGCGGAGATTGGTATCCCAGAAGGAACTTACCCTATCAATTCTTCTCTGCAAGCAGGTAGCGTATTAGCAAGCACAGGCATTAATCTCGAAGACAATAGCGTATCGCCATCCCTCTATTATACTTTCTCAGGGAATTTCTTAGAAACTATGTATTTCTTTGTAGAAGGAACCGTACAAGTGAGTAAGAATCAAGCAGGAAAGCTCTACCTCGAAGTCAACGCCTTTAACTCCTTCAACCTTCCTATTCATATCGTATATGGAGCAAACCCTAACAATAGTGCCATCCAGAACATTGCTATAGACACCAGTGCAAGCAAGGTGATGGAAGATAGCCAACTCTTCATCATCAAGGATGGTGTAAAATACAATATTCTAGGTTCTGTTGTTAAATAGCATCTAAATAGCATGAAGATTGGTCTTGTTTTAGAAGGTGGCGGCATGCGCGGACTTTATACCGCAGGCGTACTGGATGGTGGGATTGCAGACAATATCCCATTGGACAAGTGCTTGGAGTTAGGTTGCGACAAGGTGATTATCGTGCTGATACGCCCAATGAACTATGTGCGCAACGATCATATTGCTTCGCTATGCCGTTTGGTATTCCCCCGCCACAAGGCATTGCTGCGCACCATTGCGCAGCGCAACGACCAATACAACGCTCGTATTCAGCAAATCAGACAGTTGGAGAAAGAAGGTAAAGTGTTTGTCATTCGTCCTTCTGAAGATAGACCCGTCGCACATCTGGAGAAAGACCCAGAGAAGTTGAAAGCCCTTCATGCACTCGGTATGCAAGATGCCGTAGCGCAATGGAAAGCATTGACAAGAATATGTAGAAAAATAATATATAATCACATCATTTATTCCTATGAAAAAATTTACATTCTTGTGCACAATACTTTGTGTCATGTGCACGGCATTTGCCCAACGACCAACCTCATTTTGGAGCAAGGCTCCTTTCAAAGTAGAAACTCAATCTACGGTAGCAGTGGCAGCTACCACGGTTCAAGCAGAAGCTACAGTAGTACTCGAAGAGGATTTCTCACTCTTCACTGCTGGTTCCGAAGAGATACCAGACGATGTTAACATTGCTCCAGAAGTGGATTACACTTACCTTGTTGATACGGCATACACACATCAACCAGGTTGGTTGGGGTACTATGTATTTCAAGCGGGCGGATGCGCTGCCTTGAAAGAGTATGAATACTATGGATATATGTATGGCGGCTATATCTCCACTCCCGAAGCCGAGTTGTATGGCGAAGCCACCATTACTTTCCGTGCACGTCGCGCAGGCAATAGCCCTGCAGCAGGCGACTTAGATTTATCGTTGTGCGACAATACTATGGGACGTTTGGAATCGAAAGAATTCAAACTCACCACCGAATGGCAAGAGTTTTCTTTTACCAGCAACCAAGGTACATTCAACAATCGAAATATCTTCCAATTCTGCACAATGGGCGGTACTATCCTAATTGATGATATCAAGGTGACACGCGTACGCAACCGTGTTCCAGACGTGTATGCCCTTCAACCTATCAACAATTCATCTACCGAGTTTGTTGCTCGCTGGGAGCGTAGCACATTGCCCACAATAGATGGCTACCTATTCTCTGTTTGGTACAAAGAAATGCCTGAGAAAGAGGAGAGTGGAAAAATCTCATGCGACTTTGAGAGCATCAACATCAAAGCCGATGGTCAATCCATCGAAACTGAGTTCCCCAACTATCCACGAGGCTGGGATATTGATGTATCGAGCCATGGCGAGAAAGATATGTGCACAACCAAGGGCGATTACCAATCAGGCAAACAAGCCATCAACTTTGATGCGGAAGGCGACTACATCCTTAGCCCTGAAGCCAAAGCTCCGATACACAAAATCTCGTTTTGGGTTAAACCAAGCAGTATGGCCAGCGAGGAATATGATTTCTCCTTAGTCGGTGTACATGTAAGAAACACCATGGGACATTGGGAGCATATCGCCAATATTCCTAACTATTGGATGCAAGAAAACGGCGGAATCTATACCTTAGAAGGCGATGTAGTAGGCAACTATGTCACTCAAGTGAAACTCACATGCGAGGGGTCGTTTGGCATTACCTTTGCCATTGATGATATCAGTTTGGAATACAGAACTCAACCTATGCCAAAAGCATTGATTACAGACTCCTTGGTAGTAGATACTTTCTGCGTGATATCCGATTATGATGCTAGCAAAGAGCACTACTACCATGTGAAGGTGAAAGAGGGTGATTTGATTTCCGACCAAAGCGATGATATTTGGGTGGATGGTATCAATGGTATTACCCCCGTAGCATTGCCTGCAACAGATATTACCGAAAATAGTTTTACAGCGAATTGGGAAGCAAACTACAACGCCGACACATATAAAGTATCGTTTGTGCAAACTGTAGTTACCACTTCGGAGAACCAAGAAGTTACAATGCTCGAAGAGGACTTTAGCGGGATTGTAGATGGCACATTCGACAACCCTGGCTTCTCTTGGGATTTAGTACATAATCTCGGAGAGAACGGGCAGAGCGATCAAGAATGGTTGCTCACCTACCCTCGTTGGGTGAAAGGCATGGCGGGTAGCCAAGGCCCTAACTATTGGAGCGGCAAAGCAGGATTGGTATTGAGCCCGAAAATGAAGCTAGGTAATAATGCCGTAAAAGTATCGTTCAAGGCGTACAACAAAGTGGCAGGCGACAATATCTGGGTGATGGCAATCAAAGAGCACGATTCAAGTGTGGCAGAAGTGGGTAGTGTAGTCCCTATGAGCGCAAAAGGAAATGATTACACCATAGATACTGTTGTATTAAGCGGCGTAGATTTCGGCAATACACCTTTGCACATTGCCTTTATGAGCGAACAAGGCGAGTTTTATGTAGATGATATCAAGATTTCTGTGATTGTGCCTAATGCAGGTACCACCGTAGAAATTCCATACAAGATAGTTAATACCACAGAAACAAGTCACACACTCACCGATTTGCCCAAAGGCGACTATGCATACCAAGTATTGGTACAACGCACCAAAGACTTCTTGACTTATACTTCCAACTACTCCAACCGTGTAGATGTTAAGTTGCTCACCACTGATGTGGAGAATGTATTAGGAAATGAGGCGACAGGCGATAAGGCTATAAAGGTCATTCGCGACAACCAACTCCTCATTATTCATAACAACAAGACCTACAATGTATTAGGCGAAAAGCGATAAGGCTATGAGATAAAAGACGAGCGTGGGTAGATGTCCACGCTCGTTTTTTATTCATTTTTTAGGACAACTATTGCATATCTCGAAAAAAAGTTGTACCTTTGCCCCGCAAACACAAAACTATTATCAACTGTTACCTGTCAGTTGCAACTAAAAATCTATTATACCATGGAATTACCTTTTGCTGAATCGTGGAAGATTAAGATGGTAGAGCCCATCCGCAAATCCACCCGCGCAGAGCGCGAACAATGGCTGAAAGAAGCCAAGAACAACATCTTTATGCTCCGCAGCGAGCAAGTGTATATCGACCTGCTGACCGACTCTGGTACAGGTGCTATGTCCGACCGACAATGGGCAGCCCTCATGCTCGGCGATGAGAGTTACTCGGGTAGTAAGTCATTCTTTGAACTCAAAGACACTATCACTCGTATCACTGGTTTCAACTATGTTATTCCTACTCACCAAGGTCGTGCAGCCGAGAATGTGCTATTCTCTCATCTCGTAAAAGAGGGACAAATCATCCCTGGCAATGCGCACTTCGACACGACCAAAGGGCACATTGAGGCGCGCAAGGCACACGCTATTGATGTGACAATAGATGAGGCAAAGGACACCCAATTGGAGATTCCTTTCAAGGGTAATGTGAACTTAGTGAAGTTGGAGCAGATATTAAAGGACAACCCTGGTAATGTACCATTTATGGTGCTGACCGTGACCAACAATACCGTGGGTGGTCAACCTGTATCCATGCAGAATATCCGCGAAACATGCGAACTATGTCACAAGTATGGTGTACCTGTGAATATGGATTCGGCGCGTTTTGCTGAGAACGCTTATTTTATCAAGACTCGCGAGGAAGGTTATGCCGACAAAACTATTCAAGAGATTGCCAAAGAGATGTTCTCTTACGCTGACAGTATGACCATGTCTGCAAAGAAGGATGGAATCGTAAATATGGGCGGATTCATCGCTACTAATCGCGAGGACTGGTATGAAGGTTGCAAGCGCTTCTGTATCCCATTCGAGGGCTTTATTACCTATGGTGGTATGAACGGTCGCGATATGGCCGCATTAGCCGTTGGATTGGAGGAAAATACACAATTTGACATGTTGCAAACGCGTATTCACCAAGTAGAGTATTTGGCAGAACTGTTGGATGAGTATGGTATTCCATACCAACGCCCTGCTGGTGGTCATGCTATCTTTGTAGATGCCGATAAGGTATTGACTCATGTTCCTATTGAGGAGTTTCCTGCTCAAACCTTGACATGTGAGTTGTATTTGGAGGCCGGTATTCGTGCTTGTGAAATCGGCTATATCTTAGCAGACCGCAATCCTGTAACGCGTGAGAATCGCTTTGGTGGACTGGACTTGGTGCGCCTATGTATTCCTCGCCGCGTATATACCGACAACCATATGAAAGTGATTGCTGCTGCATTGAAGAATGTATATGACCGCCGTGAGAGTATCACCCGCGGTTTAGCAATTACCAAAGAGGCTCCGCTAATGCGCCATTTCACCGTGGAATTGGAGCGCTTGGGATAAGTTTGCTTCGCGCGAGCGCAAACAATATTGTTTAGAGAGGCGATGGGCATCGCCTCTTTTTTTGTACGCATTTTAAACGGAAAATAAGATGCAAACGGATAGAAAATGTTGTATATGTCAAAAAAAAATAGTACCTTTGTCGCCGAAATGGAAAATGTAGTGATTTTAGCAATCGAATCGAGTTGCGATGATACATCAGCAGCAGTGATTCGCGATGGTATTCTGCTGAGCAATGTAACCGCTTCGCAGGGCGTACACGAGGAGTTTGGCGGCGTGGTCCCCGAACTGGCAAGTCGCGCACACCAACTGAATATCGTACCCGTGGTGGATGCCGCCCTCAATCGTGCTGGTGTGGACTCTAACGAATTGAGTGCCATAGCCTTTACGCGCGGACCTGGATTATTAGGCAGCCTGCTGGTAGGTACCAGTTTCGCCAAAGGATTGGCACTGGCACATCATATCCCATTGGTGGAAGTGAATCACCTACAAGCACATATATTGGCGCATTTTATTCAGGCGAAAGGCGAGGATACTGGGAGCCAGGGGCCAGGTTTCCCTTTTTTGTGTTTGTTGGTGAGCGGAGGCAATAGTCAGATAGTGTTGGTGAAGTCGCACCACGAAATGGAAATAGTGGGACAAACGATAGACGATGCCGCAGGTGAAGCATTTGACAAGTGCGCCAAAATCATGGGACTGCCCTACCCTGGTGGTCCGTGGATTGACCGCCTCGCCAAAGAAGGCAACGCAGAGGCATATCAATTCGCTAAACCCCATATCCCCGACTACAACTACTCGTTCTCGGGGCTGAAGACATCTTTCCTCTATTTCCTGCGCGACAATTTGAAAGAAAACCCCGATTTCATCGAGGAAAATAAGGCAGATTTGTGCGCTTCGCTGCAAAAGACAATCATCGATATTCTCATCAATAAACTGAAGAAAGCCGCCAAAGATTTGGGTGTGAAAGAGATAGCCGTGGCAGGTGGCGTGAGTGCCAATAGCGGATTGCGAGATGCACTCATTGACTTGGGTAAACGACACCACTGGAAAGTGCATATCCCACCATTTGCGTACACGACAGACAATGCCGCAATGGTGTGCCAAGCAGGATATTTCAAATACTTGAAGGGTGAGTTTTGCCCCATGAATGCCGCTCCGTATGCGAAGACGAGGATATAGGTTAAAGTTTATAGTTTAAAGGATTGAGGTAAAGGATCGGAGTGTGAAATCAATCAAGACATATCTTAGTGCGCTGCGGCCGTACACGGACATTATATTATTTGTGGTGGCGTTGTTGGCGGCGAACTTCTTTTGGAAGTTTACCGTATTAGGCGATGAGGGCGGCGAACAAGTGACATGGTTTGGGTTGGATATCACGGCACCATTCGACCTATTGGCTGTACATATCGCTAATGCCGTGTATTGGTTGGTGCATTTGGTGCGCGATACCGTCCATCAACTGCCGAATAACATCTTGGTCTTCGACTCGGGTTCCAGCGTGCGCATTGTGTGGAGTTGCACCGCATTGAAACAGTCGTTTATATGGCTGATTATCATGTTGATAGCACGCGGATTATGGTTAAAGAAACTATGGTTTATTCCATTGGGTTGGATAGCCATATATGCATTCAATATTCTGCGTATTGCGCTGATAGCCATAATCATAGAGCATCATCCCGAATTATTTGAATTGATGCACACCTATGTATTCAAGTACCTCTTTTACTTGATGTTGTTTGGATTGTGGGTTTGGTGGACGAACCGCATTGCCTACTCTGATTCGCCGATTTTTAGTCAAGATTAAAACTCCTATTTATTAAAGTATTGTTGGTAATTGTCTAAGAAGCGTTGGACGGCTTCGGGCAATGGACCATAATACTCGCCACCAGAAGCGTTGGCATGTCCGCCGCCGCCGAAAATATCCTTGGCAAAGACATTCACAGGGCGATCACCCTGACTGCGGAGCGAAATCTTAATCTTTGTTTTGCTGCCACCCGACAACGCCACTTCAGTAGGATTGACTTTGTCTTCACGCATGAAACAAGAGTAGTGAATATCCTTAATCTGCAAAGGCAAATTCACAATACCTTCGGCATCACCCGACTGGAAGTTAAAACGATACAACTCCTTTCTGCTCAAATAGATAAGAGCAGTATGATACTCAGGAAATATCTTCATTTTTTGGTATAAGCAATAGCCCATCAGTCGCATACGGTCGGAAGAATAGGCATTGAAAACGCGGTTGTAAATGGCATCTTTGTTCACACCTGCTGCCACCAAATCGCTCACAATCTGGTACATCTCGGGATAGTTGGAGTTGAAGGAGAAATTGCCCGTGTCGGTCATCATGCCCGTGTAGATGCAAGTGGCTATTTCAGGTGAGAGGTTAGAGGCGAGAGGCGAGAGGCGAGTGATAAGGCGATAGACGAGTTCGCAAGTAGAAGGAGAAGCGGGATACGAAAGGGTTAAATCGGGGAAATTAGAGGGATGAAGATGGTGGTCAATCATCATCTTTTTGCATGACAATGACAATAGTTTATCCCCCAACGAACCGATGCGTTTTGGCTCGTTGAAATCGGTACAAATAACCAAATCGGCTTGTTCAAGCAGGGCATCCGCCTCTTTGCGCTGCAACTCATAAATGATATGCTCGTTTGCCTTGGGTAGCCATGCCAAGAAATCGGGGAAACTATTTGGTACTATCACCGATACCTGCTTATCCTGCGCCTCCAAGAAATGGCGCATAGCCAACGACGAACCCATAGCATCTCCATCAGGCGACATATGAGTGAGGATTACGATATTATTCGATTGATTGATAAGTTCTTGCGCGGTAGCAATTTCCGCCGTAGAAAAAAGAGGTGTAAGCGTTGTCATTGGTCTTTTCGATTAAATTCGCTGCAAAATTACCACTTTTTTTGCATATATCAAAATTTTTTTGTAATTTTGCGCGCTATTTTGTATAAATAGGCGAGGATTGGTAATTGATTTAGCCTCCTATTCCCAAAGTCGCAAAATCGAAACGATTTAAGCCATTAAAGAGGATGAAGAATTTAACAAAAATAAGAATAACAAAACAATGAAAAAAGTATTTTTATCAATCATTTTATTGGCGAGTACCGTGATGGGATTCGCACAAGAAGACAAAGTATTGATGACCATTAACGGTGAACCCGTGATGTTGTCGGAGTTTTTGTACATTTATGAGAAAAATAACCAAGAGACCAGCCTCGAAAAGAAAAGTATGACTGAGTATCTGGACCTGTTTATCAACTTCAAACTGAAAGTGACCGAAGCCATCGCGCAAGGCGTGGACACCACCGAAGCATTCAAGAAGGAGTTGGCAGGTTATCGTGCACAAGCCACTCTTAAATACATGCAAGACAACGAAGCTATAGATAGTTTGGTAGCATTGAGTTACAACCGTCAAGCCAATGTGCGCCGCGCTGCCCATATCGCCATTCAATGCGCTGCGAATGCAGATTCGGTGGCAGAGGCTGAGGCGTTGGCAAAAATCAACTTGGCACGCGAGCGCGTGACCACAGGCGTAGAGAAGAAAGTGAAGAAGGGTCGCAAATGGATTACCGTACGCGAGCCAGAAGCATTTGCCGATGTAGCACGCGAGATGACCGAGGACCCATCTGGCAAAGAGAACGGTGGCGAACTGGGGTGGATTCAAGTGTTCCGCTATGTATATGCTTTTGAAGATGCAGTATACAATACCCCTGTAGGCGAAGTGACAGAAGTATTCCGTTCGCCATACGGTTTCCATATTGCATTGGTGGAGGAAGAACGCGCGTTTGAGGAGGTACACGCAGCACATATCATGAAGATGATGCCTCGTGGCAACGAAGGCATGGCATTGGATGCTAAGCGACAGATTGATAGTTTGTATCAAGTGGTGAAAGACGGTGCCGACTTTGCAGAGGTAGCATTAGCCCATTCGGATGATAAAGGTTCTGCTATCCGTGGTGGCGACCTCGGTTGGTTTGGCAGAGGTATGATGGTGCAACCTTTCGAGAATATCACCTTCGACATGCAACCAGGCGAGATGAGCGAACCATTCCCAACCCGCTTCGGATGGCATTTTGTGAAATTGTACGAAAAACGCGGTATTCAACCATTGGATAGCATGCGTAATCAGTTACTCATGCAAGTGAAACGCGATGTACGCTATCAAGAGGCAGAAAAGAGTTTCATTCGCAAGACCCGCGAGGAGTACAATTTGCCAGCCGAGATGAGCGATGAAGAGGTAAAAGCATACGCAGATGCACACTTAGAGGAGAAATATGCCGACCTGCGCAACTTGGTGCGCGAGTACCACGATGGCATACTGCTGTTTGATGTATCGCTACGCGAGGTGTGGGACAAAGCCAACAAAGATACCGAAGGACTGGCAGCATACTTCAAAGCACACAAAAAGCAATATACCTGGGATGAGCCACGCTTCAAAGGATATGTGATTTATGCTAAGAACGAGGCAGTAGCCAAAGTGGCTAAACAAATCGTTAAGACCGCTAATCCTGATTCGGTAATGAGCCTTATCAACCAACGCGTGAACATTGACAGCGTACAATATGTGAAGGTAGAACGCGGTCTGTGGGTAGAGGGTAAGAATGCGGCTGTAGATAAATACGGTTTCAAGAACAAAGAGGCAGAGTACACTCCAACCGAAGAGTTCCCTGTGATTTGGGCTGTGGGCAAAGTGCTGAAAGCACCACAAGAATACACCGATGTACGCAGCCAAGTAACCACCGATTATCAAGATTATTTGGAGAAACAATGGGTGGCTACGCTGAGAGAGAAGTATCCTGTGGTGGTGAACGAGGAAGTGCTGTAGTTCGGAATCCGGAGGCCAGAAGCTGGGAACTGGACATTGGGAGACCGGAAGCCGAAAACCAAAACAATCAATGAAAATCTGGAAAGGCATAGCGATAGTGGTGGCACTGGTGTTAATAAATACACTGGTGCACCAATTTGTGGTGCGTTGGGATATGACCAACGACCAGCGCTATAGCATTGCCCCCACTACCAAAACCCTATTGCAGTCCTTGAATGCTCCGCTACGAGCAACCATTCTGCTCGATGGCGAACTCAATGCAGGTTTTACTCGCCTGCAACGCGCCACCGTTGAATTGTTGGAGGAGTTCGAAGCAGTAGGCAATCGGATATCGGATATCAGATACCAGATATCGGCGGAGAATATCCCACAAGGTATTCCGCCCACAGTGATTCACGAACGCACCCACAAAGGACAGACCGCACAAACTACCGTATATCCTTTCGCACTACTGACCTACAAAGGCAAAACGGCTGTAGTGGAATTGCTACGCAACAATCGTGGTTTGAGCGGTGAGGAGAATTTGAACCACAGCATTGAGAATCTGGAATTTGCATTTGTGGAAGCCATACACACCTTGACCCGCGACAGTGTGGAGAAAATCGCGTTCTTAGAAGGGCATGGAGAATTGACCGAACATGATGTGTTTGACCTCAGTCAAACCCTATCGCGTTACTACCAAATCGACCGTGGTGTGTTGGGCAACGAGACAGGGGTGCTGGATGCCTATCGCGCAGTAATCATAGCCGACCCACAAAAGCCTTTTTCGGAGCAAGATAAATATATCCTCGACCAATACCTAATGCAAGGTGGGCGTATATTGTGGGTGCTGAACGGTGTGCGATTCTCGTCGGACTATCTATCCTCACAGGGCAAGACGCCTATCATTCCATTGGATTTGCACCTCAACGATATGCTATTCCGCTATGGTGTGCGTATAAATCCCGCATTAGTACAAGACCTACAATGTCTGCCCATGCCCGTGGATGTGAGCAGTGATCCGCAAAACTCCAACTGGCAACCTATGCCTTGGACCTACGCTCCATTGCTATTGACTTCGCAAACTTCGCCTATTACGCGCAATGTGATGCAAGTGAGTGCCACTATGGCTTCGTGTGTTGATTTGGTGGGCGGAGAAGACGGTATTCGCAAAGAGATATTGCTTGCCACCTCCTCCAATAGTAAGATAACTGGCACACCTGCGGAAGTGGATTTGAGTATGTTTAATGGCTCAGAAAGCGAGTTCCGATATGCATTTATCCCCGTAGCAGCAAGTTTGGAGGGTGTGTTCCCTTCGTTGTATGCACACTTGTTGCCACCCGAGGATTTGATTCTGCATGCGCCCTTGCGCAAGCAAAGCGAAGCGACCAAACAAATTGTAGTGGCAGCCGGTAGCACTATTCGCAACGAGTGGCAACAGGGACAACCCTTACCCTTGGGCTATGATCGCTATACTCAAACGCAGTTCGGCAACCGCGATTTTATGGTTAATGCAGTACTCTATCTCACCGATGAAACGGGTTGGATGTCACTCAGACAGAAACAAATCACCCTGCGACTGCTCAACGACCAACGCGCACGCGAGCAACGCGTGACCGCACAAGTAATCAGTATCATTGTTCCGCTGGTTGTATTGGCGGTAATTGCAATAGTAGTAATAGTAATTCGCAGAAAGCGTTATATTAAACAAGCATGAAAACTATACGAACCTATATTACCCTACTCTTTGTAGTAATGGCATATGCTATGCCCGCAAAGGGACAAAAATTGGATTATCCGTTGGACACAATCAACGGACAAGTATATTATCGTTACACGGTGGAACGCAGCATTGGTCTATATCGAATCAGTGTGAATTTTGGTGTTACCCAAGAGGAGATTCTGAAAGCCAATCCCCACTTGCAACACCAAGGACTGCGCTACGAGGAGGTGATATTGGTTCCTGCTAAGAATATAGAGGTCAAAAGCGAGGAGGTTAAAAGCGACAAGCAAGAGGCAAAAGGCGAGGTGGCGATAAAGCAAGAAGAGAAGAAGATAGTAGCACCACCCGTAGAAGAAGTAGTTACCAAGACCAAACCACAAATCCGAGCAGAACGCCTGAAAGATAAAAAGCGTAATCGCTTGGTGCTGTTTGATGATGACAAATCTATCATTAAAAAGACTATCGACAAAAAACCACAATCGCCCAAGGGCCTTGTCCAAGATACACTCCCTATTGATACCGTGGTATTGCAGGATACCGTTCGCGTAGATTCGTTGCCAAAGATAGATAGCACTGTTATTCAACTGGCGTTCCTATTGCCATTGCATGCAGACGCAATCAAACGCGACAAAAATATGGATCGCTTTTATGATTTCTACGCAGGTGCATTGATTGCCATTTACGAAGCACAAGCTCAAGGACAAATGTTGGAGGTGTTTACCTACGACATTGGCAAGACAGCCAATCGTACACGAGAGGTACTGCAACAGCATCCCGAGATTCGCCAAGTGGACGCTGTGATTGGTCCTGCTTACTCGCAACAGGTGGCTACCATGATGGACTCGCTCTGCAAAGATAGCGTATGGATGTTGATACCTTTCCTATCGCGCGTAGAAGGTATCACCACACACCCAAACATGCTGAAATTCAATCCCTCGGAGCAAATTGAGGCAGATACTATTGCACGCTATTTGGCTACAAAAGGCGATAGTATCAATTGCGTATTAGTAGAGTCGAAAGAAGGCGAAGTAATTCCTTCAGGCATAAAGGCACTACACGCTGCACTACAACGCGAGCAGGTACCCTCTACCACGATTTCGCTCCGCGCGCTACTTACCGACTCGGTTGATGGCAGTTTCCGCGATGGTGTAGAGAATATTGTGATATTCAACACCGAGCGTTATGCTAATCTGCAAACGGTCATGCCACACTTATTAAAGGCGTGTAGCAACTATCGTATCACGCTATATTCGCACTATTCGTGGCAAAGTGAGCAGATTATCTTGCCACAGTTGTATGCCTCGGTGTTCGACAAAGCACCTTTCGTTCCTGAGTCCTACCAAACATTATTCGACAAGTATTTTGCACATGCGTTGAGTTCTAACCAACCACGCTACGACCTGTTGGGCTATGACCTAACAAGCCATTTGCTGCACATTCTTGCCTCCTCCACACCAGGGGCTCAGTCCCTTTCCACACCTTGGCAGGGCATACAAGCCAATATCTGTTATCAACCAACAGCCGAAAAGGGCGGCTATGAGAATCATATCATACATATTATCCACAAATGATACGGTTGCGACACATATCAATCACCCTCTTGCTATTACTGATTAGTGGCATAGTAGTGGCTCAACCGCGTTTGCGTACACCCGAAATATATGTCGGTGCACACGCAGGCGCAATGGTATCCACCATGCTATTCAAGCCCAATATAGCAAACATAGATCTCATGCAATCGCCCTTGACCGTGAACGGAGGATTAGTATTCCGCTATGCAGGACACAAAGTCTGCGCTATTCAAGCGGAAATAAACTATATGCAACGCGGATGGCATGAGACGATTGCCATCAGCGAAACAAACACGCTGGATTATACCCGCCAATTGGACTATATCGAAATCCCATTGCTCATGCACTTGTATTTCGGCAAACAGCGTTTTCGTGCATTCATTAACCTCGGTCCACAAATTGGATATTGTATTCGCGATGTAGCCTCTGAGTTGCCTGATAATATCACCAGCCCCCACTATCAACCTATCGAAAAGCCATTTGATTGGGGATTAGCAGGCGGATTGGGCTGCTATTATCGCACCAAACAAATAGGACTCTTCCAACTGGAAGCACGATTCAACTTCAGCATGGGAACGATATACAACAACCGCAAAGTAGACTACTTCAGCCAATCCAACGCCATGAACCTGAGTCTGAACTTTGCTTACCTATGGGAGATAAAAATCAAATAACAACTACTGAATATCTAAACTATTACAAAATATGGGAAAAATCATTTCTTTAGCCAACCAAAAAGGTGGTGTCGGCAAGACCACAACCTCTATCAACCTTGCAGCAGCGCTTGCTGCCGAGGGCAAGAAAGTGCTACTCATTGATGCCGACCCACAAGCCAATACTTCATCCGGATTGGGTGTGGAGATACGCGAACTCAGCAACACCATTTACGAATGTATGGTGGTGGGTATCGACCCTAAAACTGCTATCACACCTACCTCACGCGCAAACCTCGACCTTATCCCTTCGCACATTGACTTGGTGGGTGCGGAGATTGAAATGCTGAATATCGATGACCGCGAGAATATCCTCAAGCGTGTATTGGCGCCCTTGCGTCCGTTGTACGACTATATCCTCATTGACTGCTCACCTTCTTTGGGCTTAATCACTATCAATGCCCTTACTGCCAGCGACAGTGTGATTATTCCTGTGCAATGCGAGTTCTTTGCGCTGGAAGGTATTGCTAAATTGCTGAATACCATAAAGATTATTAAATCCAACCTTAATCCCACTTTGCGTATTGAAGGTTTCTTGCTAACCATGTACGATGGTCGTTTGCGCCTGTCGATGCAGGTGCATGATGAGGTACGCCGTCACTTTGGCGACTTGGTATTCAACACCGTTATTGCTCGCAATGTCCGCCTAAGCGAAGCACCCAGCCACGGAATGTCCGTACTTGATTACGACCGCAATAGCAAGGGTGCAAAGAACTATATTAACTTAGCAAAAGAACTTATCAGGAGGAGCAACGCATGAAAAAATCATTAGGACTGGGACGCGGTTTGGACGCGCTCATTGACACCACTCATATCTCTACCGCAGGATCGTCTTCTATCAGCGAGATTGCCTTGGAAAAGATTTACCCCAACCCCGACCAACCTCGTCGCACCTTTGACGAAGAGGCTCTTCAGGAGTTGGCGCAATCTATTAAGGATCATGGCGTTATATCACCTATCACCTTGCGCAAAGATGCCAACAACCGCTATATGATTATCGCGGGCGAACGCCGTTTCCGTGCGTCTAAAATGGCAGGGTTAGATACTATTCCTGCCTATATCCGCACCGCGAAAGATGAGCAGGTAATGGAATGGGCACTCATTGAGAATATCCAACGCGAAGACCTTGATGCTATTGAGATTGCCTTGGCATATCAACGCCTTATGGATGAGTACAACCTCACCCAAGAGCGTATGTCCGAGCGTGTGGGTAAGAAACGCGCCACGGTGGCTAACTACCTTCGTCTGCTGAAACTGCCTGCCGAGATTCAGTTGGGTATCAAAGAAAAGAAGATTGACATGGGGCACGCACGCGCCATTCTCGGCTCGCCTTCGCCCGAACAACAACTCAACCTCTACAAGCGGATTGTGCAAAATGGGTTGTCAGTGCGTAAGGTCGAAGAACTGGTGAGCGACACCAAAGCAACCAAAAAAGAGAAAAAATCTACCCCAACCTATACTGCGCAAGAGACCATTTTGCAAGAGAAACTGGGCAAAAACGCCAAGATTGTTGGGCAAAAAATCACCATTTCTTTCCGCAACGAGGAAGAACTTAATTTCATTCTCAACCATATCCATTGAAACGACTATTTGCCTACATATTGCTGATTGTCTTTGCCTTACCCACCTATGCGCAACTATCCAGCGACTCCATTTCGCTGGATTCCGTTCCGCTTACACAAAAGGAGATTGACCGATTGTTTTGGAAGCCCAATCCCATGCGCGCTGTGTGGTTAGGTGCCGTATTGCCAGGCGCAGGACAGATCTACAACCGCAGTTATTGGAAACTGCCTATCGTATATGGCGGCTTTATGGGGTGTATCTATGCGGTGACTTGGACCAACAACCAATACATTGGTTACAAAGACGCTTACCGCGATATTTACTATGACATTCAGAATGGTACCGTAAGCGATAGCCCCGACAAATCCTACAACGCCATTCTACCCGAAGGCTATACAATCCAAAGCATGGGTGGCGCAAGTGCCTACCAAAGTCGCCTCAAAGAATGGCAAAACGCCTCGTTGCGCAACCGCGATTTGTCGATATTGGTGACCGTGTTGGTGTATGCGTTATCGCTCATTGACGCGTATGTGGATGCCCAACTATTCGACTTCGACATTTCCAACGACTTGTCGTTGAATGTCACACCCCAACTCTACTACGACCTGCACAACCAGCGCACCGCCGAAATCAAACTCGCCATACAATTTTAATTAGGGATTAAGAATTATGAATTTACTTTCTATCATATTACTTGTTACCACGCTCAATCTATCGCCCGATAGCAGTTCGGTTGTCTTACCCGATACCACTCCGTTACCACTATCTACTGATACAGTGGAGTTGCCATTATTTTTCGACGAGGCATTAGCGGCGTTAGACACCACCGAGTGCACTTCCGATACACTGATTACGGAGTTGCCCGATTCTATTTATAAGGCACGCCTTCAGGCATTGCCATTTGTCATAGAAGTGCCTTATAATGAAGTAGTTCGCCGATATATTTTGCGCTATGTGAAGCATAGTCCTCGCCAACTGGCAAGCCTGCAACGCAAAGCAGAATACTATTTCCCTATTTTCGAAAATATATTGGGGCAACACGAATTGCCTTTCGAACTCTGCTACTTGCCTGTGATTGAGTCGGCATTGAATCCGCAGGCTCGTTCCCA
>JBGVFY010000097.1:0-4521 GCA_045121435.1 Paludibacteraceae bacterium | reverse complement strand
TCCACCACAAAAAGGTTATCAATCTGATGAAGATCCAGATGCATGGATAATATTGGAAGTAGCTACATTTGGAGAATTGTCCAAGATATATAAGAATCTCAATCACCAATTGCCAGCAAAATCTGCGATAGCCAATGATTTTGGATTAGATAAACATAGCGATTTGTCCAGTTGGTTAGAAACTATGGCATATTTGCGAAATATGGTAGCTCACCATTCACGTTTATGGAGTCGTAATATGGTTAAAAAGCCTGCTACCGTTACAAAAACTCGTAATACATGGTTGGAGTTTCCTTTGTATCCAGCAATGGAAAAACGTCCATTTTATCTGATTTCAGTGCTGTTATACTTATGTGATGCTGTTGGTGAAGGCGAATATTTACGAAATGATATTCATCGGTTAGTATATCGTTACCGCCACTTACCTTTACATAGGATGGGCTTCTTCCCAAAATGGAAGAACCAACCATTATGGCAGTTACCTCTTTTGCGGCGAATATGCTTATACTTGAAAAAATAGACTTCACAATAAAAAGAGAGTGTGTCAGCATTTTGACACACTCTCTTTTTATTCTATTCACACTCTATTATTGCAACTTAAACGAAATTGGCAAAGCGAATTTTACGCGAACTGAATCACCATTTTGCATACCCGCAGTCCATTTGGGCATATTCAAAATGACACGCAATGCTTCAGCATCTAAAAGTTCGTGACCACTACTTTGTAGTATCTTTGCTTCGTGAATAGAACCATCTTTTTCTACGACAAATTGGCATAACGCAACTCCTTCCCAATGATTGTCTTGAGCCTTGGTAGGGTATTGGATATTTTCACCCAAATACTTCATTAACTCACCCATTCCGCCTGGGAACTCTGGCATCTGTTCTGCTACAGGCAATGCCTCCTCAAGTGGTTCTGTGGCAATATCATCTGCCTCTTCTACTACAGTTTCTTCAACTACGGCAATCTCCTCCGTTTGAGTAATCTGTTGATTCTCTGCTTTTTTTGTACACGCCACGCATGCGATGGCTGCCATAAGGATTAATGCTAACTTTTTCATAATTCTGTATTTAATTGGTTAATAACTATTTCAAATTGAGGCAGTTCGATAACTGACGCAAAGTCTGTGTAACAGAACTCTGGCAGTTCCACAACTTGCTTGACTGTTTTGGTTTTGTTGTCTTCAAAGTGTGCCGTTACTTGCTCTTTGAAATTCGTGTTTACTTGTATGCCCAATCCGATAATAATACCTGCAACAGCGGCGGCAGGCGTAGTGACCCAAAGTAATGAGCGATCGCGTCTGCGTGGATTGACTGCAGAGCGTAAATGCTTGGTTGTCTGTGCGTATCGGTGTTTGCCGAACGCAGATAATTGTGATTCAAAATTACGCATAGTCTTCTAATTTTTTTCGTAGTTTGAGGATTAGTGTATGTAAGCGCGATTTCACAGTCCCTTCGGGAATATGGATAATCGCTGCAATCTCTTTTATGGACAACTCATCCGTAAAGCGGAGGTCAAATAGCAGTTGTTCTGGAGCGGAGAGCAGATTCAATTCTTTGGTCAATGCCTCAAATAGTCGCTCGTTGTCTATTTGTAATGCGGTGTCGTCTTCTTGCGCTTCTTCCGTTGTTGCTATCACATCTTCTGCATAAAGTGCTTGATAATCAATATCGCGATAGGTGTTGCGGAGCAGATTGAATGCAATAGTAAAGAGCCATGGACGAAACTTTTGAGTTGTTTGGTATTGTGTACTGGCGTTCCAAAGCTGCATGAATAGGTCTTGTGTAAGGTCTTCTGTCATATAGGCATTGCCACCTGTGCGACGGAAGAAAAAGTTTTGCATAGCAGGCATATAGCGTTGCCACAGTTCATCAAAAGCCTTTTCCTCTCGGCATTGCACCAGTCGCATCAACTCTTCATCAGAAATACTTTTATATGGTCGCCAAAATGTGATCATTTTCATTTGCTTTTCACTAATGCATACACACGAATTAGAAAAAGGTTCATTTCTCGGAGCAAAATTACTACATTTTTTTGAATTGAGCAAATCATAATTAACCTCCCCTGTCAAATCCCTTTACACTCAATTGTAAAGTTTCTTTACACTCTCGTAAATGGCAAAATTCACAATTGTCAAGTAATCAGCAGATTACATATTTTGGCACGGGGTTTGCTTATTTATTATTAAGAACGCGCTGCGCGCAGTCAAATATACACCATATAACAAGTAAATAGAAAACAACAATAATATGAAATCCTTTCTTAATTTCCTCAAGCAAAACAAACTCTACACCTTTATTGAGGTGGTAGGTATGGCTATTGCGTTGGCGTTTGTCATCTTCATCGCCACATTCGTGACCTCGCAACTCACACGAGACAACGAAGTCAAAGGGCGCAATGTCTATGTCAGTCGCTCCGAACGCTTGTTTATCGGTTGCGGCACTATCAAAGAACAACTCGAAGGACGCTTCTCCGAAGTGCAGTCCATCTGTCGTATGTTCGATACAGAAATCTTCGGTGGCATCGAAATGAGTATGCGCTACACCACTACCAACGGTCATTCTTCTACCAGCAACGACGACCGTGCAGATGCATTAGTGGTGGATGAGAATTTCTTCCAACTATTGCCATACCCACTTCTCGAAGGCACAGCCGAGTCCGTACTTGCCACTACACAATCGGTGGTTATCAGTGAGTCGTTTGCGCGTATCTTCTCGCCCAACGAGAACCCCCTTGGCAAGACCATTGAGATTTCTATCAATGGCAACGCTGCCACACTCACCGTCACGGGCGTGTTTCGTGACCTAACGAATAGCGTTATTCGCTCGCCTAAAATCATCTATCGCCTTGACCTACTCCAACAACTCACTGACGAAGTCATTCAAAATGGCACTGGAGCAGTAGCTACATTCTTTCAACTCGTACCCAATGCGGATGTTGCTGCCCTGTCGAGCGAAATGCAGAATATTATCAGAGAGCAGGACTATATCTACAAATATGGTGTGTTCCACGATTTCTATCTCATTCCTTTTGAGGATGTCCAATACTCCGACCTCTCTGCTCCGTTGCCATTCGTTAATCTGGTCAATCGTGATTTCTTTTCGCTCTTTTTCGCAGCAGGTTTATTGCTCCTCATCTTCGCAGTACTCAACTATATCTCGCTGACAGTAGCGCAGATTGGTTTACGTGCACGCGAGATGGCTACTCGCCGTTTGGTGGGTGCACAACGCTGGCAAATCGTACTGAAATATATCCTCGAATCTTTCTCGCTCACGGTTGTATCTTTTGGTTTTGCTCTCCTCCTTGCGTACCTTGTAGCACCCTATTTCAGCGAACTAGTTGGGCAAACTATTGCGCCGTTCGAGCATATCACTTGGGATCTGATACTGATGATGGTTATTTTGGTATTGCTACTCTCTATTCTATCGGGTGTCATTCCTGCACTCATGGTACTGAAGTACCAACCTATTGATGTGGTGCGTGGCTCTTTCGAGCGTGACAATCGTATGGTACTCGGGCGCATTCTGATAATTGTGCAAAACATCGTGGCTATTATCACACTTGCAGTGGCTGTGGTCATGTTTGTGCAACTCCATCATATGCAGAGCAAGCCCCAAGGGTACGAACGCCAGAACCGCCTGCGTATCAGTGGTGCCAACGCCCCCGCAGATTATCTGGTGGACGAACTCAAACAACTCGCTTGTGTGGAGAAGGTGGGTTGGGTACAATTCGAACCGTTTACCTTTGGTACATCGGGTATGTCACTCATGTTTAGAGGACAAGAGTTCAAACTCGATATGTACTATGGCGACCAAACGGCATTTGACATTCTGGGCTTTGAGGTCATTCGCCAGACTGCTGATCCGATAGAACCTGCTGCATGGTTACCCGAATCGTTGATTGCACCACTCGGCGTGGACTACGATTGTACCATGATTATGCAAGACGATAATTATGGTATGCCTGTCTGTGGTATTATCAAAGATTTCCAAAAAGGTATGCCAGGCATTGCTCCTACCTCTAACTGGCCTGTTGTTCCTTGGATAATGAACATGGACGAGCCTGCCGATTTCCGCATATTGCGCCAACTCGTAGTGCAAGTGTCGGGCGATGAGAACGAAGCCGTAAAGCAAATAGCCGAGTTCTACCGCCAACATGATAGCGATGAGGAAATATCGGTCAATACCTACAATTACCTTGTCAGCCACATGTACAACAAGCAGAACAACAATGCTAAACTCATCATGCTCTTTACGCTGCTGACATTGTTGCTATCTTCGTTGGCTATGCTGGCTATGAGTACCTACTACGCCAAGCAGCACACACGCAACACGGCTATTCACAAGGTGATGGGTTGTGATAATAGCACTATCTATTTCCGCACCGTGCGCACATTCCTCTCTTCTATCCTTATCGCAGCCGTGATTGCAGTGCCTTGTGCATGGCTCATTGCGCAACGATGGCTGGAGACCTATGACTACCGCATTGCCAATGCTGCGTGGTACTATATCATCACCGCC
>JBGVFY010000096.1:0-9861 GCA_045121435.1 Paludibacteraceae bacterium | reverse complement strand
TAAGCGGACGTGTACGCCAACGCCACCTGCCGACCGACCGAACGAGCGGACGCAGGACGCGACAATAGGAGCGGACGAGCGAGCGCACGATACCACCAACCCCACGGAGCCCAAATAACGGATGGTCATGGCAGCGTGTAGACACATGTGCCCTTTAGGGCGGAGGGGGAGGCCGCAGGGAGTGCGGCCTTGCGGCCAACGGACGCAAATACACGACCCGAATGGCGCAACGGGAGAGGTAACTCGAAGCCACTAAAGACAGCCTCACGGAGCCCAAAGCCCGATAAATTCAATAACGCCCATTATGATAACCCCTTGGGGCTTGATACTGCGTATTTATCATAATTGACCGTTATTTTATTTCCATGATAGCCCCACGGAGCAGGGGTGTACGCGGTCGGGGGCGCGAGAAGACCCGCACGACGAAGGAGACAGGACGCAAGCGCGCCCCCGCAATGCAGCGAACGGGCGGGCTGGATAGAAGCGGGAACGGTGGGGGAGAACAAACTATGAGCGACCTCAATTAAAGCCAAGTGAACACCCCGAAACCCCACGGAGCTCATTCGATTTTCGTAAAATCGACATAGAGGGTTTTCACTTTGGCTTCGTGTACATCAGATAGGTGTGGAAAGATGTGCTTTCCACTTTTCCGCAAGGATGTAGGGGGGAGGGGACACGGGGGGAGGAAATCCCCCCACGGGGGTGGTGGTCGGGGTCTGAGGTGGCCTATTCAAAAGCGGTGTGGATTCACACGGCTTTTACCTATCTCCCCTTTATGTAGCGGCCACTATGTGGCGGCTACTTGGGGGTTCTTTGGTGTACATCAGATAGGTTTGGAAAGATGTGCTTTCCATTTTTCCGCAAGGACGTAGGGGGGAGGGGACACGGGGGGAAGAAATCCCCCCACGGGGGTGGTGGTCGGGGTCTGAGGTGGCTTATTCTAAAGCGGTGTGGAGTTATCGCAAGGGTTTCGGGCTGTATGATCAGCGAGAGAACTTCATATACCCAATGGATGACTAAACCGATTTCTCTCGCTCCCATATAGCTTGAAACCCTTGCGTTGACGGAACACGGCTTTTACCTATCTCCCCTTTATGTAGCGGCCACTATGTGGCGGCTACTTGGGGGTTCTTTGGAGTACATCAGATAGGTATGGAAAGATGTGCTTTCCATTTTTCCGCAAGGACGTAGGGGGGAGGGGACACGGGGGGAGGAAATCCCCCCACGGGGGTGGTGGTCGGGGTCTGTGGTGGCTTATTCAAAAGCGGTGTGGATTTACACGGCTTTTACCTATCTCCCCTTTATGTAGCGGCCACCGTGTGGCGGCTACTTGGGGGTTATTGGTTTGGCATTCCGCAACGAGGGGCGCAGGGGGGCAAGGGGGGCAGCAGCCCCCCAGTCCCATGGTGGATGGTTATTGGTTTGGCATGTCGCAGCGTGGGGCGCAGGGGGGCAAGGGGGGTGTCAGCCCCCCAGTCCCATGGCGCTAGTGATTATTGGGCTGTCGTATCACGTTATCAGTGATTTCATACTCACACTGCACGTTCTGGTTTTTGAAATGGTTTCGTCTGACCATGTCGTATATTTGCCGTTCATTGAAGTCGTTGAATACAGTCGTGAGCACGCTGTTGATTATGGTGTTACGCTTCCAATATGAGTGTCGTGCGGCATACTTTTCTATCTTTGCCAGAGTGTCCGTGTCAATTCTGGCGGAAATGAGTTGCAAGTTTTCTTTAGGCATAATCTTTTCAGTTTTAATGAGAATGTAATACTTTGATTTGATTTCTGGTACCAGCAGCTAATGAGTTGTGCGTACGCAAGCGCGCCCGTGGGCGCGCGTCCCGTGAGGGCAACTAGGGTGGAATGCCCGTGTGCAGTGGGGTTTTCGTATTACAACTTAGGAAATCGCACAGCGGTTCTACTGAACCGCTTGTTTGCAATTGGTGATGTACTACCAGACCTCTTCTCGATCTGCAAATTGGTCGCACGTCAACGACAGATAGTACACTCTGGTTTGGAGTGCTCTGCAGTATCCTAGTGGGTCGTTGTCGTATTTTGTGAACCATATACAATTCTCGCATCGTTTGTCGTTTGGTTTCATTAATACATTGATTCTTCTTCTAACATTTTCTTAATCTCGTTAAGGATAACAGCAGCATCACGCACGTCACCATTTAGCTTGCGCGCTAGCGTGATTTGGAGAGCTCTGGCTTCTTTTGTCAAGTGCTCTGGGCTGTAGTTCACCAACTTGTTCAAATCGATGTTCTGAAGAATGACATCGCAAGCCTGCCTTATATCGCGCTCAATGTGTTGATCACGATACATTCTAAGCCTACGCTCTAGTATATCATCCTCGCGGTTTCTCTTTGCGTCTGGTGGGCATTGTGAGAGTGTAAGGAAGTCGTGATCATTGTCGAAATAAAACAGCCTTTTGTCACGACATCTGTCTTTTCGCTTCAATGGCTTCTCATAATGAGAATGAACCGATTCAAGAACGCCACCATGATACACCTGAGTAAGGTCAACATACTCGGCATGTTTGAATCTGAAATAGTGGTAAACTAAATCTTGATAGCGTTGCCAGAGTTTGTCTTTGGTGTCATAACTTGAAAGTGTGTGGGGAATGCGTTGTTTCTCCACTCGCTTACGGTTCTGCATCTCGTAATCAATATAGCCGTTTAGTGATGATTTCATTGAGAACTCCAATCGCCAAATATCGACCTTGTGCATCTTGCCATCCTCTTTCATTTTCTCACACGTCATCGGATTGTCTATCAGTCCTGCTTCCATCCATGCCGTACGAATATAGGGCTTTTTTGTCTTGCCCTCTTCTAGCTCTTTCGTCTTGTTGTATAGCTTGGTTGAAATCATCGAGGTACGCGCACCCCATGACAGAGAATTCCAACTGTGTATCTTCCAATTGTCCTCACCGTGAGCGGTTAGGTTGCACTGATTGATTTTGCGGAATTTCCCTCTGAGGTATCGCCTAACGAAATCAGCAGGCTTGTCACCTGAGTCAAAGTATTCGAAATCTAGTGCGATGTCCAATCTAAAGATGCGCTTGAAGATGTAGTTATGCTGAACTAGAAATTCCATCATCGTCCGCACGGGGTTCCCTTGATAGAGCACCCAGTTTGGTAATCGTAGGTGGCATGATTCTGGTACTAGTCCAGAAAATGAACTATCCCCACTCGCAGGATCGCGTCTAACTTCCATAATCGGGTTTAGGTTGTTGTCTAGTATCTCAAACATTTGATTGTACACTCTCGTTCCATATTCACGCTCTTTAACTAGATATCCTTTTCGTCTAAAATAGTCTGCATCTAGTGGTGTCTGGTCAAATGGCTCGAGACAATATACCTCGAGCCAATCGACATTGATGCATCTTGTTTGCTTATCATGCGTCATTGATATTAGTTTGTAATGAGCCTAAAATGAAACTGAAAGCACGCCATTAAAACGTGCTTTCAGTCGCAGTCCTATTGTTGTGCATCGACAGGAGTCCGATCATCCTGTACGCTTGCAGAGTCTGGAATGATGAAACCGTGATAGTCCATCTTAAATGGGAAACCTCGCTTGTCTATCAGCTCTTTCGTCTCTTCTTTCTTCATCCCTTTCCAACCGTCTGGAGTCCAATACATCTTGGTGACCTTATACACCTCGGACGTTTCTGGGTTGATGACCTCTCTAGGCACATTGTCGTAAGTTCCGCCACATAGTTCAACCTCAGTGGCATTAACTTGAATACCTGCAACTATCTTGCGCTCTTTCTGACTCGAGAATACGCGTAACATAGCATGGCCACGAACGAATACCTTAATGCCTTGTTTGAGATAGGGGAGAACGGCAGACTCGGCATTGTTCATCACCACGTCTATCCATTGTGTTCTCTCCGTTTCGTGGCCGTTTGCGTCCGTCCACTTCTCGCTGTGTGCGATTCTAAAAGAAATAAACTTGCCACCACTTGACTCACGAACGGCAGCGTCGGCACCCAAATTGCCAATTGCTTCAACTTTAAACATAACTCAATTAAATTAGTGAATGAATATAAAATTTACTAAAACACATAGTCACAAATCGGTTTCACTTGCAGCCACATAATAGTTCTATCACATTGCCAACACAACCATGGAGCACTACGATACCCAGAATTAGCGTTAAACGAACCAGAAATTTACTGAGATTATCCTGCTCCCACCGACTTAGGTTTTTACGATATGGAGGTGGGCATAAAGTATTACTAACTCCAGAGAGTTTAGAAATGATGCCCTTCGGGTCGAATTGACGATAGAAAAAGGATTGAGCTGGGGTTGCATGAGGTTTCGATTCGTACAAATCGAAACCATCCTCGATGATTAGATTGTACAGTTCATAGATTGAGATTGATACGTGCTGAAATGGGCTGATGGGTAGTCCCCATTTGGATGGCCATGCCTTTTCAGCTAGCCTAAGAGCGTTGTCAACTTCGCAGGACCACTTCTTGAAGTAGATACCTACGTCTTTGCAGTAGTTCTGGACTAGAGCAAACTTGATTTGCTCCCGATCGGAAGTCCCCACTTTTACGTGGTAGACATAAGAACCTGGGCACATACGTCCAAAGTTCCTAATGAAACAATAATTGCTTTTCATACTTGTTTCTATTAGGTGGTTACGTGATAGGAGGTTGGCAATACTTTTAGAATAATCGGCATTATGTGTATTACATTTTCACGCTTTGGGATAAAGA
Source organism: Paludibacteraceae bacterium (assembly GCA_045121435.1). Classification (GTDB taxonomy): domain Bacteria; phylum Bacteroidota; class Bacteroidia; order Bacteroidales; family Paludibacteraceae; genus Colicola. The sequence goes on along the minus strand of JBGVFY010000096.1, from coordinate 5,135 downwards.
GCGGTGGCCAATGACCCGATTCATTTCACTAACCACCGCAAGCATGAAAAGCATGCCCTACCTCTGGCTGTACGTTCGCGGGTCGTCCTCACGTTGCCCGTTATCCTAAGCCGTTGCAAATATCGGGAAAATTTTTCAAAGAACAATGGGTTTGCATCCACTATTTTGGTAATTTAGACGCAATCCAAATAAGAGAGAGGTACGAACGACCTGGGGGTGTGGGGCGCAAGCCCCCCCGAAAAATCCTAGGTTCGTACTTTGCATTCCACGATGCGGATAGTGCATCTGGCGTTAGATAACAGTGAGTCAATACACCACGTTTGTGGGTCTGGGCTCCATACCTCATAGTGGTCATTTGAACACCATGACTCGATGGTCTTGATGGCGAACTTTGTCGCCTTACGCTGACACTTGTAGATAATGGTTTCTCTACTCATGTCTAGTGCTCCGTCTGGGAAAAGTGGAGCATCGCCAGCATGGAGCTCCACTTTGATTTGATATACATACATTGGCATAGTATTCTAATTATGATAATATACAAAGTTTAAAACCTGCTTTCACAATTTTCGGGGTGTACAAACATTCATCGGATATTTTGAAACCTGCTTTGTATACACCACCGAAACTCTTAATCAAGGGTAGTCCACATATCTCATGGACGCGTTCTGCATAAATGCCTTCGAATAACCAGAAATCATTGTCGACCAAATGGCCTACGATGGTGGTTGTTAAATCTATAATAGCCATAATCTAAATGGGTGTTAAGCCATCCCCCTATAAAGGGGGGATGGGAGTTATTTACCAGATGTTCCACTCTTTACTTTCAACATCATAACGGATGCACATGTGCATCAAGAAAGCAAAGCTTTCCATTATCATCCAATCATTATGCCAAATGAGGCTCTGGGCTTTAATGACGAAATAATCAACTACAGAACTATCGTTAACATTAACCTTTACATCGGTTTCGTAACGAATAGTTACTTGGTTATTCACAATTTCCTCAAATTTGGCCTTGAGGTAGTCTGCATGTTGTTTGTTCATTGTAAATCGGGTTTTAATGACTCGGGAAATAGTCCCTTGTTTCTATATGCAAAGTTACGAAGAATAGACCAATAATGCAACTAAAATAGACGTTTGGGCGGTTTTTGTCGACGAATGGCCATACTATTAGACAATCTGCCGAAAGGCCACGACCATGAAAAACACCCGGGGGGAGTTTGAGGGGGGCAGGCAGCCCCCGCTCAATAAAAAATAGCCATCCTCTCGGACAGCTACTATTGTAATCATACTAATGAGTAACCCTCGCTAGGGTGTAGGCTTCTGTGTGCGACACTCACACGTGGAGTCACATTTACAGCTGTTTCCCTTACCACTATTTTCCCACAGCATTTCAAACTGACCTGTGTGTCGGTTGTATGAAACAATACCGTTCGATGTGTACCACATAAGATTTGGAGGTGTGCAAGAAGTGAGTGCCACCAAACCCGAAACAATCAATAGACCTAAAACGAATACCTTATAACGCATAACAAAAACGATTTAGTTTATACCATGTCATAGGCCGACTCTATGAGCTGTTTGTCAACGTGCTGCCCGCACTCAACAAATATCATTGCATCAACGATGGCCACCATAAAACTCCTTTGAGCAAAGGATATTTTGAGAGTCGCAGGGATATCAGTCATCTTAGACACCTGGGATATATAAGCAGCTGTGTTGTTCTCCACAGCTGGAGCCCAGCGGGATATCATTTTCTCGATCGTGTTGAACTTCTGGGTTAACCCATTGTAGCCAGTGATGTACTTGCGCAAGATTATAAATCCTGCACGAATGCCATACTCCATAGAGGTAAACTCTTCAAAGGCCTTATCCGTCTGATCAGGACGTTCGCCTTTCCAATTATTCCCTTTTCTGATGTTAAGGGGGTTATTGTTGCGTATGCCGCGCGGTTTGATCACTTGTTGCATGTTGTATCTCCTTTCTGGTTGAGTTTGCTTATCTGTTGGCCTATCTTATAGTCCAATCCAAAGATGGTGGCCGTCAGCATAAGGAACTGTGCACACATCATGAGTACTCCAGCTGCTATATCGTGGTCTTTGCTTATCAACAAACTGGTGAAAGCCAAGGCCACAGCAGCTAAAAAAGCACCAATAGCCACGAAAGATTCAGCTTTTTTGTCATGTACCATAGTAATTTAAATAAAGGGTGATGGATATGGTTTTATCATCGGTTCACTCATCCATGAACCGAATACGTCAGAGGGGGATGCGTTTCGCAACCAGGGGAATGTATTACCATCTGGAGAGTTATAGCTCGAGGATGATATTTTCTTTCGGCCATCGAGGTATGATATTGAGAAACCTGCCCAGTACCAGAATACTTCATCTAGACTGTCCAGCTCGGTTTTCCATCCGACTACGAAGTAGGAGTTGTCCTTCGAGCGAGTGACGATAGGAGCGAGCGAGTAATTGATAAGGAATGCTTGCGCCAGCAGATCATCCGTAATCAATTGGTCATCTTTGATAGCTGGGTTAGGAGTCATTATCAGATAATTGTGCTTGATGTACTCCACTGCATCTTGCTCTGGGTCTGGTTGCTCTAGGTAATAACGCAGTCCGCAGAACACGACAGCGTCCAGTCGAGTCATGCGCCAGTGCTTTAGCAACTGGCCATATGTTGTTACATCAGCAGGAACCATGAACTTCACACCATAGAATTGGTTGCCAGCTGTGAAGTCTCCCTTTAGCCTTTGCAGGGGGAAGGTATCGTAGTACAGTGAATCGAACAGTTGAAACTGCAGTGTTCCAGACGAAATCATATACGGACCACCTAAGTCAATGACGTTAAGGTCATCACGATCGTGACGTGGGTATACGAATTGGTTGTTTCCATACCAATTGGCTTTGCAGTCCTGTGCGACTCGCATCAAATTGAAGTGGGAGAAAGCGTTGAGTGATTTTGATTTGTTCGCTCCAGACTGCATGGAGATACGGCCTACGGGCTTTAGATCGCGCATCATGCTCTCGACCATCGCTGTGCACATGCGTTGTGCCTGCAGGCGTGGTGTTGTGCTCGTTTCCGTGCGCTCACCTTTAGCAGTTATCACCTGGGTGTAACTGCCATCTGAGTTCTTTCGTATCTGGTATATGGCGGAGCCCACTTGCCCAGAAATCTTTGATTTAGTTCCTCCGACTCTTCCGCTTGCCATAGTTGTTGAATTAAAAAGTGGGAGTGGAAACCACCACCCCCACTAATTTTTACTAGACTGTCTTCACGTTCAAGATTTCTTGATGAAAAGGAAGTTCTGAGCAATCTCGAAATCCTGCACAAATCCACTTTGTTTTAGTTCACCAGCACCCCAATTCTGACGTGTAGTCTCCAAAGATTCAGCGTTAATAGTGAAACTATTAGCACCTGCTACCAATGCTTCGCTAGATGGGAAGTACTGATTATCACCATAAAGACCTACGTGCTTGCCAATCAGACTGCTACCAGAAGGCAGAGTTACGACAACGGTTGCACTTGAATCAATAGTGACTTCGTCACCAATATTCTTGGCTACACCGTCAACGGTAATGGTCAAATCGCCAACGGGCTGCTCAGATTTCGTGAACAGCTTGGTAGTTACGGAAGACGTAACACCATCCTTGATGGCGATGGCCTTAACGGTAGTGGTAGCACTCAGCGTGATTGCTGAGCTGTACAAAGTACTGCTAGCTGATGGGTTAGAACCGTCGAGCGTATAACGAATCTGTGCGCCCGACTCCGCAGACATTGTCACGCTCGTAGATGTCTGGAATGGAGTGGTACCACTGATAACCGGAGCACTTACGCTAGGCGTAGGCGTTGGTGTGGGAGTGGGCGCAGGGTTAAAAGACTCGGACTGGCCGTAGATGTCACCACCGTTCAGATAGTCCTGTGCGCCTACGGGGTAGGTGGGCAGGGCAGCATCAGCGTTGTAGTCGATGCCTGTAGCATCGCCTAAGATGGCCTCATTGTGGATGTAACCACTAGTGGTCTTCTTAGATACGATAACAGCGCAGCAGTTGGCAACGGTACCCAATGTGATGGTGATGACATTGCTAGCTAAAGAAACACTAGCAGCAGCGTTGCCCTCAACGGCAAACACATCACCGATGTTGTTGGTAGAGATAGCGGTGTCACCTGCAAGAGTCGGGTTCACGCGGAAACGCTCATAGTTGGCAGCACCGTTAGAGGTGATACCTACCAGAGTGAAGTACTCCTCGCTAGTCATACCCAGAGCAGATTTCAAGCCTGCAATGGTGACTGCATCACTAGGCAGTGTGATGGCGATAGCACCAGAAGCCTTTGTGAGCACCAAAGCGGCAGGGATCACTGCATCACCATCAGCGATGATGTATGCACCTCGCTTCACACCTTTCTCTTGGTACATATTCAGACCAAAAGCGTTGTTGCTACTAGGGTTAGCGGCAACGTCTGCCTTAACGAGGGCATAGTTTCGAGTGATGAACTCTGAAATGTTGGGCTGACGACCCGAAACATTGTCAAACGAATGGTCGATGATGGGCTTTAGAGCCGCAACAGCCTGCATGACGGTTGACATGATCATGCGGCCACGCATCTGGTTCTGAGTCTGAGGATTGGCCACCGTCTCAGCGAGAGAGCGTACTACCTGCTGCTTAGCACCTTTTGCGTTCTTACCGATAGAATACACGTCTGCACCTACGCGACCGCGGATGAATGCACGTGTTCCACCTGACTTAGATTTTGCCATGATACAAAAGTTTTAGTGTATTAATATTGCCCTCTTCGCTCGGGCTTTGCGGTGTCGGAAATTAGACCCTCCTCAACGTCCGCAAAGGTACAAAAATTTATTTCTCGGACAAAATAGGGAGCTGATAGGGAGCCGATAGGCAGTTGTCCGTATCACAATCTGATATTTTTATTTGACAAAAGTCGAAACAGGGAGCGTCAGCGACCTGTTTATGTTAAAAAGGGGCGCAAGCCCAGTTTTTACGGGCATTGTGAGACATGCGAGCGAAGCGAGCGGAGACGTTAGCGCACGGAGTGCGCGTTAACATTATTTATGGTTTTTAACTCAATTGGTCTGCCCGATAGGGCTAAAATGCAAGAAAACCCAGACAGCGAGC
>JBGVFY010000095.1:0-1626 GCA_045121435.1 Paludibacteraceae bacterium | reverse complement strand
TTAAGACCAAAACGCGTGTGTATGAAGGTGGCCATGAGTATGTAGATTTGGGATTAAGCGTGATGTGGGCAAGCATGAATGTGGGTGCTGAAAATCCCGAGGAGTATGGCGATTACTTTGCATGGGGCGAAACGACTACTAAAACGACCTATAATTGGAGTACCTATAAGCATTGCAATGGAGCTGCTAATAAACTGACCAAGTACAATGCCAATAGTAGTTACGGAGTAGTAGATAACAAAACGCAATTAGATCTCAGCGATGATGCTGCTCGTGCCAACTGGGGTGGTGTATGGCGTATGCCAACCGACGCGGAGTTAAGTGAGTTGAAGACCAATTGTGTTTGGAAATGGACTACTCTAAATGGAGTGGATGGTTACAAGGTAACTAGCAAGACAAATGGTAATTCGATATTTATTCCAGCAGCAGGTTCGTATAGTGATAGTTCGCTTGGTAAAGCAGGAGGCAATGGCTACTACTGGTCGAGTTTGCTTAATGCTGATAAATCGTATAGTGCATGGCGTGTGGGCTTCAGTTCGAGTAGTGCCATCAATAATTACGACAACAGGTACTATGGATTTAGTGTTCGACCTGTGTTTGGTTCGCGTACAGCAACTGTGCCTACGGTGACGACACAAGCAGTTGATCAAGTTACAACAACGACTGCCGTAGCGGGTGGTAATGTAACGAGTGAAGGTAATGCAAGTGTCACAGAGCGCGGTGTTTGCTACTCCACAAGTGCGAACCCAACAACTGCCGACACAAAAGTAACAAATGGTACAGGCACTGGTTCTTTCAGTTGCAATCTTACTAATTTGCAAAACGGTACGACCTATTATGTTCGAGCATACGCGATAAATGAGAAAGGAACGGCGTATGGTGAAGAAGTTACTTTCACCACTTTGGCATCTATGGGTACATTGACCACTACTGCTGCAAGCAATATCACGGTTACTTCTGCCACGGTAGGTGGTAATATCACTTCTGATGGTGGTGCTGAGATTACTGCTCGTGGTGTATGCTTTAGTACAAAGGAGAATCCAACAGTAGAGGATACTAAGGTAGCAAGTGGCTCGGGTATAGGTGCGTTTAGTTGCGACCTAACAGGACTGACCTTTAATACGACCTACTATGTGCGTGCGTATGCAACCAATAGTAAGGGTACTGCTTATGGTAATCAAATTAGTTTTAAGACCTTGACTACTACTCCAACGGTAGTGACCATTCAACCTACAAATATTTCTTACACCTCTGCTACGGTAGGCGGTAATGTTACCAGCGATGGTGGTGCAAGTGTAACGGAGCGTGGCGTGGTGTTTGGTACGAATGAGACTCCAACCATTGAGAATGGTACGAAAACCTCAAATGGTAGTGGTATGGGTGAGTTTACTTGCAACTTGACTAATTTGCAGGATGGTATAACTTATTATGCCCGTGCGTATGCGATTAATGCCAATGGTACGGTGTATGGTGATGTTGCATCGTTTAAGACCAAAACGCGTGTGTATGAAGGTGGCCATGAGTATGTAGATTTGGGATTAAGCGTGATGTGGGCAAGCATGAATGTGGGTGCTGAAAATCCCGAGGAGTATGGCGATTACTTTGCATGGGGCGAAACGACTACTA
>JBGVFY010000094.1:0-2543 GCA_045121435.1 Paludibacteraceae bacterium | reverse complement strand
ACCTGCTGCTGGGTCAAATTTTCTGCCAATCGAAGACTCTTCAGTTTTTTACCCAAGTTCACCATTTGTGTTCACCTCACACTATTAGTTTACCCGTTTATTCCTTTCTTTTGGTTTATAATGTAAACTAATAGTGGACTTTTGACGGTTGGGTGGTATAATTAAAAAGAAATTCCCCAAATTCTGCATTTTTTTCAAAAAAACATATAACCGAACGCGATGCCAGTTCCCCTATATTAACGTAAGCAAAAAACAAACACAAATAAGGAGAGAATAAAATATGAAACAGAATGTTTGTACCAGAATATCCGTTATTGCGTTAATTGCATTATTAATGTTTTCTTTGTCGGTTACAGCATATGCGTCAGATTTTTCTTGGGATATGGAAATTGGCGAAACCTTTTCGTTAGGTTTTTCTGACACTCCATATGTATCCAGCGACACCTCTGTGGTAGAAATTCGTCACGAAGGCGGTGTCAAGTATACTGCTGTAGCTGTAGGCAAGGGGACAGCGGAAATTACTGGCGGTACATGGATGGGACACAACCAAGACGACTATATTATTACAGTGTATAGCTCTATGTTTGGCCGCGTTATTGGCCAAATGGGGGCTGTCCTTATTCTAGTGGTGATTCTACTGGCCCTTGTTATCGCAGAAATCGTATATATTTTTGTCGCAGCACCCAAATGCGGAATGTCAAGACTGTGGGCACTTGTGCCGATATTCAGCAATGTGCTTGGTTTGATTGTATTTATTGTTGTTCGGTCCAACCGCAAAACAACATCCACCGCAAACACCATTGTTTGCCCTACTTGTAATGGTGTACATCCTGTTGGCACGACCACTTGCTCCATCTGCGGAACGAGATTGCAGTAAAGGAGAATGATTATGTATTGTAAAAAGTGCGGCAAAGAAATTGATGCAAACAACGCATTCTGCCCAAACTGCGGGGCAAAGCAGGTTACCACATACAAGGAAGTGTTTGTTCGGAATGGTTTGTCCGAAAAGGACTTTATCGACAATATCAATCGGTGGCTTCAGTGGCATCCCAAGGCAGCAAATATTAAGTGTCAATTTACAATAGAAACTGGCGTCGGTCTGCTGGCGAACAAATATCAACTTAATCAGCTCGTGATTGAATATGAATTGTTGGAAAATGATAACGTCAATCAATATGGTCTTGTCAAGGAAGAGCAAGTTGCGCTGCACGCAACGAGCACCAAGGATTATATTGCTCAGTGGCAGCAAACACACCCCCAGGCGAGTATTGTGAATTGGAATGGCGGCACCCATTCTCGTGGGCATATAGTATCGCATTTACTAGGGGGACTTGGTGCAGCAAATCGTATGAACATCTATATTCTGTTTAAGTTTCCTCGGAGATGACTAAATATATACCTTCCCCCTGTTCCTTCTATCAGGTGAATAGACGCTTGAGCTATCTCACGGAGAACAAGCATGCTGTTATTGACCTCCAGACCCGCAAAGCCATCGCCCAGAAGCTGATGCCCTGCAGTCAGGAAAGTCTGGTCGATTGTCTGAAATAAATAATTTTCAAAAAGATATAACCAACAGCAAACCCAATTCCCCTTTATTAATGTAAGGACCAATTTCAAAAAACAAAGGAGAAAAACAAAATGAAAAAAGTAATCACCATTATCTTTGCACTGGCCTTGATTCTATGCTTGGCCGCTTGTGGCAACGAAGTGCCTGTGGAGGAAACCCAGCCCAAAGCCACGGTTTCCGATGCCACTAAACCTGAAGTTACTAAGCCTGAAGTTACTAAGCCCGAAGTTACTGAGCCCGAAGTTACTGAGCCCGAAGTTACCGAACCTGAAGCTACTGAGCCCGAGGTCACCGAGCCTGATGTCACTGAACCCGAGGCTACTGAACCCGAGGTTACCGACCCTCCTGTGACGGAAAAGCCTCATACCCACAGCTACACCAGCACCACTGAGAAGGCTACCTGCGACGAGGATGGTCGTAAGGTGTTTACCTGTGAGTGTGGTGATACCTATACTGAAACCATTGCTAAGTTGGGTCATAGCTATACCGATAAGGTAACTGCCCCCACTTGTACCGAAAATGGCTACACTACCCACACCTGCACCCGTTGCGACCACAGCTACAAGGATAGCTACAAGGATGCCACCAATCACAGCTACACCTCCAAGGTGACAACTGCTGCTACCTGCACCAAGGAAGGTATCAAGACCTTCACCTGCTCCAAGTGTGCCAATAAGTACACCGAGAGCATTGCCAAGACCGCTCATAATTATGCTGCAGCCACCTGCACAAAGCCCAAGACCTGCACCTGCGGCGCAACCAGCGGCACTGCGTTGGGTCACAGCTATACCTCCAAAGTGACCACCGCTGCCAGCTGCACCAAGGAAGGTATCAAGACCTTTACCTGCTCCAAGTGTGCCAATAAGTACACCGAGAGCATCGCCAAGACCGCCCATAACTACGCCGCCGCTACCTGCACCAAGCCCAAGACCTGTTCCTGCGGCGCAACCAGCGGCACTGCGTTGGGTCACAGCTA
>JBGVFY010000093.1:0-3810 GCA_045121435.1 Paludibacteraceae bacterium | reverse complement strand
TCCAAACCGTATTGCTCGCAAATTTGATTAGCCTCTTCGATAGAAGCAATACCATGTGCGTTAAGCGCAGCGAGTACTTGTTTCTCGCGGCGATCTTGTGATTCGAATTGAACTGGACGGATCATAGTTTTACTCCTTTCTAATTATTCGTGACGTGGATCAATAAATTTAACTGCGCCTTGCTCCTCGGTAGTACGGCCATAAGTACCGGTAACCTTCTTCAAAGCCTCCTCTGCTGGAACGCCCTTCTTGATAGCATCCATGAATTTGCCCATGTGAACGAACTCATAGCCGCAAGTCTCGTTGTCAGCATCCAAGTATTGCTTGGTGATGTAGCCCTCGGTGAGTTGGAGGTAGCGTGAACCTTTAGCCTTGGTGGCGAACAATGTACCAGTTTGGCTTACGAGACCCTTACCCAAATCCTCGAGACCAGCGCCGATTGGCAGACCACCCTCAGAGAAAGCAGATTGAGTACGTCCGTAAACGATTTGGAGGAAGAGTTCGCGCATAGCGGTATTGATAGCATCGCACACGAGGTCGGTGTTCAATGCCTCGAGGATAGTCTTGCCCACGAGGATCTCGCTTGCCATAGCAGCAGAGTGAGTCATACCTGAGCAACCGATAGTCTCGATGAGAGCCTCCTCGATGATACCGTTCTTAACATTCAAACTGAGTTTGCACGCACCTTGTTGAGGAGCGCACCAACCGATACCGTGAGTCATACCAGAGATGTCAGCGATCTCTTTAGCTTTCACCCACTTACCCTCTTCTGGGATTGGAGCTGGACCATGATTAGGTCCTTTTGCTACTTGGCACATTTCCTGTACCTCTTTGCTGTAAATCATAATTTTAGTTTATTAGTTTATTAGTTTATTAGTTGATTAGTTAATTTGCACAACATTCCATAATCGGGTGCAAAATTACGAAAAAGTTTGGATATATGCAAATAAAATCGAATATTTTGCTAAATACGGGTATTTTTGTATGATTCCTGAGAGTGATTTAGAAAAGGAGGGGAGCCGAAAAAAGTGCTTTTTATTAAGATTTGCCTATATTTCTAGAACTTAAACTATAGGCATAAAGCGCCGTCCACTAAACAAAAAAACGCCCAAAAAGCGATTTTTCTTGCTCAATTCAAAATATTTCACTACCTTTGCACCGCAAAGGTCAATCAACGAGATATAGTAACTGTCACACATGATTAACAAGAAGTCCATACGATTCTACAACGACCATAAGGTACGCGCAATCTGGAGCGAGGAAGAAAACAAGTGGTACTTCTCTGCTACAGATGTTATTGGTGCTATCAACGACGAGCAGGATTATGTGAAGGCAGGTAACTATTGGCGTTGGTTGAAAAAGAAGCTGGCATCTCTGGGCATTCAACCCGTGAGTGCCACTCACAACTTCAAATTCCAGGCCCCCGATGGTAAGATGCGCAAGTCGGATGTGCTGGATTTCGAGGGGGTAGAGATTGTCGCAAAGAACTTCCCTAATACGCGTGCTACCGCTTTTCTTGATTGGTTCACTTTCTCCGACAACTCCATCGACGGACAGAGCCGCAAGAAGGCATATACATTGTTCGAGAGCGGTATCTTAGATGACATGCAAGCAGGTACTATCCAATCGCTGCAACAGATACACGCTTATCTCTTTGGCGGATTATATGATTTCGCTGGGCAAATACGCACCAAGACCATATGGAAAGATGGCACACTCTTTTGCCGTGCGGAGTACTTGCGCTATAACCTGGAACAGATTGAGCAGATGCCTCAAAGTACTTTCGATGAGATTGTGGACAAGTATGTAGAGATGAATATCGCCCACCCGTTTATGGAGGGTAATGGCAGAAGCACTCGTTTGTGGTTGGATTTGATTTTCAAGTCATCTATCAAACAATGTGTGGATTGGAGTCAGATTGACAAGAAGGCTTATCTGCAAGCCATGCGCCTAAGTACAACCGATAGCTCAGCCATTCGCGAATTGCTCCGTGGCGCGATGACTGACCAAATCAACGACCGCGAGATTTTTATGAAAGGAATTGACTACTCGTACTATTACGAGCAAGAAGATTAACTAACATACCCTGCCGCTCGTCGTTATAAATCCCCTGCCATTTATGCAAAATTTTTCGCATAAATGGCATTTTTATTTGCACTACTCTTGCTCAATTCAAAATATTTCACTACCTTTGCAGTCGCAAATCCGAGCAATCGGTTTTGCAGACATATTATTAAAAGCGTTTGCTTTATTTGAGGATTCATTCAATCTACCACATTTGAACTGCCTTTCCAAGAATAATGCGAAACGCCTACGCTTATGCGTGGGCTTTTCTGCATATTGGAAGGTGGGGGTGTGGTAGCCCGAATGAACCAATGGCAGTTGGCTCACGCTTTTCGTGTACCTATATTTCAATTGAGAAAGAAAACAAAATACTAACCAATAAAAACAACACAACAATGAAAAAACTATTCTCTTTATGCTTAATCTGCCTTTTGGCAATGTCAGCCATGGCACAGCGTGCTGCTGTTATGGAGTTTAAGGCTGGCGTAGGTATCTCGCAAGCAAATGTAGATGGTCTTTCAGGAATTTTCATCACTTATTTCCGCCCTGCAGGTTACACTATGATTGAGCGCACACAAATTGATCGTATTATTGATGAACAACAATTTCAGCGTAGTTCCCTGACTGAGAGCCAAATGGTGCGTATTGGTGAGTTGTTGAATTTGTCCAAGATTGTCATTGGCGATGTGAATATCGTAATGGGGCAGTACAATGTGGATGTGCGTGTCATCAATGTAGAGAGTGGAACAATCGCAGCTACAGAGGGTGCAACCTTTGCAGGAAGTTCGTATCGTGAAACAATGAAGAGTCTTGCTCAGAAATTAGCAGGACAAATTGCTATTGGCGCTGGTCCTACAGTTGGTGGAACACCAGTTCAAGAATCTGACTATGTTGATTTAGGCTTGCCAAGTGGTACATTATGGAAATCTAAAAATGAGAAGGGTATGTATTATACTTACGATGAGGCAGTAAGTCAATTTGGCGATAAATTACCTACTCGTGAGCAGTTTGCAGAATTACAGGCATTCTGTACTTGGACTTGGAATGGAAAGGGATATGTGGTAAAAGGAGATAATGGTAATTCAATCATTCTTCAGGCTGCGGGCGGCCGCGATTGCGATGGCGCTGTGCACCTCGTAGGTACGAACGGCGACTATTGGTCGTCCACTCCTAACGATTCAGACTACGCGTGGTTCCTCTACTTCGGTTCGAGTGAAGTCGGCATGGGCAACTACTATCGCTGCGGCGGGCTATCCGTGCGTTTAGTCCAATAATTTATAAATTTTGCAAAACGCATTTGCGTAAGCAAAATTTGAAGGCACAAATCAAAACTCTCACCTCGTTTGGGTGAGAGTTTTTTGATTAAAGGAAAAGAGTTCCTTCGGCAAGGGTTCGGTATCCCTTCGGAAAAAAGGGAAAAAGAAAAGTGAAAACACAAAAGCCACAGAAAGCCCACAGATGTCTTAGTTATCTGTTCTATGTATTGCTCTACTTCCTCACTATGGGGATAGTTCGGGAGCAATACTCGAAGTGCCATTCAAGGCACTTCTTCATCTATGCTTGCGCTGATTCCTCATAGTAGGGACTCTTCTCTTTGTCTCGGTCCGCTTGGTCTCCCCGACCGCCTTCCCTTTTCGAAGCCAAAAGTCAATTGGCTTCTCCACACTCGGAGTGCGTTCCGTCGCACTCCTTCAGGTTCCGAAACTTGTAGGTAATTTTCGGCAAAAACACAACAAATTCATAAAA
>JBGVFY010000092.1:0-4121 GCA_045121435.1 Paludibacteraceae bacterium | reverse complement strand
GTGAGGTTGTACAACTCATCGGCAGCAGAACGAGAGATTTGCATTACACCACTCATATCCAACAAATAAGAGTCAGCAACATTCAATGATGCAGCCAATCGTTCTACCATTTGGCGAGTGTGGAGTTCTGCTCCAAACTTTTCTTGTATGTTAATAATCTGTTTCATAGTCAACTTGTATATGTGTATAAATTAAAGTTATTAGGTACTTGGTCAGGAATGCGTACGATAATCATAGTTCCTTTGAAATCAATCTCAGAAGGCAATGAGAGAATCTTTTTGGTATCTTGCGAATAAAGCAAGAGGGCGTTACCCGATAATACGGCAAATTCTCCGCCTAATCCCTTAACCACCATGCGCATATTGGATGAAATGCCATAACCTCTATTCTCTGTATCTGGCAGATTCTTAACTGAATAACCATTTTGAGCAAGGTTGAGTGCTTCTGCATCACTGTCGCCTAAACGATCCAAATGCTTTTGCGCTGCTACATAGCTACCATAGATAGTTATGCCTAAATCTGCAATGGCAATATCTATGCAATGTTGTTCCGCATTGTGGTGCAGATAGGCGTAGCCTTTGTCCGTTTGCGCGTGCTGTTGGATATTGCAAATCAGTTCATCTAACAAGTAGGTTAGTGGGCTATTGAGGGGCTTAACTTGCTCTGGAGAATATGTCTGCAAGTTCTTTTTTAGTTGGTTAATTGCCACAGATGCGGACTCATCGTCTAAAGCAAACTGGCAGATGTCCTCTAACGGTTGTTGGCAATAAATGGAAATAATCGCCTGTAGGATAGGAGATTGCGTAGCTAACGGAGCAGCATCAGTGGTAATAGTTGCAAAGAACGCAGATAATGTGTCCTCAAATGATACTATTTTAGGTGTGGTGCAAGGCATTGATTCAACATAAATGCTTATTTGGGCGCAAAGTTACACTTTTTTTTTGAGATGTGCAAGAAAAGAGTGATTTTTTCGCTATTTTCTATTTTGAGTGGTTACTCCACCACCAAACACCAACCGTGCGTGTCCTCCACTCGACCGTATTGGATATCTTGCAAAGCATGATAGAGTTTGGTCAATACGGGTCCTGGTTTATCGCCAAACGAATACGTAACATTATTATCAGGGTCATAGACCTTCGTCAGGGGTGAAATAACGCATGCTGTACCACAAGCTGCTGCCTCTTGCATATCCCCCAGTTCCTCCACTCGTATTCTGCGGCGCGTCACCTTCATGCCCATCTCACGCGCCAAAGTCATCAGCGAATCATTGGTAATGCTGGACAATATGGCAGTACTGCGAGGGGTGAGGTATTGCCAGCCTTTCGCCTCTAACCTTTCGCCTTTAACCTCTTTTATGCCAATAAAATTAGATGCCGTACACTCATCAATATACTTATGTGTCTTGGCATCGGTGAACATGCATTCATACCCCATGGCGTGCGCCGCTTCGCTGGCGCGGAAAGATGCAGCATAGTTGCCTCCTACTTTCCAACATCCTGTACCTTGGGGCGCCGCACGATCCACCGTACGATTCACTATGGCAGGCATACCTTTGAAACCATTAGGGAAGTACGGACCAATAGGCGTAGGAACGACCACAAACTCACATTCTTTACCTGGACCGACGCTAATATCAGGCGTAGTAGCCACCAACAAAGGACGGAAATACAACGTTGCGCCAGTCTCGTAAGGCGGTAGGAAATCCATATTCATTTTCAGCGCCAGCAAGACTGCTCCGCAGAAGAGTTCCACAGGCACGGGCGTCATCAGCAGGCCCTGAGCCGATTGGTACATGCGCTTGGCGTTCTCCTCCATGCGGAAGATACGCACCTTGCCATCCACGCCACGAAATGCCTTGAGTCCCTCGAAGCACTCCTGTCCATAGTGCAGACCAGTAGCAGCGGCATGAATAGGAATCATCTTGTCGCGTGTAGCATAGGGCTGCTCCCATACGCCATTCTTACATGCCGCACGAACAATATAGTCCGTCTCTGTATAGTGAAATGTCAGTTTACTCCAGTCTATATTCATATCTTCATAATGGTCTCAGGACCATATTCAAATAACAAGTCCAATATACTCTGTCCATTGCCAAAACAAGGCTCTAAGTCCAGTCCTTGCCAGTCGGTGGTCTTGGCAAGGCGCAATGTTGGCGCCGCGCAGAAGTTGTTTATGTTGTCTTTCTTTACACCCATCGACGCGTTGTTTTTCATCAATTCGACGATTACTTCGTGGATTTTCTCGTTGAAATCGACCAAAAAGCGCGTTTCTTGTTCGTAGAACGGACGGAAGAAATCGGCGTAGTAATCGAAGTATGGTGTGCGTTTGTAGGCACTCACGAGGGCAATCCAATGTTGGTGTTGCCAACGCTGTTGATAGCTAATCTCCACATCGCGCGTGAGTTGCTTGCTATCCGCCCGCTTGACAGGAACGGTGAGGGTCAATAAGCCCACCCCCTGTCCCTCCCTGAGGGGAAGGGTGTTTCCTGTCTCTCGCCTTTCGCCTAATCGCCTCATCGCCTCATCACCAACGGGCTGGGTAATCGTACAGCGATTGCGGTAGGTCTGCTTTGGGAAACTCTCCATCACCTCTATCGCTACCTCCGATGGATTCGCCATAAACTGGCGATACCATTCCACAGAACCCATATATGTCGTTGGTAATATCATCCTTTATCATTCAGGTATCGGGAGTCTGGAAGCCGGAAACCAGATTATTACTCAAAATTACTCAATCCAATTCTCTTCCAACGGATATGTCCTTTGCCCCAAGGGTTGTCCTTCTCGATACTGAGCCAAACGAACATTGGACGACCTACGATATGGTCTTCTGGTACAAAACCC
This sequence comes from Paludibacteraceae bacterium, assembly GCA_045121435.1. Classification (GTDB taxonomy): domain Bacteria; phylum Bacteroidota; class Bacteroidia; order Bacteroidales; family Paludibacteraceae; genus Colicola. Next base: position 1,278 of record JBGVFY010000092.1, on the reverse strand, counting down.
CAATAGCGGCTGTCAGCCGATTTGTGGCGATTGTCGCCCATCATCCAGAAATAATCCATCTCGAATACGTATGGCTCGCCTATCTTCATGGGCTTGAACTCATACGCATCTGCAATACGCTTGTACACCCAGTAGTTCTCCTCCGTGATTGTCACCGTGTCGCCTTTGGCAGGGATATAAATGGGTCCGTAGTTATCGCGTGTCCACGCGTTATGTCCCAAAGGATACACCTCGCCGCCTTGATCGTCAGGCTCTACTTCAATGCTCAGCACATGAGGGTTCTTCTCTAGTTCGGTTTTCATCGCTGTGGTCAGTGGCAGGCGATATAGCCCATTGCCATTGGTCTCGCGGTCTTCTTTGGAAATACCGAGTTTGGTCAAGTAACTATTGCCCAATACATGCCCATCGGTTTTTACGATATAATTGAGTTGCAAGTATGGGTGCACGGGTTCTGCTTCGCCGTTGATATAGATCACATTATCAATAATTTGCAGCGAGTCGCCTGGCGTACCCACGCAACGCTTCACATAGTTCTCGCGTCTATCTACAGGGCGCACTACAATATCGCCAAACACATCCTTACGGTTCTCCACCGTGCGCTTGCCATAGTAGTGGCATAGGGTGTAATAGTCTGGATTTTGCATCTTCGTGCAGACAGTGTCGCCTGTGGGGAAGTTGAATACCACGATATCGCCTTTCTCTACTTTGTCCCAACCTTTGAGGCGTTTATACTCCCATTGTGGCTTTTCGATATAGCTCTTGCCGCCCCAAGGGAAGGTGTGTTGCACCAATGGCATTGAGAGTGGGGTGTTAGGCACACGTGCACCGTAGCACATCTTGTTCACACAGAGGAAATCCCCCACACGCATGGTCTTTTCCAAAGACGAAGTAGGTATCTGGTAGTTTTGGAAGATATACACATTGATGAAATACACCGCCACCAACGCAAATACGATGGCATCCACCCACGAGCAGATCGTGTACAAAGTGGGGTTGGTAGTTTTGTATTTCTTCCACCAATTCCAATTGATATACTTGGTGGTGAACATATCCATGATGATAGGCAGCAGTGCAAGCCAGCCGAGGCTTGCCCAGTCGCCCCATGCTACCCACACGACAAAAGCAATATATATCGCGCTCCATACGCCACAGGCTATCCAACCTTTGGTAGTGACTTCTTTGATTCTATCGCTGAAACTTTTCATATACTCAATATGTTTTTAACAAAAATCGCGCAAAGGTACTAAAAATTATGCATATACGCAAGTGTCAGTGCGA
>JBGVFY010000091.1:0-3644 GCA_045121435.1 Paludibacteraceae bacterium | reverse complement strand
GTGTCTTGGCTTATGGGTGTAATTCTTCTTATCTTCTGAAGAAAAATGCTTTCTTGGAATGTTTTCATATGACTTTTATGGTTAACGATGAGACAAAGATACTGATAAAAAATGGATTGGAATAACTATTTGATATTTTATAGTTTCAGCCCTCGATTTGGGTTTCTTCTGTTTGTCGGCAGTCCCAATGCTTCCATAAACTCATCTTTCTTGCGTCTGAACCACGAATGGCGTGAAACTCCATCGATATTGAGGTCAAAATGTCCCTCTCTATCTTGTTTCAGAGAACAAATCGCACCGTTAGCCGAAAACGATTGGTTATGTTCCGATGAGTAGAGTTTACCTGTAACAGATACATCCTTGAATGCGCATAATTTCCGTATAAGGTCATCTGTAAAGCCCATCTTTTCACTGAGGTATTTAATCATCGGCATCAGTTTCTCCACATAGGGGAAGTAGTAGAGAATCTTGTTGATGTAGTCCGTCTGTTTGCGGTTCTCCTCTTCGTATGACTTCTTAACCTCCTGCATCTGCTTTTGATGTTCCACCTGCATTCGTTTGATATTGTATTGCAGTTGCTCAATGGTTTCGTCTCGGATTGCGATTTCATCTCTTAAATCCTCGTTCTTGCGTTCCAATGATTTCATCTTACCGCTGCCGAAAAGAGAACTGACACCGCTTGCAAGGGCTGTGGCTGCATCGGTGGCCACGCTTTTGAGTTTGTCGGTGCGTATCTCCGATTTCACATGTTTTAGTTCTTGCTCGGCAATATCTATTTGGTGTTCCTTATGCTGCCGTTCAGCCTCAATGCGTTCAAGTTCGGCACGCTGTTTCTCGATGATGAAGTCGTTACGCTCCAAATGCTCCTTGCCCGTCTCGGCTTTGGATTGTCCTCGCTCCATAGATAGAATTTCAGATAGCAATGTCTGCATCTGTGTCATATCATCATCATTGAGCTTGTAAGTCTTTCCCGTTTCGTGGTTCATCCAGTCGAATACAATATGGGCGCGATAGTTGGGCTTAAACCATCTGCCACCGATTTGAAAACTCTCCTTATCGTCTGCATCGGGCTTTCCACTCAGCCAATGCCCCTCGTCTTTGTGTAGGAATATTTGAAGCGGTGTGATACCCCAACGCTGTTGGCACTCCTCGCCAAATCTGCGGACATCCTCCAATGTGGTGTCGGACTTGATGAGTAACACGCCCTCACGAATTGGAGAACATCCTGCCACCTTGATAATCTTGCCACTTTTGGTTTTGCGTTCTCGCTCTTTCTCCTGCATCGCTCGCTCCGTTTTTGCCTTCACCATCTGCTTAATATTATCGTAATGCGTCTGCAAATCATAATTACCAAAGCGAGGGTTTATCCAATGCTCATTGTCGGCTACGAGTTCGGGAATGAGATAGATTTTCGACTCCCCGATATTACGCATATATTCGGGAGTTCTGAGGTTGTGAGCCTCGCTTGATGATATGTTGCAAGGCTTGATATGTATGCTGCTTTTTATTGCCATAGCTCTTTGATTTTATTGGTTACAATTTCACTTGGTCGTTTGGTCATTATGTTTCTTGGTCGCTTGCTTCTGCTGTCGGGGTTCTTAGGGGTGAAACGCCCTGAGTGGGTTATTAGGGCAAAGCCTTAATCCCCTCGGGAGAGCCCACAACTACGAAAGCGAAGCGTGTAGTTATAGTGGGCTATAACCTGAAGCCTCGTTTCTTCTTCGGCTGTGGTTGTGGCATTCGCCTTGCGGATTGGACTTGCGATTTTTTCTCTGCCTGTTTCGCTTGTATTCTGTAGCGTAGGTAGTCGTTCAAATCCTTATGCTCGGCATAGTGTTTCGACATATCTCGAAGCCTGTCTCCAAACATCTTTTTCAGACTCTCATACGCTCTTTGTCCTGCTTGGTCGTTATCGAGAAAACAGCCGATTCTGCTGTATGGTCTTAGCTGTCGTTCCGCTTTTGAGAGGTTGGTGACGGAGTTGAGTACCATATAATCCTGTGCCTCGATGCGTGGCTCGTCGGGGTGGTCGTTTACCCGAATGGTGATAAATGAGAGATAATCCATAAAACCCTCGAAGAGGTAACACGCTGCTCGTGGCTCGCCCTGCTGTCGGATATGAGTAATATCCTTTGGAGCGAGACACCCCTTGAAGTAGCGGTTGCGAAGCTCATAGCCTCCTGCCATATTCGGAAAGCCGATGGTGAAGTAAGGTTTACCGTTATATTCAAACCGCAACTCTCTACATTCTCTTTTGGCGAGTTCGATGTTTATACCTCGCTCCTGAAAGTAGGCGATTAGTGCAGGCGAGGATAACTCGTCAACCTTTATGTCCTCAAAACTATGATTAGAGGTTTGTTGCTTGCCAAAAGAAAAGGTGGCAGGGCGTATGTATGGTGTCCGCTCCGCTATGCGCGCCAACAGATAGGCTACATTGTCGCTATGGTACAGCTCGGCTGCCAATGCGATGATGTTACCGCCCTTACCGATACCGAAGTCATACCATTGGTTAAGTTCGGTGTTTACCTTGAACGAAGCATCGGTTTCGTTTCTCAGCGGTGATTTATACCATAGGCTTTTGCCCTGTTGCTTTACGGGAGTATATCCCAAACTTTGCAGATAGTCTGCCAACTTGATTTGTTTTGCATCGTTGATTGTCATATTACTACGATTTTGAGGTTAATGAAATTTTGTTGATTTGATGAATCGTTGATGTAATATACTTATATTCAGCATTGTAACCTCTCAACATCTTCTCAACAAACTGCTCACCAAAAGAGAAATCCATAAACGGGCGTTGTCGGTCTCTCAACTTCTCTTTTGGCTTGTTGAGATTTTGTTGAGAGTGTATATTGCTTGTTATCAGTGTGTTTATACTTATATTCAACAATTCAACAGAAAATAGATAGTGTTACAAGGATTCGAGTTGTTCCTTTGTGATGGTATAGAAGCGTCCAACCCTCCTTATCGGCTCATAGTGGCAACTTTGGTTGTAGTTGCCTTGATAGGTGGTGTAGGTAAGTCCGTTGGGTGCAGGTGTCAGTTTCCAACACTCTTGCACCACCTTACGCACATGATGTTTCTCTACCTTTACCTGCGAGTGCATCAGCAGCACAATAAGGTCGTTAAGGCAGAATGAAACACTATCTACATTCATAGTCGCCATAATGTCGAGCAACAGCTCCGACATCTCTATCTCCAAACGGTTGCGGTTACTGCGGATAATCCTCTGCAATGCTTCGGTATGCAGCAATGAGGGGTTGAACCACATTCGGCTCTCCCTCTCGGTGGATAGTTGGCGATAGCTGAGGAAATGAAGAAATGCGGGTATCTCCGCTTTGAGGCGTTGCAGGAAATTGGTATCATCGGACTGCAAGCGGTTTATCTTGCGTACCCAATAGCGTGTTTCCCCTGCATCTATGATTACGGGCAGATACTCGTTGTTTGAGCATAGCACGAATTTGGCGAAGAATGCAATTTCATCACGGTCTTTGCCTTTGGCTTCCACCTTGTAGGATAGTGTGGTACTCAGATTCTTCAATCGTTCACTATCCTCCCTGCGGTTGAGCAGCACCTCATCAACCACAATAAGAAGTTTGCCTGCCCAATCGGAATTGAATTGACTGCGGAAATCTTCGTTGGTG
>JBGVFY010000090.1:0-26271 GCA_045121435.1 Paludibacteraceae bacterium | reverse complement strand
AGTTCGCAACTAAATTCACCTACACCCGAGCCACTTGATACTTTAGTGTCCTCTATGGTTGGATTCTCCTTAGTACTATAGCATACACCACGAGCGGTAATCTCAGCACCACCATCAGAAGTGATATTACCACCTACCGTGGCAGAATTAATCGTGATATTGCTTGCAGTAGTAGTGGTCAATGTACCCATAGATGCCAATGTGGTGAAAGTAACATCCTCACCATACACCGTACCATTAGCATTAGTAGCATACGCACGCGCATAGTATTTAGTAGCCACACTCAGTCCTGACAATGTGCAAGTATATATTCCGATTGTACCTGTACTATTAACCTTATTATCATCTATAGTAGGATTTGCTTTTGTTCCATAGCAAATACCACGGGCAGTAATGGTTGCGCCACCATCGCTGGTCACATTACCACCTACTGTAGCAGAAGTAGCAGTTACATTGCTTGCTGCATTGGTCACAACCGTTGGGGTGGTAGTCAATGTCTTAAAGGTAATCTGATTACCGTATGCAGTACCCTGGCTATTGGTAGCATACGCACGCACATAGTAGGTAGTATTAAAGGTCAGTCCTGTCAGTTCGCAACTAAATTCACCTACACCCGAGCCACTTGATACTTTAGTGTCCTCTATGGTTGGATTCTCCTTAGTACTATAGCATACACCACGAGCGGTAATCTCAGCACCACCATCAGAGGTGATATTACTACCTACCGTGGCAGAATTAATCGTGATATTACTTGCAGCAGTAGTGGTTAATGTTGCAGGCAAACTGCCCGTTGTAAATGATTTCGTTTCGCCATATTGCGTGCCATTGCTATTGGTAGCATAAGCGCGTACATAATAAGTAGTACCCAATGCCAAATCAATAAGTTCACATGTAAACACACCTATTCCTGCACCTTGCGATACTTTGATATCATCCTCTGTAGGATATTGATTCGTGCTACTATAATATACACCACGATCAATCACAGCAGCACCGCCATCCGACAAAACATTACCCTCTATTGTGGCGGTGGTTGGCGTAATATTCGTTACAGCAGAAGTCGTTACACTTGGTGTAGTGGTTCCCATAGTAAAAGAAATAGATTCTCCGTATGCAGTACCATTGGCATTTATCGCATACGCACGCACATGATATGTAGCACCCATCGCCAAATTGGTAAGCTTATGGGTAAAGGCACCCACACCCGTACCCTTTTGCACTTTCGTATCTGCCACGCTTGGATTAGGCGCATTACCATAACATATACCATGCTCGGTAACAGCGGTTCCGCCATCATCTGTTACTTCACCACCTACGGTTGCTTCGGTTAATCCTACCCCTGTAGGTATGGCAGTTACCACCGTAGCATGTGTGCTGGAAGTAACAAAACTTTTTACATCTCCATACGCTACGCCCTCACTATTAATAGCATACGCACATACATAATAGGTTGTGCCACGCTGCAAGCCTGTCAATGTAACACTAAATTCACCAATACCTGTACCACAAATTTCCTTCTTAGCATTATCTATGGTAGGATTTTCTAAAGTAGCATAGCATACACCGCGTTCCGTTACTTTCGCACCACCATCCGTAGTTACCTTACCTCCTACAGTGGCATTGGTCATTCCTACTTCGGTTGGCATGGTTGTAACCACCTCTGGCAACACACATAGGGTAGTGAAACTTATTTCATTTCCGTATGCTATACCTTGTTTGTTAATGGCATATGTGCGAGCGTAATAGGTTGTGCCTGGGCGTAAATCCTCCATCATACAAGAGAATATTCCTACACCCTCACCAGATGCTATTTTACTATCTGTGGTTGTAGGTTCTGTCTTTCCCGCATAACATACACCACGCTCTGTAACGGCTTCGCCACCATCATTTACAATCTCACCACCTACGATAGCAGAATAAGCGGTGATATTAGTGGCTTCGGTTGTAATAATCTCTGCAGTAGTAGTCAATGTCGTAAATTCAACAGGATTGCTATACACCGTACCATTGGCATTAGTGGCATACAATCGTACATAATAGGTTGTACCCATTTGCAAACCATTCAACTGACAAGTAAAACTACCAATGTTTGCCGATGTGGACACCTTATCATTATCAATTGTAGGTGTGCCTACAATGCTATAGCAAATACCGCAATCGGTCAGCGTTGCACCACCATCGGATATAATTTCACCTGCGATGGTTGCCGAAGTTAAGGCAATATCCGTAGGAGCGATGGCACCTACTGTGGCAGTAGTACTCAATGTGGTAAAACGAACTTCATCACCATAAGATACACCTTTTTCATTCTTCGCGTACGCACGCGCATGATAGGTAGTAACCACATTCAATTCTTTTAATTCACACACAAAAGAATCCAATGCTTGATTACATACAACATACATACTATCTTCCAATACAGGATTAGCCGAGAGGCTATAGCATACACCACATTCCGTAATAGGAAGACCGCCATTAGAGATGATTTTGCCTGCTATAGATGCCGTATTTGATGTGGTATCTAATACGATTGTGGATGATAAGATAGGTGCTTCAAAGGGGTGGGTGGCAAAAGTATCTATCTGTTCGATTGTGAAATTAGAATAACTATTTAACACCTCATAACGAACATAATAAGTAGTATCATTTATCAAATCTTCTAATTCCACCAACCAAGAACCATCTTTTTGCTTGGTCATATCTTGTGATTGATACTCCTCAAAGGTTATATCAGCCGAGTAATAAACAACCGCCTTTTTGAATGTGGCATTACTTTCAAAAGCACAAGATAATTGAGCCCTAGTATATTGCACTTCAAACTGCTGGTTTTTAACCGACACCTCGGCTATTGCTACTTCTTCTTCACGCTGACATGTAGTGGTTACAAATAACAAACTAATAATCAGAAGAATATATTGATATATACGAGTACTTTTCATAATAAACTTACTTAAAATAAATTAGAACATATAACCTAAACCAACTTCTATTTCCATATAGTTGAAATTGATAGTATTTACACCAACCATCAATGTTACACCATAAAAACTACCGATAACACCTGCATTCACGCTTACTCCTGAAGTAAAAGTAGGAGCGTATCTTACCCATCTATTATCCGACATCTGCCATAAGCGTTCATATTTGCCATAACCTGCACCCATATATAATCCAACAGAGTGAAACTTATTTTCAGGTTTAAGGGCTATTGCTAATACATCACAAACAAAGCCCGCATTTACATGCCACACAGAGGCTGCTGAGCTTTTATAGAATGGTAATTCGTCTCCTATCCATCCTCCTTCTGTGCAGGATAACCCATCGCTCGGCTTGGTGAAATTAAAATTGCTGCGGCCATTAATATACCAACCATAAGGACCATATGTTTGTGCAAACATCAAACCGTAACTCAGTTGGGGCGCAAGCGAATAACCCAACTGACCCAATACCATCGTTCTAATATTTATATCTTTCAAATTAGGCTTAGATTCCTCTACTTTCTCTACTGGTTGCACTGGTTGTATTGGTTCTACTATTGTATCTTGTTGAACTGGCTCCTCTATTTGTGGTTGAGTTTCTTCTTGCTTTTTCAACATACCTGCCAATTCGTTCAGAAGCTCCTGCTTAAAAGACTCCGCATCCACAAGGGCCACCGGTTGTTCATCTGCCACCGAACGATACTGCACCGTACAATCATATACACAATTGGAACCCAGTTGCTGCATATTGCTCAGTAACACTTTCTCGCAGCCATCGCCACAGTCAATCAACATATACAGGCGTTTGGCCTTCACCAAAAACACAATCTGATTAGAATAGGTCGTCACCCGGCTTTCTACACGGAACATCTGACCCACATCCAATGTCAGTCGTTCTTTGGCTTCGCGCACAGCGGGACCGCTACCCTCCAAGTGCATGCGAATAACAGCATAAGGAAAAGGGATGTCTAAAGCGTGGTTCTCAAACGAGCCAAACTCGTTCTTATAAAGAGCCAATGCAGAAGCAAAAGGATTTAACTCCAACTCATTGATAATCTTCACCGACTGCGCTGCCAATGGCATCAACCCCAGCCACAAGCACAGCAGTGTTACTAATACTCTCGTTTTTCTCATACTTATTTGATATTTTATCTACATTCCGTTTCACATATACATACAAAAAGCGCAGACCTCGTGTTGCTTATTCACACACGAGGCCTTCGCATTGCCTTAAAAGTCAAATAAACAACAGGAAACCTACGCTGGTATGACAACACACTGCACTATACAAGCGCAGCATGGATATAATCACACCCATAGGCATCTACTGATTACTTTGATTTTGACTTTTAATTCCGAAAGTTGCGAAGTTTCGTGTGTCAAACGCAAAGCGTCAATAAACGCTATTTCAATATGTCCGAAACCTACCCAAGAAAGAACCTTTGCGAAACGCTTTTCGCAGGACATACTCCCTCCAGCGCAAGAATCGACTGCAAAGGTACGAAAAAAAATCTATATGTGCAAAAAAAGTTTAATTTTATTGTCATAGGCTACCTTTTTTTGACTGGTGTCAGAAAAAGGGTAAAGGCGTAAGAATACAAAAAAGAGGTGCCCAACTGGCGTTGAGCACCTCCAATCAAATCAATCCGAAAGGATTACTTGAGCAAGAATGATTGACCGTTTTGGATTACAATACCCTTGTAGGTCTTGTCAACCAAGCGACCCAATACATCATACATTGGAGCGTTGATGTCCAACTTAGCCTCAGTCTCAATATTCTCAACACTTGTACCTACACCACCAACAACCACTGTCAGGGCTTTCTTAGCAGGTACTACCGTTACGTTCTCAGCCTTTGGCAGACTTACTACATGGATACCTGCGTCACCAGAACATACGATATTACCCGCATAATCCCAGTTCATTTGACGGATAGTAGAGATACCGTGCTTGATAGTATAGCGGAGTGTCAATACTGGTTTGTCACCTTCCCAAGCGATATCAAATACCAAGAACTGCAAATCACCGTCGTTGAATACCAATACAGACTCATCTGCAGATACTACATAACCACCTGCGTTAGAACCAGTGATGATTTCTTTGTACTCATCAGAAGCAGAAGACATTTGTTCTGCGCCATCGTTAGAGTAGAACTTGAGTGAAGTGGCACCGCTATTGTTGTTGCCCGAAGTACGCACTTGACTTACGAAGAAGCCGTGGCTGGTACCCCATGGGTTACCCTCGGTGTTGGCTTGACCAGTCAATGTATAAACAGCAGATGGAGCAGTCTCCCATTGGTGAAGGATAGTACCATCTTCTTGACCAATGTTGTAAACAGCCATACCATTTGCAGGCAATGTGCCCTTAGCATCCTCGTTGTAAACGAACAACTTAACCTCTTCGCCGTTGTCATATACATAGCAACCAGGAGTAGAAGAACCTGTGTAAACACCATTGTTGTTGAACGCACCATTGCTCTCGCGTGTACCTGCGAAGAATTGAGTGAATGGTTGGGTCATATCCGCAGTGTTAGCCATGAAGATACCCGAGTTACCATCTGCCCAGTCTGCGATATAGAGATAACCCTCGCGGTCCATACTCATACGAGTTGGGTTACCAAACTTCTCTACACCACCCTTGTAAGCCTCGGTGTTTTGTTTTGCCAAGTTGTGGTCGAACTCCCAAATACCACTCTTTGGAGCATTAGCAGAAGCAGAAGAACCTGCACGGTGCATGATATAGATCTTACCGAAGTTATCCAACTCTGGGTTGGTGCTTACGGCATTGAACAAACGAGAAGTGCTGCTCTCAATCAATGAAGTCTCAGAAGCAATGATACCGAAATTAGCGATAGCGCCACCGTCCAACTTAACAGCCCAAGTCAATTCTTGACCTTCTGCACCTGGCAATGTGTTGGCAGCCACGGTGATAGCATTAGCACCCTTAACTACCTCTACAGGCAATGTGCCTACCTCTTCGCCAGCAGCGTAGAATACCAACTCAGCAGCCAAAGCATCAGCGTTAGCATCGAAAGTGAATACATAGTTCTCGCCCTCGGCTACTACATTCAAGTTGTAAGCCAAGATTGCTGGTACTACTGGTTGAGCTACGCCTACGGTAGTAAAGCTATATAATTTGTTATCTACCAACAAGTAGAGATACAAGTCTGTACCTTTTACTTTTGCTGTTGCTGCTGCATAAGTAGCCTCTACTGGAGCAGCCAAAGTAGTATTGGTAGTCTTAATCACCTTAGCTGCGTCCAAACCATCGGTAATATCCAATACTTGTACGCCTGTTACTTTACCCTCTGCATCAGTTGTAGGAGCTGCCATCAAACTGCGTTTAGCATACTTGAAATAGGTAGCACCATTGAACTTCACATGCATCAACTCTGCAGGAAGAGTACCCAAGATAGTTACGTCTTGACCTTGAGATGCTGGTATGCGGAACTCCATTGGGTTAACCAAGTTAGCATCAAAGATAAAGTCTTTCTTCTCACCACGTGGAGACAAAGTTACTTGGATGTTCTCACCATCGCGTGAAGCATCCAATGGAGGATTCTCTGAAGCAGAGATACTATAACCATAATATACATAACTTGGAACTCCATCGGTTACTGTGTAGCAAGACCAACGCAAAGCACCACCACCTGAAGAAGCATTGTAGTGACGGCTTGAAACAAGTACTTGGCAATCTGCTGATTTGCCCAATACGGTAAAGGTATAACCTGCGTCTGTACGGTAAGAGTTAGCTGCATCATTAGCGGTAAACCATACGCGTGGGTCGCCAGCAAGAGCATCCCAGATATAGAAGTTCTTCACACCACGTTTGTAACCTGCATCTACTTGATCATCACCATATTGGCAGCGGAGGTAGTTCATACCTACCAATTTGCCATCACATGTCAAAGCAATATCAGACAATGCCAAATAATCACCTACATTATCTGGATCTACTGGAATAATACCAACGGTAGAGATAGTATCAATAGTATTCAAGCTGCTCTTTACCAAATAGATATGAGCGGTACCATCTTCCTCGTGAGAGAGGATGATAGTAGAGTCACCACTTTGGAGAGTACGCTTAACAGTACCCTTGATTACCTCTGTATAGTCGCGATCTGCTTGAGCAGTCATTTCAAATACGCTTGGCAAACCAAGGTATGCTGGTTGCTCTGGGTCTGGATAATCCACATACTCAATGGTAGGAGCTACCCATGCGGTATCTACCAAGTAAATCATTGGATAAGTAGTCTCATTTGCCTTTACTGAGAAAGGAACTTTGTACTCATCGCCCAATGGATCGAAACCATCACAACTTGCGTCCAAAGAGTAGTCATCACCTGGCTCCAAGCCTTGGAACACGAAGATACCGTTGTAGCAAGTATCCACATTATAACGAGCTACCTCTACGCCACCCTTCTTCAAGATAACCTCTGCACCATTACATGGTACCCATTGGTCATTTGATTTTGGTTGATAGGTAAAGAGTTTGTGACTCATCTTATTATTTTTATCTTTCACAGTACCAACGATGTAACCTACAGTCTCTTTGTCTGCACCATAGTAATTTACGATACCGCGGTAGTAATCAAGACCTTCCATTTTGCAATAGTCGTGGTTCAATGCACGGTGACGAGCTGGTTGATAAGTGTGGAAGTATCCCTCTGACAAGAAACCAGATGCACCATGTTTCAATACGCCGAGGTAACCCTTATAAGTCTTTCCATTATCGTGGGTACGAGTGCTGGTACTACCGTAGAAGTTCCAGTCACCACGGATATTGAGAGCGGTAGAAGATGGTACATCAATACCAGCCTTCATGATTTTGAGTTTCTCCTCGTTGCAATATTTAGCCTTCTCGTAGCTACCCTCTACATAGTCAGCACCATCTACAGAATTTGCAGTGGTGTAAGAGTCTGGACCACGGTAGAGCATCAATGGGAAGTTTGCGGTGCTACCCTCAGTGTTCGCGTTGGAGTGAACAGAGATAAAGTAGTCGATATTGTTTGCCTCAACCTCCTCGGTAATCTCAACCAAGTCACGGTTGTATTTCTCAATATCTGGGTGGCAGTAGTAGCCATCAGTATATTGCCAACCCAACTCAGGGTTTGCAATAGATCCTCCCTTATTGTAGGTATAATCAGGATAATCACCATTTACCATTGTGTAAGGCCAAGGACCGCACTCAACATGAGAGTACATTACCTCTGCACCCATGGCTTGTAACTTAGCACCAAGGTACAAACATTTCACCATATTGGTGTTTGACTCGTAGAAACCGCAAGTATCAGGCATACCTGTAGTAGGCAATGCTGGATAAGGGATAGTAGCCATAGGGCGGTCGTTAGGACCAAAGCTACCGTGACCAGGGTTCACATAGAACTTGATGCCAGTCAAATCCTTTGCTGACATTGACATACATAGCAGCGCTGCTGCAAGAATCATAAAAATCTTTTTCATAACGCGTCAGCTTATTTTACGTTCAACATATAAGTTTCACCTTCGATCGTTGAGAATACGATGGCGTTATCCATAGCATAAGGATACATGGCAATCATATCATCGTTGGTCAATACTTGCTTCTTACCGTCCAATGTGTAAGCCACAATGTTAGAAGCGGTAGTGAAGTGACCATCATCATAAGTAGCCATAGCTACCAATGTGTTGTTGTCAAACCACTTAGCGGCTTGTACCTTATGACCAATGTATTGAGGGTTGCTACCATCGATGTTAGCTACCCAGCAACCATTACCGCATACATAGTAGCAAATCTTGGTGCCGTCTGGAGATACAGATGGCCAAATGTAACTGAGGTGGCTACCATTAGGAGCCAATGTGGTGGTCAAACCATTGCGTTTCAATACGATAAGACGATTTTGGATTGAAACGGTGGTCAGGTTGTCGGATGTAGCCATGCGGCTGATAGTGCGTTGTGCACGAGCAACGGTGGACACTTTGTCGGTAGCAAGATTCTTGCGTACGATGTTGTGTTTGCGCAAGTTGTCTTTACCAATGTGGGTCTCACGGTAAACCAACTCTTGTCCGTTTTTGCTAACTTGCACATTGTAGCCTGCACCTTCTTCGGTAGAGAGTACAGTTGTTTGTTGGGTTGCAAGGTCATAGCGTTGGAGACCTTTGTTGCTGCCTGAGGTAAGCAAGATATACTCACCTGTAGGGCTTACGCCTGCTACCTTCATCTCTGCTTGCGCAGGAACGGGCAGTTTGTGCATGGATACCACTTCGAGTACCTGTGCACTGGCAGCTAAACTCATCAAGCAAGCTGCCACAAAAAGCATTGTTTTCTTCATGCGTTTTTGGATTTAAAGTTAATAATAAAGATTGTTAATTAAAAAAGTTTTGTTTATCGAATAATTTGTATTCGTTTTCCATTTTCTTGTAGGATAAATACGCCTTGTCCAATAGCGTTTTTATCCGTTCCCACCATACGACCCATCATGTCATAAATGCGTGTGTCTGTGCTTGTTGCAATAGACTCAATGGCAGTAGCCATACCTTCCCAGCGCGCATAGAGTGTGCCTACCCAGCCCGCGGGTATAGCAATCACACTCTCGCCTGCGAAGCCAGCATTGGTGTACCAACCCAAGAACGCTTTGCCATCAGGGTGGGTAGGCGTAGGCAAAATATAGGTTTCCGCCACTTGCGAGGGCAATTCTACATCCACCTCTTCGCCCGTACCATAGTAGGGGTTCCATGCTTCGGGTTTACCAGCCTCACGGAAGTCCACTGTGTAGCCAGCACGATAGCCGTCCACGCGATAGGCTGCATCAGCGCAGTTGAAGAAGGAGTAGAGGTTATATCGCCAATCGTTGTCGCTGCTAATGGTTTCGTATTGTGCATCTGCCTCCGCCAGCATATAATCTCTCAACCATTGCCAATCGGGTGATTGCATCATAAAGTCGGCTGCTACGCCTTTGCCCAATGAGTTAATCCATGTAAAGCCCAATACATCCTCAATAGGGCGGTCATCGGAAGGTATGAATTGATTTCCGTATAGATTCTTATAGAAGGTCACATAATCGGGCTTCCATGCTTCCCACAAGGTATTGTTGCTGGTCAGGAGTTGTGTTTTCAGTTCGCCGCCATTCAGCACCCATGTGATTTCGGTAGCATTAGGGTCTGATTCGGGGAATTGTCCTTCGTTCCATATTGCCACGCCGTGTTCCACGCCAAAGCGGTCGTAGGTGCATACGGCTACGGTCATACTGCCCAGTTCCTCTATATCCAATGTGCAAGACTGTCCATAGACCACATTACGCAAGTATCTGCCGTCCTTCTTGGCACTCGCAAAGTCCAAGCCCTTGGGATAGGCATATACTGTGAATCGGTTAGCAGAGGGATAAATGTCCCATGTAGGGTACTCCCAAGAGATCGTGTTGCCATCAACCATCAAGTTGGTGGGGGCATCTAAGGTCTCTTTTACTTTCCAATCCATGGCAGGTGGCAAGGCTTTTTGTTGGAAATGTGATGCTGCCAACTGGTCGTACATCTTGCAATAGGCAGAAGTATTATAGAATACGGAACCCGTATAACCCGAAGAAAGGTTTGCGCGGTTCACATCAATCTGCTTTTGGATCTCTCCTACTCCTGCATCATATCCAGTATAGCCGTCATACGCATGATAAGCGGCTTGCGAAATGAAGAAATGCACTTTTTTGCCATCGGGCAACTGATTGGAGAAGTGTTCGCATACATCCTTTGCCCACCATTTACAGAGCACACTATAGTCTTGTGCTGCCACATTGGTGGACCAGTAGAGTTGTGGATTAATGTAGTCCACATAGCCATGCTTCACCCATTCCACGGGGTTGCATGCCTGCACATCGTAGTCATCCAAGCCACGAATACCATTTGGCAGGGTAATGCCGTATGCCTCTGCTGCTTTTTGTTGGGTACTCCAAATACCAAAAGTACCCATTCCGAAACGCACCCAAGGTTTTACGGCTTGGATAGTATCGTATAAATCTTGAAGGCACATATCCACATTGCTTCTGCGCCAATCGTCATCGGTATCGCCATCTTGATTGACATCTATGACATTATTGGGCTTGTATAATGCTTTGGAAGCAGCATCTTCGGTCGTGGTACCACCGTATGGATAGAAATAGTCGTCCATGACGATACCGTCCACATCATAGTTATTGATAATCTCCATCAATACCTTAATTACATACGCGCGCGCCTGCGGGTAACCGGGGTCAATGATTTGCCCTTTGAACGAGCCATTATTATATTTGATTATCCATTCGCCCGCATGTTGTTGGAGTTGATCGGAGGCTGATAGTGTACCGCTGGTGGTTACACGGAAAGGATTGACCCAAATGTGCAATTCCAATCCACGCTTGTGCGCCTCTTCCACGGCAAATGCCAATGGGTCATAACCTGGGTCTTTGCCGCGTGTACCCGTCAATGAGGTGGACCATGGTTCGTAGGAGGATTGGTACATAGCATCGCAGAGCGAACGCACTTGCATGAAGCAAGCATGCATGTTGCCAGCCACCAGTTTGTCCATAATGTCGGTCAGTTCCTTTTGCTGTTGCTTGCGGGTAGCATCGTTGGTGATTTTGGTTTTAGGCCAGTCGATATTCTGAACCGTTGCTAACCAAGTGGCACGCATTTCGCGCTGTGGCTCTTGTGCGTGTAAGGTTACTATTGCGAGAAGAAAGATAAATAGGAGTTGAATATGTTTCATGGTATCCAATGTGTTTTCTTTTGTGATAAGGATTTAATTTATAAATGTCAGTACATTATTATATACACATAGTCCCCCTGCTGCGGTTAGAAGTATGCTTAGGGCGAGATAGATTGTTCCACTTGCTACGGAGGGTTTGCGTAGGGGTAAGAGAATCATCGTGGCGGTAAAGAGGAATATAACTCCACAAAGCCCCCACTGTATGCCTGTTAGGTGGGGTATATTCTCTAACCATAATCCTTTCAGCCAACCTAAATAATGCAATCCTACCATCAGGATAATGCGCACTGCTATGGCAATCAACGAGGCGAACCATACGCGCCATGTCATTATGCCTTTGAATAGCAAGTATCCCCATATCATCATGACGCCTGTAATCATGATAGACTGCATGGGGGCAAAGAAGCAGCATATCAAGGTAGCCAAGAAGGCTTCTTCGGTGGCTTCGTGGTGGAAATCGGTCTTCAGTAAGGTTAATATGGTTAATGATATGCCTACTAGAACCAATTGGGCTTGCCAGCAAGTATGCATAGCAGGTATGGCAGACATAGCAAACCAATAAGTGGAACCCACAAAGGGCGAAGGTAGGTTTGTTTCTTTGCCTTTGTAGAAATAGTGTGTAGTAAGCAAACTATTGAGTAGTGTGAGCCCTAAAGTTACCCATACGGCTACTACTCCGTTACTGCCCGATTCCGTTACCCTCAATAGGCTTGGTATCCACATCAGTCCTCCGAGAACGAGCAGTATGCCCGTTCTCAAAGGACTTTTCTGTGTGATATTTTTGAGGAAGTATTTCACTTTAGATCGCTTCGCTGTTGGAGGTTGGATCGCTTCGCTGTTAGAACGCTCACTTTGTTCGCTGTTAGACCATAGATATCTAACAGGCGTAGCCGTTCTAACTTCTAACAGGGCTTTTAGCCCGTTCTAACAACGCAGTGGTCTGATTAGAATCCGCAGCGCTTCATGTGGTGCTTAGGATCGGCGTCCTTGCCACGGAACTCTTGGTAGAGCAATGCCGCGTCGCGTGTACCACCTTGCTCCAAGAGGCGAGCGAACTTCTTCGCCATCTCTGGATTGAAAATGTCGCCAGTCTCCTCGAAGGCTGCAAACGCATCTGCATCCAATACGGCTGCCCATGTGTAGCTGTAGTAGCCAGCTGCGTAGCCGGTAGTGAAAATGTGATTGTAGAAAGTAGAGCGATAGCGAGTAATGATCTCAGGAATCATGTGCATCTTCTTCATGGACTCAGCCTCGAATGCGTTCACATCAAATGCCTCGGTGGTGGTCATCTTGTGATAGTCCATGTCGAGGATAGACGAGCTTAGCAACTCGGTTTGTACAAAACCTTGGTTGAAAGTACCTGCCTTGTTGATCTTAGCCACCAACTCCTCTGGAATGAGTTCGCCTGTTTGGTAGTGGAACGCATAGGTCTTGAGTACCTCTGGATGGTAGCAATAGTTCTCCATGAATTGGCTTGGGAGCTCCACGAAATCGCGTGGGGTGTTGGTACCTGCGAGTGACTTGTAGGTGGCTTTCGACATGAGCCCGTGGAGCGCGTGACCAAACTCGTGGAAGAGAGTGCTTACATCATCCATAGAGAGGAGTGAAGGGTTGCCTGCTGTAGGCTTGTTGAAGTTACCTACATTAATGATTACTGGGCGGTGGTCCACACCATTGGCGTCAATATATTGGTTGCAAATGTTGTTCATCCATGCACCTGGACGCTTGCCTGCGCGTGGGAAATAGTCGGTATAGAGGATACCTACCAAACCACCATCGGCATAGGTTACTTTGAAGACCTCTACCTCTGGGTTATACACTGGCATACCTTCCAACTTCTCGAATTGCAAGCCAAACAACTTGGTGGCTAAGTCGAATGCGCCCTTGCGTACATTGCCGAGTTCAAAGTAAGGTTTCAACTCTTCCTCGTTGAGGTCGTATTTTGCTACGCGCAGTTTCTCAGCATAATACCACCAGTCCCATGGTTGAAGTTTCTCGCCAGGGAGGTCTTTGTCCATGAGTTTTTGTAACTCAGCAGCCTCGCGTTTGGCAGCAGCCAAGCTTGGTGTCCATACCGACTCGAGGAAAGCATCTACCGTCTTTGCATCGTGTGCCATACAGTCAGCGAGGATATAGTCAGCAGGGTTGGTATAGCCAAAGAGTTGTGCTTTCTCCACGCGCAGTTGCATGGTCTTAATGATAATGTTCTTATTGTCATGCTCGTTGTCGTGGTTACCACGGGTGGTATATGCCATCAAGAGTTCTTTGCGCAAGTCGCGGTTCTCGCAGTATTGGAGTACTGGGGTGAAACTGGTGCGCTTAGGAGTAAAGAGCCATGCATCTGGGCGACCAGCGGCCACTGCTTCTTCTTTTGCAGCGGCTTTGGCACTCTCTGGAAGACCTTTGAGTTCTGCCTCATCGGTGATAAAGAGTTGATAAGCATTGGTTTCTGCCACTACATTGTTGCCAAATTGCAACGAGAGCAAGCCTAACTCTTGGTTGATCTCTTTCAGGCGTGCTTTCTTATCCTCTGGGAGGTTCGCACCATTGTTGGCAAAGGACTTGTAAGTCTCGGTGAGCAGACGCATTTGCTCATCGTTCAAGCCAAGGCTCTCGCGCTCATCATATACGGTCTTTACGCGTTGGAAGAGCGCATCGTTCAATATGATACCATCGCTCAAAGCGGAGAGTTTAGGGGACACTTCCTCTGCGATAGCGTTCATCTCGTCGTTGCCGTCTGCCTCAATGACGTTGAAGAATACACCTACTACCTTGTTGAGGAGTTCGCCGCTGCGGTCGAGTGCCTCAATAGTGTTGGCGAAGGTAGGTGCCTCGGGGTTATTAGCGATAGCAGCAATCTCTGCTTCGTTCTCTGCGATAGCTTTCTCAAAAGCAGGCAGATAGTGTTCGATTTTCACTTGGTCGAAAGCAGGTACACCATAAGGAGTGTTCTGCTCAACGAGCAATGGGTTCTCGTTTTTAGTACATGCCATAAGCGTTACGAGCGCAAGGCTCAAGAATAAGATTTTTTTCATTGTGGTTATTGTTTTGTTATTATAGTTTCACATTCTTCCGCATGGATTCGCGAATCATGCTGCGTATTTCGGCGGATTGGGTATCCACTTTGCGGTGGAAGAGTGGTTTGAAGTCCTTGGCGAATCGGCAGGGCGCGAGTTTAATGTTCAGGTCATCCAAGTTACCCGATACATTCACACCTAAGTATATGGGCGAGAGGACATTCACATCGTAGTTGAAGGTCATGTCCAGGTTGTGTCGTCCGCCGAGTGCCACCATATAGTTGTCAATGGATACGCAGAAGGGATATATGTCAATCTCCTTCTTGTAGAGGGTCATTTCGGCGGATATGCTATCCACTTTGTTTTCGGTTTTCTTGCTAAACATGAGCAGTTTGGATATGGTGCTGAAGGTCTCGTTGTCCATGACCACGAGGTCTTTGCCGAAAATGCTGGCAGCGCCACGAATGGTGGAGGGCTTGATTTGGTATTGGGCGTTGGTGTATGTTTCGGCTGCGAGGTGGAACTCGGCTTCGCCCTTGAAGGAGCGGAGCATAGGCATCATGGAATCCAGTTGCGGAATCATACCTATTAACTCTTGGATATTGATATCCAGCATGTGGTAGTCAAAGCCTACATAAATGTGGTTTCTGCGTGGTGTGCGGTACATGGCAGTGAGTTGCAATTTGGCAGCGTTGCAAATGAAGCCCATCTCCTCTACTACCAATACGCCATTTCTTACATATACTTTTCCTCCCAAGTTACGCGCTGTTTGCTCGAACACATGGGCCTCTTTAATGCGTGTGTTCAGCACCAAGTCTACATTGGTAGGAACGATAAATGGCTCTGTCTCTTCGCTAAGTGAGGCACTGTCGGTGGGTTGTGTCGGCTGAGCTGAGGTGGCGTCGATCTGCGAGGTGGATTCTTCCTCGGAAGCTTCGTCTGCGGACAGCAATGCCAACAATTCGTTAATATCTGTATGTTCACTCTCGAAGGTTAGTTCGCCTTCGAGTACACCTTTATCGCGTAGCCAACGGCCGATATTCTTGAGTTCACCTGTGAGTGCGAAGTCGCTATTGCCAACGATAATCTTGGACTGCTCAATCTTGCAATCGCGGTTGGAGTAGGTGAAGTCAATCTCGGGTATAATGATTTTCTGCTCCCAGTCAGCCAATGCTACTTCTGCGGTATGCATGTCTGCTGATAGTCGTGGGTTCCATTTCAGCAACAGGTTGTCGCCACCATTCTTGTTATAGCGTGCTGCTGCGGTCATGGCCACTTGTCCGGTCTTAATGTGCATTTCTTCGCCCATGTGTGCTGCCAATGCTTCGGTTTGCAAACTGGCTTGCAGACGAGGGGCTTGCAGTTTGGCGGTGAGGGTAGAAGGTTGTATGTCCACCTGTATGTTGGTATAATATCCATGTACACGCTCGAATGCCAACTGTGCATCCAATATCGGCATAATGCTGGTGTCTTGGGTATGATAGGCTGCGTATGCTTTAATGTTAGGTTGTGCAATGGTGATATCCATGTTGTCCATAGTGGCATGGAGTTGCTGAGTGGATTGTAGGGCTATAGTAGCATGCCACCAAGGGTCGTTGCCCAATATGTTATTTGCTTCAATGGAAATGTTGGTTTTGCCAAAGGTGGCTGCTAATGGTTGATCCATAGTGACCTCGCCACCATCGGTATGCAAAGTGGCAGCCAACCAGTCCACTTCTTTGCGCGAAGGTTGGGCATTAGGTATTTGGAATTGTAGGCGGTTGTTAGGCAATGTAGCAGCCATGCCATCTGCGCGGTAGTTTACACCGACCAACTGCATGTCGCCTGTGATTTTGCCTTTTTCCAACTGCATAGCCATGAGGTCATCAAGGTACATCTGTACCGAGGCGTTGCCTTTGACACGACCTGCAATGTGCATATCTTTTGGCAAGAACGCTTTGATATCGGCTATTAGCACATTCATGTCGGCAGTAATATTTGCCCATAGTTTGCCCAATGGGTCCTTCACGGTACCCTTTGCTTGCAAATCGGTGTGCTTCACATGGGCTGCTATGTTATGTACGAGTACCTCAGAAGCAGCGCCATCTGCCATGTTGAGTTTGGCCGTGGCATCTAAGGTGCATGTACCACCTTTTACCAATTGTGTGATATCTTTGTCGAGGGATATTGGCAGCAATGCCAGTACTGAGTCGATTGCCCAATCGTTGAGCGTTAGGCGCATGTCTGTTTGCAGGGTATCGCCCAGTTCTGCCCAACCGTTTAGCGCCAGTTCAAGGGCATTGGCTGATAGGTGTGCATCGCGCAATGTGACGCGCATGCTTGCCATGTCAATTGCCGCAGGGATAGTGGCGTTTACGCGCAGGTCTTGCGCCAGTTGTTCGCCACCTATGGTAGCATCTATATCAGCCATGTGGAGGGCTAATTGCATGTTCTCCCAGTTGGCAACGGTGGCACTAATGGTTGCTTGGTGTAGGGCTATATCCATTGAGTCGGGCAGACTGATATAGCGTAGTTGTTGAGCAGATATGTTCAGTTCATCCACCTGAATGGCGTTGAAGGGTAGTGCTGAAGAGGTAGTATCCTGTGTTTCGGTGGTGTCGCTTGTGAGGGCGAAGACATCGTAGTTGGCTTTGCCATCAGTGGCTATGTAAATGTTGGCTTGTAGGTCAGGTATGGACAGGGTATGCAGGGTGAGGTTGTTGTGCATGAGGTAGTCTGTGACATTCACGCTCAGGTCTGCATGTGGGATAGCCACAACGGTGTCGCTGGGTGCACCTTCTGTGGGATTTACCACATAAATGCTATCGAGGGACAAGCCAAAACGCGGGAAAGTAGAGAAGAAGGTTAGTTCTACTTTGCCAATGGTATGGTTGCACTTCACATATTCGCTTGTCACATTGCGTATAATGGGGGTTAAACGCTCGGGAGTAAATACTACCCATATAGCTAAACCAACCACCAATAGTACCATGCCAATGATACTGCCTAAGGTGATACCGAATATCTTTAGTGCTTTCTTCATACTATTGCCTTTTGTGGGTTACTTCGTTTCCAATACTTTTTCAAACAGGTGTGTTGTACCCATGTCATCTTTGTATTCCAAGTCACCAGCGGTGAGTTTGGTTACAACATATATTTTTGGTACTTCTGCGCCACCGTTGTCCATGAGGTGTATTTCGGTGAGGTCGCTTTTCACGAGTTTGTACTTGAACCAACCGTTGCCGTGGGGTTGGAGGTCTGATTCGAATATATCTTCGCTCTCATCCCATTCGCGGCCATACTTATATTCGCCACTATCATCTGCCTCGTTGGTGAAGCGAACAAAGGCGTCTGTGCCTTTTTCTTGCCACAAACCGAGCAGGTCTGCTTGCTTGAAGGTAGGTTCTTCGTTGTTTGGACCAAAGCAGGAAGTCATGGCAATGGCTACCATGGCTAATACGGTTGAAAAAATAAGTTTTCTTGTCATATACATAGTATAGTTAATAAAATCGCGCAAAGTTACGATTTTTTTTTCAAATACACAAATATCTTTGATATTTTTGTATCAAATTACTTGCTTTGTGGCTATATATGGGTTGATACTGATTTTATTTTTATAACAAAAATACGCTCGCAGGCGAGCTACAAAAATAAATAAAAATCGATGGGTATATTTTGTTTGGGTTGGAAGAATGCGCTCGGCGCATTAGCAACCCAATCAAAATGTGGAAGTTAAAGGTAGGAAAATAGCAATCCATCATTGTCACCCTACTGAAATAAAAACCTCACCTAATTCATTAGGAACTGGGTGAGGGAAATAGGTGTATTCTGTTACGAATATAAAGAAGTTTCCTTACATCTTTTATATCTTTATCAATATCCGAGTAATAATTTAGGATCTACAACTGTATCAACATCCTTTTGAGGGTCTTCTAAATTATTTATAGGCGTACACGAAAACATGAACATCCCAATAAACAACGCTATTAAAATTGCGTTCATATTTTTGTCCATATAGTGCACTAATGAGTTAAAAAAATCAATCGTTTCATAAACTACAAGATTAATGTATTTTTTCAATATTACCTTCATTTATCACTATGGATAAATCCGCTTGCAATTCACTCCAGATAGAATCCATCCTATCGGGTACTTCACATAGACAGAAATCGTATTTTTGGGGTCGGATGGTGTCATAAAAACCTGATTCCTTACGCGTTTCAATAATGAGTGAAACCTCATCTACAGAGTAGTTCTTTTCAAGATATCTCTCTATATTTTCCACTTGAATATCCTTCCATTCGGCTATAGGATCATTATCTAAAATCATATCTTTAGACCACCAACCATCACTATCTTGCAACTCATCCCAATTCTTGTCAATTATAACCGAAGTTTCCCAATCGTATGGAAATAGATACCACCGCCAATCTACTAATAACCAATTATCAGGCAATTCCCAATAAGGAGTATGATGGCTTTCAGGGAAAGAAAATTCCCAATTTTGTTGAGAAGGATGTAGCGGATGAGCAACACACATATTGAAGCGAACCATTTTAGGATTAGCCACATCCGGATTAGTTGAGTGTTTGGGCGAATAATAAGCAAGTATGTAATCTTTATAATCAGGGTTTTTGAATTTAATCAAACGAACCTGATAAGGATTGGACGAAGCCATTCCACCTTGTTTAGACCAACAACTATTGGTTATAAACATTATCAACAGGCATAGTGATAATTTTATTAAACATGATACGTTTTTCATGACCATTAAATTTATAAGTTAATTATTCGGTTGATTAAAATCGCGCCAAAGTTACAACAATACTATGAAATATGCAATAGTTTGTAGCACGTGTTAACATTACAGTATTGTTATTATATTGATTATCAACACAATAAAAATACATCCGTTAACATACTCCAAAAACAATAATTATGGTAGATAAGTGAGATTTTGTAAGAAATCGGAGAATTCAGCAGCAGATATGCCTGTTTTTTTGAGTATTCGATTCTTTAGCATACGAATGCCAGATTTGCTATAGCACATATACCCCGCAATATCCACATCAGTTAAATGCGAATAAACAAGACTTAGTATACAAAATATTTTTTCTCGATCTAATAATGGCAACTTATCCAAAGCTTCTATCCAATCATGCAAGCAATAATCTAAATCTCTTCTCAACACCGAATACTCCTGCCAACGATTCTGTGGGATGCGATATCTATTTTGAGCCTGCGCTATTTGTTTTTTTTGCCTATGATAATGTAATTCACGGACAAGTCTTTCCTCTTGATTTTGCAACTGCATCAACAGCGTATCTATCTGTTGATGCGCTGTATAGGATTGTTGGCGATAAATCCATATTCCTATGGCAAACGAGATGCATATGGTTATTATGATAGAAAATGTTATCCATACCCATCGCCAAGGGTGTGGATTGTGTAAATACTCCTCTAATAGAAGTAGTGCCTCAGCATCTTGTCTCATACTTTCACGCAACAATCGTTGTGCATCAGTGCGTGCATGAGCATATTGGCTTAATAGTCCTGCATCGTTCTTGCCTTTTGCATCTTGCATCAAGCAATAGTAAGCATTGATTAAATAATTAGGATTATTCGATTCTTCAACAATATATTGAGCGAAAAGCAATGCTTTGTCTAATGCGTCGATATCAAGATATATTTGCAGCATTTTCAAATAACTAAAGCACTTATCTTCCTCACTCTGCCAATAATCTAATCCTCGTTCAAAATACACTAATGCCGAATCGTATTGCTGCTGCTCGTAGTGGTATAGTCCGCAAGTTTCGTAGTAGCGTGCTTGGTACGCACTATCCAAAGAATAGGTTTGTGCTACTTGTAAAAGGCTATCCGCTACAATATAGTGATGAAGTTTAACATTAAACTCTATTCTATCCAATAAACTGTGCGCATATCGCCATTCGTTCCCGCTTTCTTTGAAATCCTCACTTGCACGCTCGTAGAATATCAATGCCAAACTGTCATTATTATTTTGCGTACAGATATAACCCATATTGCTATTTATGCGTCCTCTGCATATAGGGTCATCAATCTGCAAACGGTCGGCTTCAATATAGCAATCGGCTGCTTCAGGAATCTGATTAGATAGACTATAGTTCCGCCCCATATAGTAATACGCCTTGCCGAGTGTATTGCGCATTATCACTCTGCCAAATGGATTGTCCAAGCAGCGTATCGCTTTGCTCAGCGCTGCGGTATCATCATATATCACATGCTCCGTCTGATCCAAACTATCTGCCAAAGCGATTATCTCTTTCGACTCGTGCCAGTGAAGACACCCCATGAAACGAGTTTCATGGGGGACTCCGTGGCACGAGGTCAAGAAACACATAATCCCTAATACGCAGATTATTGTCCGCATATTAGGGATGTGGTTTAATATTGCGTTAATGTACTTTTGCATTACGCAAATATTTATAGGAGTGACCTAAATTGTATCTCTCACTTGTTTACGCTTTCTCCAAGACGCAAGCAACGGTATAGCCGTCCATCTCGAGGGTGGTGCCATCGGTGAGGTTGTCCGTCAAAGTGAGTGACGTGGCAAGGACTTGCGAAGCGATATAGTCGTTGCAGTTGGTGACTGCTGCGGCGATCTCCTCGCGGTTCTCCAGTTGCACAGCAATGCGGTCGGTGATCTCCAAGCCAGAAGACTTGCGCAGGTTTTGGATACGGTTAATGAGTTCGCGTGCGATACCTTCCTCAATCAATGCAGGGGTGAGTTCAATATCAAGAGCGATAGTAATGGTACCGTTGTTGGCTACGAGCCAACCTGGCATATCCTCGGTGATGATATCCACATCCTCCGCGACGAGCGCGTAGTTGCAAAGTTCAAAAGTTCCAGTAGTTTCAAAAGTTGAAATATCGTCTTGGCTCATTTGAGCAATGGCAGCAGCCAGTTGCTTCATCATTCCGCCGACTTTCTTGCCGAGTACCTTGAAGTTTGGTTTGATCTTCTTCACGAGCTTGATCTCCGAATCCTCGGCACGCACGATAACCAGTTCCTTGACATTTACCTCGCTCTTGATGAGGTCTTCTACGCGGAGAAGTGCCTCGAGGGTCTCTTGGTCAGGTGCGGGGATAACGGCTTTCTGGAGTGGTTGGCGCACGTTCTTCTCAGCACGCTTGCGGAGTGAGAGAATCATAGAGGTGGCTTGTTGTGCCAGCGACATACTGCGCTCGAGCTCGAGGTTGATGAGTGCCTCGTCTGCCACAGGCCATGTGCTGAGGTGCACGGTTTCATCGGTCAAATCGCGGTACAGGCGGTCGGCGTAGAATGGTGCGTTAGGTGCCATGAGTTGTGCCACGGTCTTGAGGCAGGTGTAGAGGGTGTAGTAGGCTGCTTGTTTGTCAGCGTCCATCTCGCCACCCCAGAAACGCTTGCGGTTGAGGCGCACATACCAGTTGCTGAGGTCGTCTTGCACGAAGTCCGAGATAGCACGACCTGCTTTGGTTGGTTCGTATGCTTCGTAGGCGGTGGTTACCTCTTTGATGAGGGAGTTGAGGCGGGAGAGGACCCATTTGTCGATTTCGGCATCCGGAATCCGGCAACCGGCATCCGATGTAGGGCAACCGGCTTCGGGATTCCAGCCGTCCACATTGGCGTAGAGGGCGAAGAAACCGTAGGTATTATACAGTGTACCGAAGAACTTGCGGCGGATCTCATCTACACCTTCTGGGTCGAACTTGAGGTTCTCCCATGGGCTGGAGTTGGTGAGCATATACCAGCGCACCGCGTCTGCTCCGTACTTGTCCAACGCGCCGAATGGGTCAACTGCGTTGCCGAGACGCTTAGACATCTTATTGCCGTTCTTATCGAGTACGAGTCCGTTGCTGATGACATTCTTGTATGCCACGCTGCCTTCAATCATCGTATGGATAGCGTGGAGGGTGAAGAACCAACCGCGTGTTTGATCCACACCCTCAGAAATGAAGTCTGCGGTGCGTGGAGCGTCTTGATTCTCAAATGGATAGTGGTTTTGAGCGTAAGGCATAGCACCCGAGTCAAACCATACATCAATGAGGTCGAGTTCGCGCTTCATTGGTTTGCCACTTGGAGAGCAAAGCACGATATAGTCCACATATGGACGGTGGAGGTCAATCACGCTTGGGTCGTAGTTCTCTTTGGAGTAGTCGCCTACGACATGTTTCGCAAATGGGTTTTCGGTCATGAAGCCCGCAGCAATGGACTTCTCGATCTCCTGCATGAGTTCGGCGATAGAGCCAATGCAGAGTTCCTCTTGTCCGTCCTCGGTGCGCCAGATTGGGAGTGGTGTACCCCAATAGCGTGAGCGGGAGAGGTTCCAGTCGTTGAGGTTCTCCAGCCACTTGCCGAAGCGACCTGTACCTGTGGACTCGGGTTGCCAGTTAATGGTGTTGTTGAGCGCCATCATCTCCTCGCGTGCTTGGGTAGAGCGAATGAACCATGAGTCGAGTGGGTAGTAAAGCACAGGCTTGTCGGTACGCCAGCAGTGTGGGTAGTTGTGGACATGCTTCTCGATGCGGAAGGCTTTGTTCTCGCCTTTGAGCCAAATGCAGATGCTCACGTCGAGGGTTTCTTTTTCTTGGCTATTGGCTATTGGCGATTGGCTATTGGTGGGTTCGTAGGCGTTCTTCACATAGCGGCCTGCCCATGGCTCGTATGCCTCTACATGGACTTGATTCTTTACGAAATCCTCATCGAGGTCTTCGAGCACGAAGAACTTACCCGTCATGTCCACCATTGGGCGTTGCTCGCCTTTCTTGGTGAGGAAGACCATGCCTGGCACGCCTGCTTTCTTCGCCACGAAGGCATCGTCCGCACCAAAAGTAGGCGCGATATGCACGATACCTGTACCATCTTCGGTGGTCACATAATCGCCGAGAATGATTTTGAATGCTCCTTCACCTGGGTTTGCCCAAGGAATGAGTTGTTCGTATTGCATGCCCTCGAGGTCGGTACCCTTACCGCGCCAAAGGACTTCGGGTGCTTCGCCGAGTTCCTTGGCGTAGGCTGCGAGGCGTGCCTCAGCGAGGAGGTAGAGGGCTTCGATCTTGGTGTAAGGATTCTCGCCTTTAACAATCACATAATCAATCTTTGGACCTACGCAGAGAGCCGTGTTGCTTGGCAATGTCCAAGGGGTGGTTGTCCATGCGAGAGCGTAGAGAGGCAAATCTTCTAATCCAGATACCGGCTTCCAGGGGCCCGATATTTTGAACTGGGCGGTGCAGGTGGTGTCCTTGACATCGCGGTAGCAGCCCGGTTGGTTGAGCTCGTGCGAGGAGAGACCCGTACCCGCAGCAGGCGAGTAGGGTTGAATGGTGTAGCCCTTGTAGAGGTAGCCCTTGTTGTACAATTGTTTGAGGAGCCACCAGAGGGTCTCGATAAACTTGTTGTCGTAGGTGATATATGGATTCTCGAGGTCCACCCAGTAGCCCATTTGTTTGGTGAGGTTGGTCCATTCTTGGGTATATTTCATCACCTCGCGACGGCATGCAGCGTTGTATTCGTCCACGCTGATCTTCTTACCAATATCCTCTTTGGTGATACCGAGCAGTTTCTCCACGCCCAACTCTACAGGCAAACCGTGGGTATCCCAACCTGCTTTACGCTTCACTTGGAAACCTTGCATGGTCTTGAAGCGGCAGAACGTATCTTTGATAGTACGAGCCATCACGTGGTGAATACCTGGCATACCATTTGCCGAAGGAGGACCCTCGAAGAAAAGGAACGAAGGGTTGCCTTCGCGTGTTTCGATACTCTTGTGGAACAAGTCTTCCTTCTCCCATTGATCGAGGATAGTCTTGCTCACTTCTGCCAAGTTCAGTTGTTTGTACTCGTTAAAATGTTTCATGTTGTATGTTGTTTGTTATCAGTTGATTATATTTTGCTTTTTAGATTGTTTCGCCTGCCTGCTCACGCATAGGCGCACAAATGACGCTGCAAAGGTACTCATTTTTTTGCATATGTGCAAGAAAAATCGCAAATTGATACGATTTTTGGTTGTGTGAACGCCCTATCTCAGCCTTTTTTCCTATACTGCCCCTATATGTGGGGTATTCATGGCATATTCACGGGGTATTCACGGAGTATTCATATGTATCGGTTATGTATCGGTTATGTATCGGTTATGTGTCGGTTATGTATCGGAACATATAGGGAGCGAAGGGGGGCTTATTCAAATTTCGTGCAAAACACTTGTACATGTGCAGATTTTTCTGTACCTTTGCAGCCCGATTGGAAATTAGGAATTAAGAATTAGGAATTAAGAATTAAGAATTAGGAATTTTGAATTAAGAATTATGAAACGAATAGTATTTTTAGGGGTCTTTTTGGCTGCTTGCTCGTTGGGCGTAAATGCAGAGAAAACTTGGGCGCAACATGAGCGTTATGCTGCTGGTAATGACAGCGTTATGGCGAGATACCGTATGCCAGAGTTTGGGTATAATAAGTTGGCTAAATCTCGCCGCGTGGAGGCGGTGCTAATGGGTAATTCGATTACCGATAATTGGGCGAAGTTTGACCCTGCGTTTTTTGCGGAAAATAACTTTGTGGGGCGCGGTATCAGTGGGCAAGTGACGGCGCAAATGCTTAGTCGTTTTCAAGCCGATGTGATTGCGCTGAATCCAAAAATGGTGGTGATTATGGCAGGTACGAATGATATTGCCATGAATAATGGCTATATTGAGCTGGAGCATATCTTGCAGAATATCCAGTCGATGTGCGAGTTGGCGAAATATCATAAGATTAAACCTGTGCTGTGTTCGTGTTTGCCAGCGGCGGCGTTCAAATGGCGTCCGAACATGACACCTGCGGAGGATATTAAGCGACTGAATGAAATGATAAAAGCGTATGCTAAAGCCAATAAAATCAAATACATAGACTACTATTCGGCATTGGCGGATGAAGAGGGTGGACTGCCCAAAAAATATGCCAAAGACGGTGTGCATCCCAACCTGGAGGCCTACAAGATTATGGAGGGGATTTTGCTGGAGAGTTTGTAGGAGGAAGACAAGGGGTTTTGTGTAAGAAAGACAACCTAAACAACTTCTGCGCGCGCCCAACATTGGCGCTTGCCAAGCGTTAAAAAACCATAAGTCCATCATAAACAGGAGTAACCTGAATGGTTAGGTGATTTGTGAAAAAAACGCGAAAAAATAAACTTTTTTGTGATTTTATTTGGTCATTTGAAAAAAAAGCAGTACCTTTGCACGCTTTTTCGCGCGTTTGCGTATGGCTTGCTATGCGTGGGCGTTATGAAAAAGGTAATAAATAACTAATTATTAACAACTTAATTAACAAACTAAAACATTATGTTAAATCATTACGAAGCCGCTTTCGTGTTGACTCCCGTTTTGTCTGAACCACAGATGAAGGAAGCGGTTGACAAATTCGAGAACCTTCTCAAGGAGAATGGCGGTTCCATTCTTAACCGTGAGGAGTGGGGTTTGAAGAAATTGGCTTACCCTATCCAAGGCAAATCAACGGGATTCTACGCCTTGCTGCAATTTGATGTAGAACCTGAGATGATTGCAAAGCTCGAGACATCTTTCCGTCGTGA
>JBGVFY010000089.1:0-12789 GCA_045121435.1 Paludibacteraceae bacterium | reverse complement strand
GCAAGAAGTCGGTTGTAACTGGTGTTGAGATGTTCCGTAAGTTGCTCGACCAAGGTGACGCTGGTGATAACGTAGGTTTGTTGCTCCGTGGTATTGACAAAGACGAGGTTCGCCGTGGTATGGTAATCACCCACCCAGGTGTTGTTAAACCTCACGAGGAGTTCAAGGCATCTGTTTATATCTTGAAGAAAGAGGAAGGTGGCCGTCACACTCCATTCCACAACCACTATCGTCCACAATTCTACATCCGTACAATGGACGTAACTGGTGAGATTACATTGCCAGAGGGTACAGAGATGGTTATGCCAGGTGACAACTTGGAGATCAAGGTTAAGTTGATCTATCCAGTTGCTTGCTCTGAGGGTCTCCGTTTCGCTATCCGCGAGGGTGGTCGTACCGTAGGTTCAGGTCAAATCACTGGTTTGCTTGACTAATACAAAGTCTGACTTCGGTCAGCAATAACCCCAACGATTGCCGAAGTTTCGGCTTCGGCAATCCCTTACGGAAGTCCTCTAATGGTAAGAGAGCGGTCTCCAAAACCGTCAATGTGGGTTCGATTCCTGCCTTCCGTGCTGTTACAACTAAAAATAGCTTCCGTCTGACTTCGGCTGCTTGCTGAGGCCAGATGTTTGGCGCAAATAAGGAATAAAGAAAAAACTACAGATATGAAGTTCGTTGAGAATCTTAAGGAATCCTACAATGAGTTGGTTCACAAAGTGAACTGGCCTACTCGTAAAGAATTGTCCAAGAGCGCAGTGCTGGTGTTGATTGCTTCCATAATACTGGCGCTCATTGTATGGCTTATGGACTTTAGCTTTGAGTCGATTATGACTTTTGTTTACGGCTTATTCTAATCAATTAGCGTTGTGTGAATATGGCTGATAGCAATTACAAATGGTATGTGCTCCGCGCGATTAGCGGTAAGGAGAACAAGGTAAAGGAGTATATCGAAGGTGCTTTGGTGACTTCCACTTTGTTCAAGGAGTATGTGTCTCAAGTCTTAATCCCAACAGAAAAGGTGGTGGCTCTTCGTGGAGGTAAGCGTGTCGTAAAAGAGCGCAATATGCTTCCTGGTTATGTGCTCGTAGAGTGCAACTTGACCGATGAGTGCTATCCTTTGTTGCGTAATATTCCGAATGTGCTTGGCTTCTTGAGCGAGAGTAAATCTTCCACCAAGCCAGCACCTGTACCACAAGCAGAAATTAACAAGATTATCGGTAATGTGGATGACACTGCGGTGGAGTCTATCATGGAAGATATATTCTTGGAAGGCGAGCGCGTAAAGGTGATCAGTGGTGCATTCAATGGATTCGAGGGTATTATCAATGAAGTATTCCCAGAGAAACGCAAACTCAAAGTGGTGGTGACTATCTTTGATCGTCAAACACCATTGGAGTTGGGCTTCGATCAAGTAGAAAAGGAGTAGGAGGCATTTGTTACGGGCCGTTGACTACTCGGTAGTTTATTAACAACAAAACTATTAACAAAGTAAAATTAACATTTAATTATGGCTAAAGAAATTGCTGGATTTATCAAGCTCCAGATTAAGGGTGGCGCTGCTAACCCATCACCTCCAGTAGGCCCTGCGTTGGGTTCTAAGGGTGTGAACATTATGGAGTTTTGTAAACAATTCAATGCCAGAACGCAGGAGAAGGCAGGTAAGATTTTGCCTGTAGTAATCACTGTTTACACTGACAAATCATTCGATTTTATCGTTAAGACTCCACCTGTTGCTGTTCAACTCAAGGAGGCTGCTAAGATTAAGGCAGGTTCTAACCAACCTAACCGTAATAAAGTGGCTACTATCACTGAGGAGCAAGTAGTGGCTATCGCAACCGATAAAATGGTGGATTTGAACTGTTTCACCGTAGAGAGCGCTATCAGCATGGTTAAGGGTACCGCTCGCAGTATGGGTATTACCGTTAAATAATTAAAACTTCAATCACTATTATGGCAAAATTGACAAAAAATCAAAAGCTTGCTGCTGAGAAGATTGAAGCAGGTAAGCTCTACACCGTAGCAGAGGCTGCTGCGTTGGTGAAAGAGATCACTACAACTAAGTTTGACGCAAGCGTAGATGTAGATGTTCGTTTGGGTGTTGACCCACGTAAGGCAAACCAAATGGTTCGTGGCGTGGTAAGTCTTCCTCACGGTACAGGTAAACAAGTTCGCGTACTCGCATTGTGTACTCCCGACCAAGAGGCTGCTGCTAAAGAAGCAGGTGCTGATTATGTAGGTTTGGATGAGTATATCGAGAAGATCAAAGGCGGTTGGACCGATATTGATGTGATCATCACTCAACCTCAAATCATGGGTAAGATTGGTGCTCTCGGTCGCGTTTTGGGTCCTCGTGGTCTGATGCCTAACCCAAAATCAGGTACAGTAACCATGGATGTTGCTAAGGCTGTTAAAGAGGTTAAGCAAGGTAAGATCGACTTTAAGGTAGATAAATTTGGTATCGTTCACACTTCAATTGGTAAGGTGTCTTTCGCTCCAGAGGCAATTGCAGAGAACGCTATCGAGTTCGTACAAACGCTCATCAAGTTGAAACCCGCTGTAAGCAAGGGTACCTATATCAAGAGCATTTATCTTTCCAGTACAATGAGTCAGGGTATTAAGATTGACCCAAAATCTATTGAGTAATTTATTTAATCGAAGACAAGTATGAAGAAGGAAGATAAAAACGCCATTATTGCTTCATTGCAAGAGCAGTTGGGTCAATACTCACACTTCTACCTCACCAATATTGAGGGCTTGAACGCAGAGAAGACCAGTGAGTTGCGCCGTGCTTGCTTCAAGCAAGATGTAAAATTGCTTGTAGCTAAGAACACCTTGCTGCAAAAGGCACTTGAGGCAAAGGGCATTGATGCTCAGATTTTTGAGGCTCTTAAAGGTAACACCGCTTTGATGTTGTCTAACACAGGTAATGCACCTGCTAAGCTCATTAAAGAGTTCACCAAGAAAGAGAAAAATAAAGAAGAGGCTAAGCCACAGTTGAAGGCTGCTTATGTAGAGGAAACCGTTTATGTAGGCGCTCAAAACTTGGATTTCTTGGCTACAATCAAGTCCAAGAACGAACTCATTGCAGATTTGGTTGCTTTGCTCCAATCTCCTGCAAAGAATGTCGTTTCTGCACTCCAATCAGGAGCTACTACCATCCACGGCGTTTTGCAAACGCTGGGTGAACGCGCTGAGTAATCAGCAACAAAAAACAATCGCCGCCCGAAGGGATGCCGAAGGCGTACCGAACAAGGCAGCATAAAATTAACATTAAAAATTAACACTTTAAAATTATACAACAATGGCAGATTTGAAAGCTTTTGCTGAACAATTAGTAAACCTTACAGTTAAGGAAGTAAACGAACTCGCTCAAATTTTGAAAGAGGAGTATGGTATCGAACCAGCAGCTGCTGCAGTAGCAGTAGCAGCACCTGCAGCAGGTGGCGACGCTCCTGCAGTTGAGGAGAAAACATCTTTTGATGTTGTTTTGAAATCAGCTGGTGCACAAAAGTTGCAAGTAGTTAAGGCAGTTAAAGAGCAAACTGGTCTTGGCTTGAAAGAGGCTAAGGACATCGTAGACGCTGCTCCTGCAACTGTTAAAGAAGGTGTAGACAAAGCTACCGCTGAGGCTCTCAAGAAAGCTCTTGAGGAGGTAGGTGCTGAGGTAGAGTTGAAGTAATACTTTCTGACCTAATAATGGTAGGTTTAGACCCTGAAAAGGGGTCTAAACCTTTTTCTCTGAATAGAGGGGAATATTGAAAAAATGTTAAATACTGATAATATAATTGCGGTTCTAATTAACAAATATTAAATCACGGAACCATGTATTTAGGTCTAAATAATTCATTATCAGGCATTTTACTTATTCCGAAAACTAACTAATTTATAAAATAAATGGCAAAGCAAAACAAAACCCAGCGAATCAACTTCTCGGCAATGCAAAAGCAGATGCCTTATCCTGATTTTCTGGAGATTCAATTGAAGTCCTTCCATGATTTCTTCCAAATGGATTCTACTCCTGAGGTGCGTCATAAGGAAGGTTTGTTCAAAGTTTTTTCTGAGAACTTCCCTATCGAGGATACTCGAAAGAACTTCCGACTTGAGTTCATGGACTATCACATTGACCCTCCTCGCTATTCGATTGAGGAGTGCTTGCTCCGTGGATTGACCTATTGTGTGCCTTTGAAGGCGAAATTATTCTTGACTTGTACTGACCCTGACCACGAGGATTTTGAGCCAGTAATGCAGGATGTGTTCTTGGGAACCATTCCTTACATGACTCCAAAGGGTACTTTCGTAATCAACGGTGCTGAGCGTGTAGTAGTTAGCCAGTTGCACCGTTCTCCAGGTGTGTTCTTCGGTACTTCGGTGCACTCTAATGGTACTAAGTTGTACTCTGCTCGTATCATTCCATTCCGTGGCTCTTGGATTGAGTTTGCTACGGATATCAACCGTGTGATGTATGCTTACATTGATCGTAAGAAGAAGTTGCCTGTGACCACATTGTTGCGTGCTATCGGCTTCGAGAGCGATAAAGATATTTTGGATTGCTTCGGTTTGGCAGAGGAGATCAAGTGTACACAAGAGAACTTGGAGGCTGCCGTAGGTCGTACTTTGGCAGGTAATGTGTTGAAGGCTTGGACCGAGGACTTCGTAGATGAGGATACTGGTGAGGTAGTAACTATCGAGCGTAACGAGGTTATTCTTGAGCGTGAGACCGTCTTGACTGAGGAACTCTGCGAGATGATTCTGGAGTCGGGTACCAAGACTATCCTCTTGCACAAGGATGAGAACAACGAGGCTGAGTACTCTATCATTTTCAATACCTTGCAAAAAGACCCTTCTCAATCCGAGAAAGAGGCTGTGTTGTATATCTACCGTCAGTTGCGTAACTCTGAGCCTGCTGATGATGCTACAGCACGCGAGGCTATTCAAAACCTCTTCTTCTCTGAGAAGCGTTACGACTTGGGTGAGGTAGGTCGCTACCGTATCAACCGCAAGTTGCAAATGGATATTCCTGCGGAAACTCGCACACTGACCAATACGGATATTATTGAGATTATCAAGTACTTGGTACAACTCATTAACTCCAACGCTGAGGTGGATGATATCGACCACTTGTCTAACCGTCGTGTTCGTACCGTAGGCGAGCAGTTGTACAACCAATTTGGTATTGGTCTTGCGCGTATGGCTCGTACTATCCGTGAGCGTATGAATGTGCGTGACACTGAAGTGTTTACACCAACCGACTTGATTAACGCTAAGGCTATCTCCAGCGTTATCAACTCGTATTTTGGTACCAACGCTTTGTCTCAGTTCATGGACCAACAAAACCCATTGGCTGAGATTACGCACAAGCGTCGTATGTCAGCGCTTGGTCCTGGTGGTTTGAGCCGTGACCGTGCTGGTTTCGAGGTGCGTGACGTTCACTATACACACTATGGTCGTCTTTGTCCTATTGAGACTCCTGAAGGTCCAAACATTGGTCTTATCTCTTCTCTCTGTATCTATGCTAAGATTAACAACCTGGGTTTCATTGAGACTCCATACCGCAAGGCAGAGAATGGCGTAGTGGATTTGGATAACGACCATATCGTATATATGACTGCTGAGGATGAGGAGAATGCTACTGTGGCACAAGGTAACGCACCATTGGATAAGAATGGTAAATTTATCCGCACAAAGGTTAAAGCGCGTTACGAGGCTGACTTCCCAGTGGTAGCACCTTCTGAGGTGGATTTGATGGATGTTTCGCCAAGTCAAATCGCTTCTATCGCGGCTGCATTGATTCCATTCTTGGAGCACGATGATGCTAACCGTGCGTTGATGGGTTCGAACATGATGCGCCAGGGTGTTCCATTGTTGCGCAGCGAGGCTCCTATCGTAGGTACAGGTATTGAGGGTCAGTTGATTCGCGACTCTCGCACGCAAATCATGGCTGAGGGTAATGGTACTGTTACATATGTGGATGCTGATAAGATTGTGATTAAGTACGACCGTAGTAAGGAAGAGGAGTTTATCTCTTTTGAGTCTGCGGAGAAAGAATATAAGTTGCCTAAGTTCCAACGCACCAACCAAAACACCACTATCGACCTTCGTCCTATCGTACGCAAGGGTGATAAGGTGACCAAAGATCAAATCTTGTCGGAGGGTTATTCTACCGAGAATGGCGAGTTGGCATTGGGTAAGAACTTGAAGGTAGCGTATATTCCTTGGAAGGGTTACAACTACGAGGATGCTATTGTGCTCAGCGAGCGTATTGTACGCGAGGATATGTTTACTTCTGTCCATGTGGTAGAGCAACTTTTGGAGGTTCGCGAGACTAAGCGTGGTATGGAGGAGTTCACGGCCGATATTCCTAATGTGAGCGAAGAGGCTACCAAGGATTTGGACGAGAACGGTATCATTCGTATTGGTGCACACATTAATCCAGGTGATATCATTGTAGGTAAGATTACTCCTAAGGGAGAGTCGGATCCTTCGCCAGAGGAGAAACTGCTGAAGGCTATCTTTGGTGATAAGGCAGGTGATGTGAAGGATGCTTCACTCAAGGCAAGTCCTTCTTTGAGCGGTGTGGTAATCGACAAGAGCCTCTACAAGCGTGCAATGAAAGATCGCAAGCAAAAGTTGGAGGACAAAGAGACTATGGCTAAGTTCGATGCTGCATTTGCAGTGAAGGCGGCTGAACTGAAGGCTTTGTTGGTAAGCAAGTTGGTTACTTTGTTGGATGGTCACACCTCTATGGGTGTATATGACCATATCAAAACTGAGGTGATTGCCAAAGGCTTGACCTTCACCGAGGAGCGTTTGAAAGACCTCGATTATACCACCTTGATGTTGGCTAACTGGACTGCTGATGAGCATGTGAACGAGTTGGTAGGTCAATGTATTATGAACTACATTGCTAAGCACAAAGAGTTGGATGCTCAACTCAAGCGCGATAAGTTCAACCTGACTATTGGTGATGAGTTGCCAAACGGTATCGTGCAAATGGCTAAGGTATATATCGCTAAGCGCCGCAAGATTCGCGTAGGTGATAAGATGGCGGGTCGCCACGGTAACAAGGGTATCGTAAGTAAGATTGTCCGCGTAGAGGATATGCCATTCTTGGCAGATGGTACACCAGTAGATATCGTGTTGAACCCACTGGGTGTGCCTTCTCGTATGAACATTGGTCAGATCTTCGAGGCTGTCCTTGGTTGGGCAGGTAAGGAGTTGGGCGTTAAGTTCGCTACTCCTATCTTCGATGGTTGTACTATGGATGACCTCAACGAGTGGACCGACAAGGCAGGTTTGCCACGCGCTGGTAAGACCCAACTCTACGATGGTGGCACGGGTGAACCATTCGACCAAAAGGCTACTGTAGGTGTAACCTACTTCATGAAACTTGGTCACATGGTTGATGATAAGATGCACGCTCGTTCTATCGGTCCTTACAGTTTGATTACCCAACAACCACTTGGTGGTAAAGCACAGTTTGGTGGTCAGCGTTTCGGTGAGATGGAGGTTTGGGCACTTGAGGCACACGGTGCTGCCCATATCCTGCAAGAGATCTTGACCGTTAAGTCAGATGATGTTACTGGTCGTGCACGCACATACGAGGCTATCGTGAAGGGCGAACCAATGCCTACACCAGGATTGCCTGAGTCCCTCAATGTGTTGTTGCATGAGTTGCAAGGTCTGGGTCTATCAATCACAATGGAATAAAATTCAAGAATTATGGCTTTTAAACAAGATAATAAGAAAAACGGTTTTACCCGTATCTCTATTGGCTTAGCATCGCCAGATGAGATTATGCGTATTAGTTCGGGTGAGGTACTCAAACCTGAAACTATCAACTATCGTACCTACAAGCCTGAGCGTGATGGTTTGTTCTGCGAGCGCATTTTTGGTCCAACCAAGGACTATGAGTGCCATTGCGGTAAGTACAAGCGTATCCGCTACAAAGGTATTGTCTGCGAGCGTTGTGGTGTAGAGGTTACTGAGAAGAAAGTGCGCCGTGAGCGTATGGGACATATTCGATTGGTAGTTCCTGTAACCCATATCTGGTATCTCCGCTCATTGCCTTCTAAGATGGCTGCTTTGTTGGGTGTTCCAACCAAGAAGTTGGATTCTGTAGTGTACTACGAGAAGTATATTGTACTCCAAGCAGGTGTATTGGCTGGTCAAGAGATTGATGATGAGATAGTAGCAGATAAGATGCTCTTGGATGAGGATCAATATATTGAGTTGTTAGGTCGTCTGCCAGAGGATAACCAATTGCTGGATGATACCAATCCTGATAAGTTTATCGCCCAAATGGGTGCGGAGGCTATTGAGAAACTATTGCAAAAACTCGACCTCGATGCGTTGAGTTACGAATTGCGTGACCGTGCTAACGCAGACACCTCTATGCAACGCAAGGCTGAGGCTTTGAAGCGTTTGCAAGTGGTAGAGAACTTCCGTGCAAGCAAGGGTCGCAACTTGCCAGAGTGGATGATTCTGCATGTGATTCCTGTTACTCCTCCTGAATTGCGTCCTCTCGTACCACTGGATGGTGGTCGTTTTGCTACTTCTGACTTGAACGACCTCTATCGTCGTGTGATTATTCGCAACAACCGTCTCAAACGCCTTGTTGAGATTAAGGCTCCAGATGTGATTTTGCGTAACGAGAAGCGTATGTTGCAAGAGGCTGTGGATTCGCTCTTTGATAACAGCAAGAAGACTACCGCTATCAAGTCTGATGCAAACCGTCCTTTGAAATCACTCTCTGACTCGCTCAAGGGTAAGCAAGGTCGTTTCCGTCAGAACTTGCTCGGTAAGCGTGTGGACTATTCTGCGCGTTCGGTTATTGTCGTTGGTCCAGAGTTGAAGATGCACGAGTGCGGTTTGCCAAAGGATATGGCAGCGGAACTCTACAAACCATTTATCATTCGCAAGCTTATTGAGCGTGGTGTGGTTAAGACTGTTAAGTCGGCTAAGAAGATTATTGACCGCAAGGAGCCTATCATTTTCGATATCCTTGAGCATGTAATGAAGGGTCACCCAGTGCTTCTCAACCGTGCTCCTACCTTGCACCGTCACGGTATCTTGGCTTTCCAACCTCGTATGATTGAGGGTAAGGCTATCCAACTTCACCCATTGGCTTGTGCTGGTTTCAACGCCGACTTCGATGGTGACCAAATGGCTGTGCACTTGCCACTTTCTAACGAGGCTATCTTGGAGGCACAACTCCTCATGCTTGGCTCACACAATATCCTTGATCCTGCCAACGGTAACCCTATTACCGTACCTTCTCAAGATATGATTCTTGGTCTTTACTATATCACTAAGGACCGCAAGGGTGCTAAGGGCGAAGGCTTGATATTCTACTCTCCAGAGGAGTGTGAGATCGCACTCAACGAGGGTAAGGTGGATATGCACGCTATTGTTAAGGTGCGTATCACCGACCAACGCACTGGCGAGACCTCTCTCGTAGAGACTACTCCTGGTCGTATCCTTGTGAACTACTATGTACCAAGCGAGGTAGGCTACAAGAATGTTACTCTCGGCAAGAAAGCGGTTAAGGAGATTATTACCGATGTGATTAAGACCTGCGGTGTAGCTCGTACGGCGAAGTTCTTGGACGAGATTAAGGACCTTGGTTATAAGATGGCGTTCAAGGGTGGCTTGAGTTTCAACCTCAACGATATTCTTATTCCAGAGGAGAAGGCCGAGTTTGTGGCTAAGGGTAACCAGGTGGTAGAAGAAGTAACCGAACTCTATATGGAAGGTTTGATGACCGACAACGAGCGTTACAACAAGGTCGTTGCTGCATGGGGTGAGGTGGATACACAGGTAACCAATGTCCTCATGAAGCACATGAAGGAGGCAGATCAAGGCTTCAACTCTGTGTTCATGATGATGGACTCTGGTGCCCGTGGTTCTAAACAGCAGATTAAGCAGTTGGCTGGTATGCGTGGTCTGATGGCTAAGCCTCAAAAGGCAGGTGTGACCGATAGTCGTCAAACTATTGAGAACCCTATTCTTTCTAACTTTAAGGAGGGTCTGAGCGTGTTGGAGTACTTTATCTCTACCCACGGTGCTCGTAAGGGTCTTGCCGATACCGCGTTGAAGACTGCCGATGCAGGTTATTTGACTCGCCGTCTTGTGGATGTATCGCACGACGTGATTATCACCGAGACCGACTGTGGTACTTTGCGTGGTTTGACTGCTCGTGCTATCAAGCAAAACGATAATGTGGTGGCTACACTCACCCAGCGTATCTTGGGTCGTGTTAGCGTACACGATATCTACGATCTCCAAGGCAACTTGATTGTGGCTGCTGGCGAGGAGATTCGTGAGGCAGCATGCGAGGCTATCGAGGCTGCTGGTATTGAGGCTGTTGAGATTCGTTCCGTACTCACTTGCGAGGCTAAACATGGTGTCTGCGCTAAGTGCTATGGCCGTAACTTGGCTTCTCGTAAGATGGTACAAAAGGGTGAGGCTGTTGGTGTGATTGCTGCGCAAGCCATTGGTGAGCCTGGTACACAGTTGACATTGCGTACCTTCCACTCGGGTGGTGTCGCTGGCAACGCTGCTACACAAAATACCTATGCGCTCACACAAACAGGTCGCGTAGAGATTGACGAACTCCGCACTATCACCACCGAGGCTGGCGATGTGATTGTAGTTAGTCGTCTGAACGAGATGCGCTTGGTGGATGAGAATACGGGTGTGGTACTCACTACCTTCAATATCCCTTACGCTTCTAAACTTTTCGTTACTCCAGGCGAGACCTACGAGAAGGGTACACAAGTCTGCGAGTGGGATCCTTATAAGGCTACATTGATCATTGAGCAAGCAGGTCGCCTGCAATATAGCGATGTGATTGAGGGTGTTACCATTAAGACTGAGATCGATGATCAAACAGGTAAGAAAGAGGTAACTATCATTGAGACCAAGGACCGTACCAAGATGCCTCAAGCCCACATTTTGGATGCAGAGGGTAATACATTGCGTACCTACAACCTCCCAGTTAAGGCGTTGCTCGTGCATGTGGATGGCACAGATGTGAAGGTCGGTGATTCGCTCTTTACTCAAACCCGTTCATTTGGTACTGCGGGCGATATCACGGGTGGTCTTCCTCGTGTTACCGAACTCTTCGAGGCGCGTAACCCTTCCAACCCTGCTATTGTGGCTGAGATTGATGGTGAGGTATCATTCGGACGCATTAAGCGTGGTAACCAAGAGGTGTCTGTTACCTCTAAGTTGGGCGAGGTGAAGTCTTATCTCATTCCATTGAGTAAGCAGATCCTTGTGCAAGAGGGCGACTATGTGCGTGCGGGTGTAGCACTTTCCGATGGTGCTATCACACCTAACGATATTTTGGCTATCCAAGGTCCTACCGCGGTGCAAGATTATATCGTGAACGAGGCACAAGCCGTTTACCGTATGCAAGGTGTGGAAATCAACGATAAGCACTTCGAGATTATCGTACGCCAAATGATGCGTAAGGTAGAGATTCAAGATGCAGGTGATACGCGTTACCTTGAGAAGCAAATCGTGGATAAACGCGACTTCTTGGAGGAGAACGACCGTATCTGGGGCAAGAAGGTGGTTGTAGATGCAGGTGATAGCGAGACCTTGAAAGCAGGTCAGATTGTTACTGCGCGCCGCCTCCACGATGAGAACTCTACATTGCGTCGTAAGGATAAGAAACTCGTTACTGCTCGTGAGGCAACTTGTGCTACTGCAAGTCAAATCTTGCAAGGTATCACTCGTGCTGCGTTGGGTACTAAGTCCTTCATGTCTGCGGCTTCCTTCCAAGAGACCACTAAGGTGCTCAACGAGGCAGCTATCCAAGGTAAGGTGGACTACTT
Source organism: Paludibacteraceae bacterium (assembly GCA_045121435.1). Taxonomy (GTDB): domain Bacteria; phylum Bacteroidota; class Bacteroidia; order Bacteroidales; family Paludibacteraceae; genus Colicola. The sequence goes on along the minus strand of JBGVFY010000089.1, from coordinate 949 downwards.
GGACGGTATGAAGGAGAATGTAATCTGCGGTAACTTGATTCCTGCGGGTACGGGTCTTCGTGAGTTCCAACATGTATCGGTGCACAATGCAGAGGAGTATGCGGCTATCCAAGCGGCTCGTGCAGCGGCAGCAGAGGCTCAACTCCGCCAACAAGAGGAACTGTAATCCATCGCTAAAGAGGATGATTGTTCAACCATCCTCTGCGAAATATCAAAACTATCCAGCCCCGTGGGTTGGATAGTTTTTATTTTACCAAATTTTGCTAAAAATTCGCAAAAACTTTGCTTAATTCAAAAAAATGTAGTACCTTTGCGGTCGAAAGTCCAACGCTGGGTTTAGAGGGAGGGAAGTGTCCCCTCTCGGAAAGCCAAAAATATCACCAAATTTCGGTAAGGGATTTGACCAAAGACCCCAGTCGTGGCTTTCAGGACATAGTAAAAAGGCGTTTATTGCGCTCTGTTCTGATGAACTGAAATCTCGCAAATTTCTAATCATCTTCGGGACTTAGCAACGATAGATGCCCTACGGGATATAGATGACCCCTCTGTGCCTATTTGGTACATTGTTTGCGTATATACGTGTACGCACACGCGTACCTTAACTATGTAGCACGGAGTATATTTATATTCGGCGTGGGCTTCGCGTTGTCGTTTCAAGATGATGGGCAATGCGAGAGCCTCAGTTCGTGGAACGACAACAGTCGGAATCCACGTTTTTTGTATGCCTATATGTATAATGCAAAAAGAATATAAACTACTAATCAATAACCCATAAAACAATAATCGTATGAAAAAAGTACTATTTCTCGCGATGGCAATGCTGGTAGCATGCTCCGCAAGTTTTGCACAAGATGCAAAAGAAATCATGAAAGAACGCAAAGCTGTTCAAAAAATGGCAAAGCAGGAACTGGCTGCTAAAGTGGACAAAGCCACTAAGAAAGAAGCTAAA
>JBGVFY010000088.1:0-7864 GCA_045121435.1 Paludibacteraceae bacterium | reverse complement strand
GGCTCTCCGAAATCAAACAGTTTGCACCTAATATCGAAGTGGTGCTCTTCACCGCCTATGGCGATATTCAACTCGCAGTAGAGGGTATGAAACGCGGAGCTTTCGATTTCATCGTCAAGCCTTGGGACAACAACAAACTCGTTGAGACTCTTACCCTTGCCTACCAACAGAAAATTAAACGCACAGGCAAGAAATCTCCAACCCCATCGCCCATAACCAATAGCCAATCGCCCAAAATGCACTGGGGCTCCAGCCCTGCCATGACCACGATTCGCAAGCAACTGGAGAAAGTAGCTACGACCGATGCATCTATCCTCATCACGGGCGAGAATGGTACGGGTAAGGATGTCCTTGCCAACGAGATTCACCGCCTCTCAGCGCGTGCCAACCGTCCGATGGTGTGCGTGGACGCAGGCGCTATCACTGAAACACTCTTTGAGAGCGAACTGTTCGGACATGTCAAAGGGGCTTTCACCGATGCACATGCCGACCATGTGGGTAAGTTCGAGCAAGCCAACGGTGGCACACTCTTCCTCGATGAGATTGGTAATATCCCACTGCACTTGCAAGCCAAACTTCTGCGCGTGCTGCAAAACCGTGCTATTGTGCGCGTAGGCGACACCAAAGAGATACCCATTGATATCCGTCTTATCTGTGCAACCAATCGCGACATTCCGCAAATGGTACAAGACGGCACTTTCCGTGAGGACTTGTACTACCGCATCAACACGATGCACCTGCAACTTCCACCGTTGCGCCAACGCCAAGACGAGATTCTGCCGCTTGCTGAGCGTTTCATGCAAACCTATGCCGAACGCTACCACCGCAGTGTGAATGCGTTGGCACCCGAAGCACAACAAGCCCTGCTGGCACATACTTGGTCGGGCAATATCCGCGAACTCAACAACTGCATAGAAAAAGCCGTCATCCTCTCCGATGGCGACACACTCACCCTTGCCGACTTGCAACTGCCGTTGCCATCCAGTACCCCATATCCAATAGGCGGAACGCCGTCCAATAACCAATATCCAATATCCGACAGCGAAGCTGTAGAGACTTTAGAAACCGTCGAAGAGCGTGCCATTCGCAACGCTATGGCGCAACACGATGGCAACTTGTCTTTAGTCGCCAAAGCTCTCAATATCAGCCGTCCAACCCTCTACGCCAAACTGAAAAAGTACGGGATATAATCATGAATACACCTTTCATCATACTCACTTGCCTTGCCACTGCTATTGTAGTGGGAGTCGTTGTGGGGGTAGTGGTGAAACAGCGATTGCAAAAGAAAATCAATTACATGCTCGATGCGCTCGAAGATAAGGAACTCAACTTCCGATTCAACGAGCAAGGCATTCGGAATTGAAGCTTCAACAAAACACTCAACCGTCTGCGTGACCTTTTCGACAAAGAGCGCCACGAAATCAGCGAACAAGAACGCTATTTCGGACAGATGCTCGACCATGTGCAAACAGGTATCATCACCGTCACGGACAACCGAGTGACCTATCACAACAAAACAGCCCTCTCGCTCTTGGGTTTGCTGACCTTCAGTAATCTTCGCCAACTGGATAACATCCATCCATCGCTTGCGGACGGGTTTCGACAAGTGTCAGCCAATAGCGAACAACGCGCTACTTTCTTTACCGAACGAGGCGAACGCACTATCATTCTCACAGCCACCGAAGCGGCAATACACGGCAAAATAATAAAGATCATTGCCTTTAACGATATTAGCAACGAGATTGCCGAAAACGAGGAGTTGGCATGGTCGCGCCTAATCCGTGTACTCACACACGAGATTATGAATACCATCACGCCTATCGCTTCGCTCAGCGAAACACTCTCCAAAGACCCTGCTTCGCCTGATTTGGTAATGGGTTTGCAGACGATTTCAACCTCTTCTAAGGACTTAATCACGTTTGTTAATACCTACCGTAGTCTAACGCGAGTAGCAACGCCAGTTAGGAAACCATTTTACTTGCGCGAACTCATGGAGCGTGTGGAGCAGTTGACCAAACCGCAGATAGATGCCGCAGGTGCACGCTATCAATACACCGAACTGACCGATGATATTCTGCTATATGCGGACGAGGGACAAATCTCGCAAGTGATAGTCAATCTCATTAGCAATGCCTTGCAGGCGGAGGCAACCCAAATCACCATCACAGCCAAGATTGATGATGCCGATGCCGTCGTGATAGATGTCTGCAATAATGGTCATCCTATCAGTCCTGATAGTCAGGAGCAGATATTCATTCCATTCTTCACCACCAAACCCGAAGGATCTGGTATTGGTTTGAGTCTCTCCCGCCAAATCATGCGCCTGCACAATGGCTCCATCCGCCTCATCCGTAGCAACGAACACGAAACCGTCTTCTCTATTGTATTCCGATAATACCCTTACCGAAGAGATTGGAATGACATAGTTATCACATACTAATCACATAGTAATAGCATAGTACCCGCGGCTAAAAAAGCAGTAGGATGTGTCTAAAAATCGCATCGAACATAAACTTTCCATTATTTTGTTTGCGTAAATGCAAAAAATATTGTACCTTTGTCGCTTGAATGATAAAATGACTAATTATGTCCGAAACGAAATCAACTATATCAGGTTTGGCGAAAGGTATCTTCAAAGATCGCGGAAGCAAGTTTCTTGCTTTTGCAGAGCCCATTACCGATGAGGAGCAAGCCAAACAACGCATCGCGTGGTACAAAAAGAAATACCACGATGCACGCCATGTGTGCTATGCCTACCGATTGGGCGAAAACCTTTGGCGTACCAAAGATGACGGCGAACCCCATGGTACGGCAGGAATGCCCATTCTTCGCAGCATTGACGCCCAGAAATTAGACAATATCCTCGTGGTGGTAGTCCGCTATTTCGGTGGTACCCTACTCGGCACTGGCGGACTGATAGTCGCCTATCGCGAAGCCACCAAAGAGGCATTGAAGAATGCAGAGATAGTTTAGAGATATGAAAAAAGCAATATTTCCTGGGAGTTTTGATCCCTTCACCATTGGGCACTACGATATCGTGCTGCGAGGGTTGCAACTATTCGATGAGATAGTCATCGGTGTAGGACACAATATCAACAAGCGTGAAGCCTTTCCACTTGAAGAGCGTTTGACTGCCATCCAACAAGCCTTCAAGAACGAACCACGCGTTCAGGTCTTGGCATACGACAACCTGACTGTGGACTTCGCAGCAGAACAACAAGCGCAGTTTATCCTGCGTGGTGTGCGTAGCGTACAAGATTTCGAGTATGAGCGCAATATCGCCGAAGCTAACAAACAACTGTCGGGCATCGAGACCGTACTACTCTACACCCGACCTGAATATGCACATATCTCATCTACCCTCGTGCGTGACCTACATGCACACGGAAAGGATATTGCAGCGTATTTGCCAAAAACGATATAAAATATTAAAGACAACATAGACAACTCCTGCGCGCGCCCAACATTGGCGCTTGCCCAGAACTCTATTGCAGTTTGTACTGTATACGGGATAGGAAAATTAAAAAACAACATAGACAACAATTTCACAGACCTAATGGCCTGCGGCACATATTAAGACATGAAAAAAATAGTACTTTATATCATATGCTGTTTCGCCAGCGCAGTCCTACTGGCAGAGACACAGACCACGCGTATTGACAAGAACCTGACCATTTACACCGATGTGATGCGTCAGTTGGATATCAACTATGTGGACACGCTCAACTACGACGACCTCATTGAGTCCAGTATCAACTATATGCTCCACAAGATTGACCCCTACACCATGTATATCCCTAAACGCGAGGACGATGAACTGCGCCGCATGACGCAAGGCAAATATGGCGGTGTGGGTTCCCTCATTATGTACCGCGATAGCAATGTGTATGTCAGCGAGTTGTACGAAGGCATGCCTGCCCAGCAGTCGGGTTTTCTGCCTGGTGACCGCTTTGTGAAGGTGGACGGCATGGACTGCGAGGGCAAGAACACCAAAGAGGTGTCCGATAAACTGCGGGGCAAAGCGGGCACTACCATTGAGATTGTACTTGAGCGCGATAGCCAACTGATTACCAAGCAGGTAACACGCCGCGATATTCACCTGCCCGCAGTGGGATATGCCACCGTATTGCAAGATTCCATTGGTTATATCCTCTTCAGCGAATTCACCACCAACTCCGCACAAGAATTCCTCACCGCCTTAGATGGAATGGTACAAAGTCATGGCATTAAACGCCTAATCATTGACCTACGCGGCAACGGAGGCGGATTGATTGATGAGGCGATACAGATTGTGGGGTTCTTTGTTCCCAAAGACACTGAGGTGGTGGCTACCCGCGGCAAGGTGGAGCGTAGCAACCATGCCTATACCACCCAAACTTCGCCTATCTTCCCCGATATGCCACTCGTGGTGTTGGTTAATGGGCAGTCGGCTTCCGCCAGCGAGATTGTGGCAGGTGCACTACAAGATCTGGGGCGCGCTACTATCGTAGGCGAACGCACTTTCGGCAAAGGACTCGTGCAGAATATCCGACCTATCGCCTATGGCGGACACTTGAAGGTGACTACCTCTAAATACTATCTCCCTTCGGGTCGTTGTATTCAAGCCATTGACTATGCCGAGCGTCAGCGTGGCAACCAGTTGCACCGCGATACTGCTGGCGGTATCTTGCCCGATGTGGTGCTAAGCGACTCCGCAAAATTGGACATTACTTACAACCTCTACCGCGACCACCTCTTTTTTGACTATGCCAATCGCTATTATCGCCAACACGCAACGATTGCTGCTCCTATGGCATTCCAACTCTCCGACAACGACTTAGAGGACTTCTGTCGCTTCTTGGATGAGAAGAAGTTTAGTTACGAAACGGAAACTGGTCGTAATCTGGGCGAATTGATTAAAATGGCTCAGCAGGAGGATATAGACTCTACCCTTCTCGCCGAACTGAAGGCATTCCAACCTCGCCTGAGCGAAGATTACCGCACCGCTATTCAACGCCACCGTGCAGAAGTGGAAGAACTATTGGGTGGTGAAATCATTAAGCGCTACTACTACCACCATGGCTATTATGCCTATATGTTGCGCTACGACAAGCAACTCGACCGCGCCGTGACCGAAGCCAAAAAACTATGAGCCTCATAGGCCCTATAAATCAAAAAAAAGGCAGGAGGAATTCCTGCCTTTTTCATTTACTGCTTTTCGCACGCCTTGTCTTCTTGAAGAACTTTTTCTTCTCCTGTTTTCGTATAGAACTTGGTTTCAAGCATTCCAAGACTTTGATTTTCAATCACTCGCACGCCGTACTTCAATGCCCATTGGCGTTTCATGCTCCACCATTTTTTGGATACATACGCATACAGATAGGGGTGCAGGTGCAAGCGTAATCCTCTGCCATATTGTGCCACCATTTTTTCGATTCTGTCCACCACTTCATTAGTAAAGAGCAGTGATGCTTGAATCTTGCCTTTGCCCATACAAGTGGGACATACCTCTGTCACATTCATTTCCACCGCTGGGCGCACGCGTTGGCGAGTAATCTGCATTAGTCCGAACTTGCTAAGAGGCAGCACATTATGTTTTGCTCTGTCGCGACTCATTAGTTTCTGCATGTGCTCATACAAAGTCTGCTGATTCGCCTTATCGTCCATATCAATGAAATCAACCACAATGATTCCACCAATATCTCTTAATCGGAGTTGATGCACAATCTCATCTGCCGCCAGCATATTGAAGTGAAAGGCATTTTGCTCCTGATCTTCAAAGAGTTTCTTGCTACCACTATTCACATCTATCGAGAATAGTGCTTCGGTGCGATCCATTACCAAGTATCCGCCTTTCTTGAAGCCAACCGTGCGCCCCAAGCCAGTTTTCATTTGGCGTGTAATGTCAAACTTATCAAAGATAGGCTGGTCGCCTGTATATAGTTTGACCACTTTGGAGGCATCTGGCGCAATCAAATCCAGATACTGCTTGATTTCTTCATATACCGTCTCATTATTCACATGAATATTCTCGAAGTCGGGCGAGAATATATCGCGAATGATACCTATTGTTCGACCCAATTCTTGACTGATGAGGCTAACAGGCTCTGCGCGTTGCAGCGTGCGGACGCAATCATCCCAACGCTTGACCAACACACGCAGTTCGTTGTCCAGTTCAGCCACACGCTTGTCTTCCGCCACCGTGCGCACAATCACGCCAAAACCATGCGGTTTGATGGATTGTACTAGTTGCTTCAATCGCCCTCGCTCCGAACTGCGACTAATCTTGTTGCTCACCATTACCTTATCTATAAATGGTATGAGCACAAAGTTACGACCTGTGAACGAAATCTCGGCGGTCAGTCGTGGTCCTTTGGAGTTGATAGGCTCTTTGGTTACTTGCACCAACAGGGTATCACCCACTTTCAGGTAGTCGGCTATTTGCCCTTCTTTGGTGCAATCAGGTTGGCGTTCGATTTTGTGAATCTCTGGTATACGACGACGGTCTGACACCAATTTGGTAACATACTTCTGTGTCGTAAGAAACCCCGAACCTAAATCAAGGTAGTGCAGAAAAGCTTCTTTCTCATGTCCTACATCCACAAAAACGGCATTCAACGCAGGCATTACCTTCTTGACGCGACCATAGTAGATGTTTCCCACAGCAAAGGTATCTTTGCCTCGTTGCTCGCGGTTCACTTCCATTAGTCGGTCGTCTTCGGTAAGCGCGATAGCCACTTCTTGCGGAGTTACATCCACAATCAGTTCGCTTTTCATATTCAATAAATCAAAAAAATGCTTTGCGGCCACCAGTTTGCGCCCAAACAGGATGCTGCCACAAAGCAGTTAATAAAAATTGCTCCGTCTAAACATTATTTATGTTTATGACGATTCTTGCGCAAACGTTTTTTACGTTTGTGGGTAGACATTTTATGTCTTTTGTGCTTTTTACCGTTTGGCATAATTATAAAAATTTTAATTGTTAATGATTATTTCAAAATCTCTGTGAAAGCATCCGATGCCTTGAATGCTGGAATCTTGTGCTCAGGAACAATGATAGACTCTTTCTTGGTAATGTTGCGAGCCACTTTTTGTTTGCGCACTTTTGTACCAAAACTACCAAAACCGCGGAGATATACTGTCTCACCAGCAGCAACGGTATTTTTAATGTTGTCCATAGCCGACTCCACTACATTCATAATAGTAGTTTTGTCATAGCCAGTTTTAATCGCAATCGCGTTAACGAGTTCTGCTTTTGTCATAATAATGTTTTTTATATAAGTTATACAATTTTCGACAACGGAAAAGGTTGTGCAAAAAACGCACAAACCGAAATCGGCTGCAAAGGTACGATAAATTTTTGATTTACAAAAGAAAAAACGAAAAAAAATGTTTTTTTTATGCATTTTTTTATTTCTAATTCATTCTGTTAGACCAAATTACAGTATCAATTATCGACAATTATTTTTTTTATGGGAACTATATACGAGTTGACACCAGTAAAGCTCCTGTTCGCTTCGCTCACGAAAAAATCGTTTGAGCCTTTGGCAAAATAAGAAATCTTACTAAATCTTGGTGTCAACAAGTATATAAATCCCTATTTTTATAATTCTTGTCCCATGATATTGTAGATCTTACCCTCACGAAGAATGAGTATTTGGTCTTCGTGAAGGACTTTTTGCGCCTTCATCTTAGTTGCTTCTGCATCATCAGTTACAAAGAACTCTTTCCAATACTTCGCCTCGCGGTATGCCTTTTCGCTACCTGCTGGCACAAGTACTGAGATGGAGCGACTGACACCATCAAAAGTATTTTCATATACCGTTGGAGGAGTAGTAGCCTCTACCGTCATTCGCCATACATTGATACAACCTGCAAAGGCATA
>JBGVFY010000087.1:0-1514 GCA_045121435.1 Paludibacteraceae bacterium | reverse complement strand
GATTTTTGAAAACTAAATAGAAACGAAAAACGTCAGAACAATAAGTTTAAATACTGAGAAAACAATAATAGCTAAGAATAGCTATGGACAAACAAATATAAGAGAGTTTGATCCTGGCTCAGGATTAACGCTGGCGGCATGCCTAATACATGCAAGTTGAATGCCTGTAGCAATACAGAAACATGGCGAACGGGTGAGTAATACATAAGTAACCTGCCCTGATGAGGGGGATAACGTTTAGAAATGAGCGCTAATACCGCATAATCCAATTTGGAAGAGATTCTAGATAGGGAAAGGATCGCAAGATCGCATTAGGATGGGCTTGTGGAGCATTAGCTAGTTGGTGGGGTAAAGGCCTACCAAGGCCACGATGCTTAGCCGACCTGAGAGGGTGAACGGCCACACTGGAACTGAGACACGGTCCAGACTCCTACGGGAGGCAGCAGTAGGGAATTTTCGGCAATGGGCGAAAGCCTGACCGAGCAATGCCGCGTGAACGATGAAGGTCTTCGGATTGTAAAGTTCTTTTATAAGGGAAGAAAAAACTGAATAGAATTTAGTATATTGACGGTACCTTAAGAATAAGCCACGGCTAACTACGTGCCAGCAGCCGCGGTAATACGTAGGTGGCGAGCGTTATCCGGAATTATTGGGCGTAAAGAGTGAGTAGGCGGTTAATTAAGTTTAAAGTCAAAGGCTGTGGCTCAACCATAGTTCGCTTTAAAAACTGATTGACTGGAGTGCGAGAGAGGTTGATGGAATTCCATGTGTAGCGGTGAAATGCGTAGATATATGGAAGAACACCAGTGGCGAAGGCGGCTAACTAGCTCGATACTGACGCTCAGTCTCGAAAGCGTGGGTAGCAAATAGGATTAGATACCCTAGTAGTCCACGCCGTAAACGATGAGTACTAAGTGTTGGAGAAATTCAGTGCTGAAGTTAACATATTAAGTACTCCGCCTGAGTAGTACGTTCGCAAGAATGAAACTTAAAGGAATTGACGGGACCCCGCACAAGCGGTGGAGCATGTGGTTTAATTCGAAGCAACGCGAAAAACCTTACCAGGTCTTGACGTGGCATTAAAGGCCCTAGAGATAGGGAGATAGTTATAGTGCACACAGGTGGTGCATGGTTGTCGTCAGCTCGTGTCGTGAGATGTTGGGTTAAGTCCCGCAACGAGCGCAACCCTTGTCCTTATTTGCCAATATTAAGTTAGGAACTATAAGGAGACTGCCGGTGATAAATCGGAGGAAGGTGGGGATGACGTCAAATCATCATGCCCCTTACGACCTGGGCTACACACGTGCTACAATGGCTGTTACAAAGGGATGCGAAACCGCGAGGTGGAGCGAAACCCAAAAAAGCAGTCTCAGTTCAGATTGAAGTCTGCAACTCGACTTCATGAAGACGGAATCGCTAGTAATCGTGAATCAGCATGTCACGGTGAATACGTTCCCGGGGTTTGTACACACCGCCCGTCAAACCATGAGAGTTGGCAATACCCGAAGTCGTGG
>JBGVFY010000086.1:0-33408 GCA_045121435.1 Paludibacteraceae bacterium | reverse complement strand
ATGAGTCGGGTGCATGCCAGCAGAAGGTGCTCAATATGGGTGAGTCACTTAAGGCTACTCGACAACGCGTAGGGATATCTTGATTCCTGACGCCAGACTTTAAATTCCAAACTCCTTTTTTATCCCATGGCTCCGTTAACGGGGATTACTTGTCCCGATACATAGGAAGCGAGGTCAGAAGCCAAGAATAACGCTACTTTTGCTACTTCTTCGGATTCGCCACAACGGCGCATAGGAATCATTTTGACCATTTCTGCGCGTGTGGCTTCGGGCAGCGCCAAAGTCATGTCGGTAAGAATAAATCCTGGTGCTATCGCATTTGCACGGATGTTACGACTGCCTAACTCTTTGCTTAGCGATTTGATTAAGCCAATAATACCTGCTTTGGAGGCCGCATAATTGGCTTGGCCTGCATTACCACCAATACCCACTACCGATGACATGGCAATAATGCTACCACTGCGTTGGCGCATCATTTGTGGAGTAACCGCGTGGCAATAGTTGAAGACGGATTTTAGATTTACATTCAGCACATTATCCCATTGATCTTCGGTCATGCGCATGAGCAGGGTGTCTTGGGCAATACCTGCATTACAAACCAATATATCCAGTTGTCCGAAGGTATCTACTACTTGCTTTACTACTGCATGTGCATGCTCAAAATTAGCAGCATCGCTTTGAATACAAAGTACTTGTACGCCTTTGGATTGTAGTTGTTGGGTTAATTCGTTAGCCTCTTTATCCTCATTGATATATGTGAATGCAATATGGCATCCATGATCAGCGTAGAGCATGGCTATTGCGCGACCGATACCACGCGAAGCACCCGTGATGAGTGCGGTTTTTCCTTTCAAATCAATCATCTTTCTACATTTCTAAACTACTTCAACCACTTATCCAACCAACTAAAGAAGGTGCGTTGCCAAAGGATACCATTTTGTGGCTTCAATACCCAGTGATTCTCATCGGGGAAAATCAATAGTTGGGCAGGCACCCCACGCATTTGGGCTGCATCAAAGGCAGCCATGCTTTGGTTGGCGAGAATACGGTAGTCTTTTTCGCCATGAATACAAAGGATAGGTGTATCCCATTCGCCTACGAAGAGGTGAGGTGAGTTGGCAAAAGTGCGCTGTGCAATCTTATTTTTCTTATCCCAATAAGCACCACCCATATCCCAGTTGGCAAACCATTTTTCTTCTGTTTCGAGGTATTGCATTTCCATATTGAAGATTCCGTCATGTGCAATAAACGCTTTAAAACGCTTGCTGTGATGACCTGCTAACCAATATACGCTGAATCCGCCAAAGGATGCGCCTACGCAGCCCAAACGGTCCCTGTCTGCGTATGGCTCATTTGCTACAAACTCATCAATAGCAGACAGGTAGTCTTTCATACATTGTCCTCCATAGTCGCCACTGATTTGCTCGTTCCATTCGTTGCCAAAACCTGGCAGACCACGGCGGTTAGGTGCTACGATGATATAGTCGTTGGCAGCCATCATCATGAAGTTCCAACGGAAACTCCAGAACTGACTGACAGGCGATTGTGGACCACCTTCGCAGTAGAGCAGGGTAGGATATTTCTTGCTTGGGTCGAAATGCGGAGGATAGATAATCCATGTGAGCATGTCTTTGCCATCCGTAGTCTTTTGCCAACGAGGCACTACGGTACCCATGGTGATTTGTGAATAGATATTCTCATTTTCATGGGTGAGCTGAACAATGTCCGTTTCTGCAATTGGCAATTGGCAATTGGCGGTTGTAAAACGGAAAATCTCGTTGGCTTCGCGCATAGAGTGGCGCAAGCAATAATAGGTGTCGCCTATGTTGGCAGCAGGCACATAATCGTATTGACCTGTAGTCAAACATGTGCGTTCGCCTTGCAGATTAATCTCATAAAGCATTGCTGTTGCATGCCATACTGCGCTGAAGACGAGTGTATTATCATCTTTCCAATAGTAACTATCTACATTCGTGTTGAGTCCACGGCTGAGGAAAGTCTGTTCGCCTGTTAAGAGGTTGCAAAGCATGAGACGATTCTCGTCACTCTCGTATCCGTCACGCTCCATAGATTGCCATGCAATGTATTGACCATTAGGCGAATAAGCAGGGTTGGTATCATAGCCCTTGTTGTTCTCAGTGAGATTGGTGTGCGTGCCTGCTGCGATGTCGTAGAGATAGATGTCGGAGTTGGTGGAGATGGCATAGTCTAAACCACTTTTTTTGCGGCAGGTATAGGCTATGGTATTGCCGTCTGGGCTCCATGCGAGTTGCTCGATACCGCCAAAAGGTTTCATAGGTGACTCGTAAGGAGTACCCTCGAGAAGGTCTATAATGTTACTCACAACGAGTGATTTACCATCGTTATGCAGGTCCGCTACAAATGGATGTGGTGCTGTTTCGGTCCACTCATCCCAATGCTTATACATGAGATCATCTACTATGCGACCCGATGCTAAAGGTAGGTCAGGATGTTTATCGGCGGTACTTGCTACGGTTTTGACTTGAGCGATGAGGATAATCTTGTCGCCTTTGGGAGAGAGCAAGAATCCCTCAATATCATGATCGAAGCCCTTTAAAGTGATAAGGCTATTTGGTGATGAGGTGCAAGGTGATGGGTTGAGGTAGAGTTTTCCTGCATTGAGGTAGGCGATTTGATTACCCCACCATGCGGGTTCGTATCCCACCCATTCGTGGTCGGTAACCAACTGGTTGTCTTGCTCATGTGCAAGGCGAATCCACGATGTAGAGCGATTTTCTGCTACGCTATAATAACTAACGGTATAGGCGATTTGTCCTGTATGCTCGTTTGGCAAAACAGAGTTGATGCGTCCCATTGCCCAAAGTGCTTCGGGAGTTAAGCGACCACCCTCAATTGTGATTTCAGGTTTGGTAATGGGGGCTTTGGTGCTATCCTCTTTGACTTGGCAAGAGGTTGCAAGTAGGGCAAGTGTAGCCATGAATAGGAATTTACGCATATTTAATCTACATGTAATAGGGATTTTACAAACTCTTCTCGGTCGAATACCTGCAAATCGGTCATTTGTTCCCCAAGACCGATATAGCGTACAGGAATCTTGAATTGGTCGCTGATACCAATCACTACGCCACCTTTGGCAGTTCCGTCCAACTTAGTGATAGCGAGTGAGGATACTTGTGTGGCACGGGTGAACTGTTTGGCTTGTTCAAAAGCGTTTTGACCTGTGCTACCGTCCAAAACGAGCATGACATCGTGTGGCGCATCGGGTACTACCTTTTGCATCACATTCTTGATTTTGGTGAGCTCGTTCATCAGGTTAATCTTATTATGCAAACGACCTGCGGTATCTATCAGCACCACATCAGCATCATTGGCTTTGGCACTGGATAGGGTATCAAATGCTACGCTGGCGGGGTCGGAACCCTGTTGTTGCTTAATCACAGGTACACCTACGCGTTCGCCCCAAATACATAGCTGCTCTACTGCTGCTGCGCGGAAGGTGTCGGCAGCACCGAGATATACTTTTTTGCCTGCTTGTTTGTATTGATGTGCGAGTTTGCCGATGGTGGTAGTTTTGCCTACACCATTAACGCCCACAACCATAATCACATAAGGTTTACAGGGCAGAGGGTCAGCAAAATCGAGTACTTGTGATGAGTTGTTTTCTGATAATAAAGATGCTACTTCATCCACGAGGATACGGTTGAGTTCCGCAGTACCCATATATTTGTCGTGTTTCACGCGTTCTTGAATACGCTCAATGATACGCAAAGTAGTATCCACGCCTACATCAGAGGTAATGAGTGCCTCTTCAAGATTATCAAGCACATCATCATCAATGGTGGTTTTGCCTGCGATGGCGCGACCAATCTTGCTGAGTACCGACTCTTTGGTCTTTTCTAATCCTTTGTCAAGTGTTTCTTTTTTTTCTTTTCCGAATAATCCAAAAAATGCCATAATTATTTGTCTAATTTTTCGTAGATAGAGTTTTTACTTTTGTATTCAGGTACAATATCTTTCATGAGTTGTACGGTAGGGAATATCTGACCATCGCCAGCAGATTGAATCAATTGATTAATTTGGTTAGACACCTTGTCGTAGTCATATTCTCGCACTTTTGCCACCAGAATTTTTTGGTTAGTAGTAGGGATAGTCAATTCCTTTTGATTGAGCAATTCCTCATATAACTTTTCGCCTGGTCGCAAACCTGTATATACGATTTCGATATCTTTGCCAGGCACATATCCCGCGAGGCGAATCATGTTTTTTGCCAGGTCGGAGATCTTGACGGGTTGTCCCATATCAAAGATAAATATTTCGCCTCCATTGCCCAATGTGGCTGCTTCGAGTACAAGACTGCTGGCTTCTGGTATGGTCATGAAATAGCGGATAATATCAGGGTGTGTAACAGTGATAGGTCCGCCTGCTGCAATTTGCTTTTTGAAATATGGTACCACAGAGCCATTACTGCCCAATACATTACCGAAGCGTGTGGTGATAAACTTGGTGCAAGCGTTATTATCTTTTACCAGTTTGAGGAATAGGGATTGTACATAAATCTCAGCAATACGCTTGGATGCACCCATGATATTGGTTGGGTTCACTGCTTTATCGGTGGATACCATGATGAAGCGTTGCACATCGTATTTCACAGCCAAGTCTGCTATGTTCTTAGTACCCAATACATTGGTGAGAATAGCTTGGGGAGGAAAATCCTCCATGAGTGGCACATGTTTGTAGGCAGCAGCATGGAAAACGACATCTGGATGATACTCTTTGAACACAGGCTCTACCATTGTGCGATTGCGTATATCAGCAATCACATGGATAAACTTGATGGCAGGGAACTGTGGTTTGATTTCCATCAGTAGATCGTGAAGTGGTGATTCGGCTACTTCCAATAGGATGATGCCATTGGGCTGATGCGCAGCCACTTGGCGTACAATCTCGCTGCCGATGCTGCCTGCCGCACCTGTAATAAGTACTACTTTCTTGTGGAGAATATTGTGTACATTTTCGTTGTTGATATGGATGGTAGGACGCTCTAATAGGTCTTCTACCTTGATGGATTCAATTGCACCAATGCGTTGGGTGACATTTTTATCCTCGTTCTGTGGGTCGTAGTTGCTGAAGTATGGAGTAGTGAGAATGCGGATATTGTTGTCAATAAAGACACTTAAATCTTTCAACGGATTGATACTCTTCATTTTGAGAGGCGAAACGATAATGCTTTTTATATCCTTCTCTTTCATGATTTGGATGAGTTTTTCATCGCGTTGATATACTTGCAATCCTAAAAGATTATGCTGGTATTTCTCCTCGTAGTCGGTGATGAATCCACATGGACGATACTGGCTATCCATATTGGCTTGCAGCATTTTAGCGATGGATAATCCTGCAGATTGCGTACCGTAGATGAATACTTTTTGCACAGATGTTTTGTGGTGTGAGATATATTCAAACACCGTTTTGATGATGACACGCCATGCGAAGAGCAATGTGATACCCACGAAGATATAGATGGCTAATACTGAGTTGAGGAATAGGTTTTTTTGTAGTACATATTGTGTAAGAATATTGGTGATAATCATTATAACACCCGTTATAAGCACCGATAATGATACTTTGATAGTGTCCACAAAGGTGGAGTAACGAAGGATGCCTGAATAGGTATGGAATGTCCAAAAGAATATTGTTTGAACAATCATGAGCGCAATCACTTGCATCCATATTGGCATGGATAGATTATCTATATTATACACGAGCAAGTTACTACCAAAGACATAACTGAGTAAGAATGCCACAAAAACAATCAGCAAATCCAATAATAATACTCCCCAGCGAGGTAAATAATCTATGTTCATCCAATGGGAGAACATATCGGATTGTTTGATTTCTTTAAATAGTTTCATAAATAATATTCATTAAAAATAGGTTGCAAAGGTACGATTTTTTATGGACATATACAAATTTTCAGTCTAATATCTAAGTATTTTTACCACAGATTAATATTATTCTGTAACAATTACCCAAAATGTCTGAAAAATGATTTTGATGTCGTACCAAAAACTATGCTGATTGACATACTCAAGATAGCTTTTAATTTTATCTTGCATAATCACTTGGATATAGTATTGCTCAGGATCTTGTGCTTGTTCCAATAGTTCGTTTTCGTTGCGGAATTTGATACTGGCAGGGTCGGTGATACCAGGTCGTACATCGAATACACGCATTTGTTCGGGGGTGTAGTAATTCACATAATGGCGTACTTCTGGTCTCGGGCCTACGATACTCATATCGCCGATGAACACATTGATGAGTTGGGGCAATTCATCGATTTTGAATTTACGGATAAAATATCCCGAGCGTGTAACGCGTGGGTCTCGTCCACCGATAGTAACAAGGCTACCTTTATCGGCCCCCACACGCATCGAGCGGAATTTGAAGATTCGGAAATCGCGATTATGAAGTCCTACACGCACTTGTCGGAAGAATACAGGTCCTGGTGAATCTAATTTAATCCACAGGGCAACCAAAAGCAGTAGTGGACTGAGAATCAGCAGTCCGCACGCACTGGCTGTAATATCAAATAATCGCTTCATGGATTATAGGTTTTGAATGATGTCAATATAGTTGGTGATGATATAATGCACTTGTTCGTCTGTGAGTTGCGTATGAAGTGGCAAGGTAATCTCGTTGGCGAATTGTGCGTATGCGTTAGGGAAGTTGGCTATATCAAAACCCATATTGCGGTAGGCAGTCATCATAGGCAGGGGTTTGTAGTGGACATTTGTAGCGATACCGCGCAGTGCCATCTGCTCGATGATGGTTTGTCGTTGCTGGGTGGTGATATTAGGCACGCGTGTGATATAGAGGTGTCCTGATGATTGGTGGGTGTCGCAGTAGTGGTTGAGCGTTTGTATGCCTACGGCATTCAGTGCTTGGTCGTATTGCTGAATGATCTGTTTGCGGCGCAGTAGCATGTTGGGGTAGCGTTGCATTTGTACCAGTCCGATAGCGGCTGCAATGTCGGTCATATTGCATTTGTACCATGGACCTACAATGTCGTATTCCCATGCGCCCAATTGTGTTTTTGCGAGTGCATCTTTGGATTGTCCGTGTAGTGAGTAGAGTTGTACCATGTGGTATATCTCATCATCGGCGATGCCTGGGATGGACTTCCATGTTAGTGCTCCTCCTTCTGCCGTGGTCAGGTTTTTAACTGCATGGAAAGAAAAGGCCGTGAAATCGGCAATTGCGCCCACCATGATGCCTTGGCGTGTTGCACCAAAGGCATGGGCTGCATCTGCACAGATTGCCACACGCCCCAATGCTTGTTGGATAGGGGTGGCAGGTCGGAAGAGGTGGCGTTGGTTTTCTACGATAGCAAATAGGCGGTCATAATCGCATGGGATACCTGCAAGATCCACAGGGATAATGGCTTTGGTATGAGGAGTGATAGCGGCCTCTACCGCTTCGTAATCCATTTCGAGGCTATCGGGTTGTACATCTACAAATACGATTTTGGCTCCCACATGGGCAACGATAGATGCAGAAGCGGTATAGGTGTATGCTGGTACGATAACCTCATCGCCCGCTGTGATGCCGAGCAGACGCAGAGCCATCTCAGCGCATGCCGTTTGCGAGTTGAGGCACACCGCACGATTGGTGCCGATATATGCTGCTATTTGTCGCTCTAGTTCTTTGGTTCTTGGACCTGTAGTGATCCATCCACTGAGGATAGCCTCTGTTACTTCTTTTACTTCTGCCTCCGACATGTCGGGAGGAGAGAAGGGTATGTTGAATCGTTTCATAATGATAGATAATTATCGATTTATTTTAACTTGGAATGATTGTTTTGTTAGTATTTTGTACATGCCATGCAGGTAGCCTATGCCGTAACTGAAGTGTAGGATAAAAAAGGTTCGAGGCATCGTATAGGTTAGTGCGTATGAGTTATGTTTCATAGCCACTTTAAATCCTATTCCCACCCCTGCTGCAAGATAGAGTAATAACATGACTCCATATAAAAAGTAGAAGATAGGTGACCAAGTACTCAAAAGAGCACCAAGTGGTAAACTCATTATAAATATTACAAACAGTGGCGGTATGAATTGCCGCAGAGTAGCAGGTTTACCTAATTTTTTATTTACCAAAGGTTTGTATAACCCGTATTGATAATACATTTTGAATAGTTTGGTGAAAGAATCTCTTGCATAGTAGTCGAATATGACATCTGCTAATAGCATAATCTTGCCACCGCTATTGATAATACGTGCATTAAGTTCATCGTCCTGATTGCGAATCAATTCGGTGTCATATAACCCTACTTTTTCAAATACATCTTTTCTGAAACATCCAAACGGTACGGTGTCTGTTTCTATGTCTTGTGTGATACCTATGCGAAACATTGAATTTCCTACTCCAAAAGATGAGCTTAAAGCTTCAGCAATGGCGATTGCTGTAGATGAATTATTTGCGGGTAGAGTTCTACATTGGGCACCTACATTGTCAGCCTGATATTTTTCTAATCCTTTCACTAATTTGGAGAAATATTCAGTAGGATAGATGGCATGTGCATCAAGGCGAATGATAATATCGCCTATAGCGCGCTGAATACCTATATTCATGGCGTATGGAACGGTAGTGTGTGGATTATCTACAAGATGAATATAGGGATATTGTGCTGCATACTGCACAATGATTGTGCGTGTGTTGTCCGTACTCATGCCGTCCACGAATAGCACCTCCAGTTGGTCTTTTGGATAGTCCTGCTGCAAGATGCTGTGGATACATGCTGCGATATGCTTTTCTTCGTTATATGTAGGGCAGATGATAGATACCATAGTGTTACGGGTTAAAAGGATAGAATAGAGCGCACAGCACCTGCGATGCGCGTGAGGTAGAATAATAGGCTATATTGTTGTATATTTGAGCAATAGATACGGGTATATGCTATGATAAGGCGTACCGTGTTGCGGAGGCGTTGGGTGATGCTTGTGGAAAAGTTAGCACTATTATTGCGACAACGGCGGTAGTAGATAGCCTGTGGCGAAGTGAATGTTAAATGCTTGATATTGTTTGATATAAGGAACATAAATAGGCTATCTTCGCCATTCTTAAATCGAACATCAAAGCGTCTGTTGTCGATACAAGTAGCAGGGATAAGTTTCATACAAGGTCCTGAGAAGAACTTCCGTGCCATGGAGTTGAGCGATATATTGTTTTTACCTGCGCACTGGTTGTATGCGTCTGTGATGCGATAGGGCAACTGTTGTTGCGCTTCCCCGTCATTGAAGGCGTATGGGTAGCATATCACGATATTATCGCCTGTGGTGAGCGATTGCATTTCTTGTAGATAGGTGGCACTGACATAGTCGTCATCATCAATAAATGCGATATAGTTGCCCAATGCCGAGTCGAGTCCGATATTTCGTGCGTTGGATACGCCTGCGGTATCGGTTTGAAGCAACCGCACGCGTTGGGCAGACATGTGCTCTGATACGAATTGCTGTATCTGGGTGTAGTAGGGCTCTTTGCAACCATTCAGCACAATGATTACCTCGTATTGGTCTGTTGCTAATGTTTGTGCTGAGAGCGATTGCAAACACTCCCACAGATAGGGTTGTGGACGATATGTAGGAATAATAACAGAGATCATAACTCGTGCAGCAACTGTTTGGTTATCCGTATCATAGGTGGGTATGTCTGTGCTTCGACGCTATTGCTTCGTCCTTGTAGTTGGCAACGCAATAGGCATACGCGCAAGGCGAATAAACGGATGCGCAAGTAGTGCGCAATGGATAATCCGTGCTTGCGGCAGACATACAAATCGGCGTTGAGCAGTTGGCGGTAGCGTTTCTCCTCAAAGGGGCGTTCCGCCGATAGGTGTAGGTATGGGATAGGCAGGAATTGTATCTGCTTTTTTGGGAAGGCTTTGCGCAATCGCAAATGTATATCACATTCCTCACCATACATGAATATCTGTTCATCGAACATACCAATCGCTTCGAAGCACTGTTTATTGATAAAGAAGAACGCTCCGGAGAGATGCATATAGCGGTAGTCGTAATAATCGAATCGCTTATAGATATTGCGCAGGGGTACTTGCAAGAAACTGAGTGCGTTATAGTCGAATGCGTAGGACCACCCTAATTGGGTAGGTGTGTGCATCTGCTTGCCTGCACACATGATAATATCCTTGTTGTTAAGCGTTTGCAGTGCTGAAGCAAAAATAGGTTGCAGTAATCGAATATCGGGATTCATGATTGCTACAATGGGTGCTTGAGCCATGCGAATACCTACATTATTACCTTGTCCGTAACCGCCATTATGCGTGTTTTGTGTGATTATTACTTTGGGATAGCGTTGGGCTATCTCTTGTTGCATTGCCGCAAAATGGGTGCTCTGATTATCCACCACAATCACCTCTAATCCTTCGCCAATATCATTGTGCTGATACACCGATTCAAGACATGGGTAGATGTCTTTTTCGGAATTATAGGTTAATATGATGACGGATAGTTGTTTCATAATCATCGGATTATAGTTGTTTGACTACTTTGGCTGGCACTCCTGCTGCCACCGAATAGGCTGGTACATCGGTAGTTACTACTGCGTTGCATGCTACGATGGCACCTTTGCCAATGTGTACATTGGGCATAATCATTGCGCCTTCGCCAATCCATACATTGTCCTCAATAACCACAGAACCTTTGCTATGCAATGGTCTGAGATGAGGGGCGGTGTCTAATAATTCTTTTTTGGATTCTCCGTGTGCATTATCGGTGATGAACACCTGTGCACCTGTGCGCACATTGTTGCCGATAATGATTTGGTTGGTGGCGGTGATGTGCGACATTGGTCCGATATTGCAGTTATCGCCAATCCGAATCTCTGGTTCAAACTGCTGTTGGGTGTATTCGTATTGGTGGTTGGCGTGAATGCGCACATTCTCATTGATGATGGTTTGACTACCAATTGATATATATTGTTCGCCACAAAAAGCAGTGCGCAGTCCGATAATGCTTTGTTGGCCAAAGTGCTTGAAATAGCGCGATTTATATCCCGTCAAGAAGTATATCTTGATGGGTTTCCAATACGCGCTAATCTTTTGCGGCAGAAGGAACGAACATATTTTTCCTAAAACAAAAAGCAGGTGTTTCATATTATAGACGGTATGCGATTATTCGTAATATAGTGATAATACATGCAATAGGCATTAGCAATATACCTGCACCCAATGCGCGGTTAAAGTCTGCATTGTGTTGAAACTCGTTTCGTGCGCGTAGGGGAGTATAGTGGTATCTGTGTTTGCGCATCAGCCATGTGCATAGTGCAATAGAAAAACGCAGTTGCAGCAATAAGCGTTTGTAGCCACGGGTGTGGCTGATTTTATATATAAGATATCTGAATGACCCCACTTGTATCTTTTCTGCCGAGTTGCCTGTGGTTTTACCTGCGGGAGAAGTGGTGTAGAACGCTCCGCAATAGCCCTTGAGGCGTTTCGTTTTTGGGTGGGCAGAAAAGGTTTCTATATGGAAATCCCAATCCTCTCGTTCTTTCACTTGTGTAGGAATGGTGATGTGGTTTTGGGTTAGAAAAGCATGTCGATATACAAAACTATGTATGGGCAATGTGCCGAATGTACCCCAAACGGTTAGTAGGCGCAGCAGACTGCAATTCAGTCCGCGTACGGCTCCCTCTTCTCCGTCCACCGATACAAATCGCCAATCGGTATAGGTCACATCTAATTGCTCGCGTTCCATCAGGGCTATTTGTCGCTCCAGTTTAGTGGCATCTATTCTGTCATCAGCGTCCAAGAATTGGATATATTCGCCCTGTGCTTGTTCCAATCCCATTTTGCGGGCACTGGCAGTGCCTCCGTTGGGCTTTTGTAACAATTTTATGCGGTTATCCTTATCAGCCATTAGGCGAATCACCTCGGCAGTATTATCCGTAGAACCGTCATCTACCATGAGCAACTCCCAATCGGTTAGGGTTTGTTGCTGAATGGATAGGATAGTGGCTTGTACGAAGTTCGCCGCGTTATAACAGGGTGTGATGATGGATACTTTCATATTATTCTTCGTGGGTTAATTCTGCTTGCTCCTTATCCTTGTTTTGCATAGGGATGGACGAAGAGTAGTAAACCAGTTGCAGGAAAAGGAATATATATATAATATTGTATGCTTCAAAAAACGCCATTATGAATAGCACACATAATGCTAAGGTAGCGGTGGTAGTTGTTTTGCTATGAACGGTCAATGCCTCGCGAACAGCAAAAACAACAATAAAGATAAAACCAAAGCATGCTACAAATCCGCCATTCAACAGCAGCATCACCCATAAGTTATGTGCATTGGCACCCTCTAAGTGGTTGTCGTTCCACTCTACATTCTGTATGCCGTATCCCATAAGAGGCGACTGGCGAATCAAATCTACAGCATTTGCCCAAATGACGGTTCGCTTACTGAAGGTAGTGTCTTTGCTCAGTGTGCCTTCTACAAAAGTGGTTGCCCATTTTATTTGTTCAATATCATTGCCATACCATACAATAAAGATGAATACAAGGGTGTACATTATTGCAAAGGCAATCAACCAACCTGTTGGGCGTTGGAATATGCGATGGAAAATCATATACGCCGTAATCAGGAATATACCTATTGCTGATGTCATAGATCCCAAAAACAATACGGATGTCAATGATATAATGGTGAGTAATACTAAATTGAAGTATCCCTTTTGATAGGCGAATGAATAGATACATTGGGTAGCAATAGCCAAGAAACACACAAAACCCGTTTGGTTTTGATTACCAAACATGTAACGCGTAGGGTTGCCTCTGCCCACCCATTCTGGATCCACCCATAAACCGTCAGGGTAGAGTATCAGCAGGATGGCATTGATATACACCAATGCGGAGAAGATTAAGATGAAAATTTGTAGACTACTGCGGATATCTTGCGACCAATATTTCGCACCCAATAGCAGGAAAATCGTTATATTCAGCCATGTAAATATCGGAGTGATACCTACAGATGATGAACGGAGGAAGGTGTTTGCCAGATAAATCAACCACCATGCTGTTACCAACAAGTTAAACTTATCGAATCGTATGACTTGCTGAATATTAGGTAGTATTAGTACACCCAAAATCAGCAAGTCCAGTGCTTGCACACAGCGCACCAGCATCACCGTCATCCCGTTGGAGGGAAAACTAATCAGCGTTACGCTCACGATTAGCAAACATACTACGAATTGCCCTATCTTGTCACCTATACTAATCTCTTTATGCATGTTTGTGCGTTATTCCTTGGATTGAATGTTTCAAAATTTCTTTTTCTGTTTGTGTTAATGCGGTTATCCATATCATGCCTATTCCTACGATGGCTGATATACTTATCGTCACCAATACGCGATAGGGGTGTTGCCAATAGGTGGTTAGTGCATAGCATACCGCAACCATAGCCGTTAGTGGTAGGGTGATTCTGCCAAATACATGTTTGCAGAATGGTATGATTGGAATGCCAGCAATCCATTTCATCAGTGGCAAACGCATGAGTGCGGTTAGCAATTCAATTATCACATAGCACCACATGATAGAGGCTATCGGCAGTCCTTTGTATAGACATATCCAGCCTGCCACTATCACCAGCAACTTGGTGGTGTAGAATATTAGTGTAAACTTTTTGATATTGCCTATCGCTTGATTGGCAGAGGTTAAGCCCACCGATAATTGGTCGCACAATGATGCTACCAACATCAACCTACAAAACATACTTGTATGTTCGGGCACTTCGCCCAACCACCATTGCAGTAGTGTGTCCATTTCCGCTATAATGGGGATTGCCACCAATGCTAATAATAGGAACGAATACTTGCTCGTATATTCACTCAGCATTACCATGCGTTCACGGTTGTTGCCACCTTCTGCCTTCATGATTTGCGGATTGATAGCATTGATAATCGACATCGATACAAACTGTACTGCGCCCAATACCTGTTGCGCAATACCATATGCCGAGTTGATAATTGTGCTATAAAACCAGTTGAGCACTACTGCTATACCTTGATTACGAATAATGATACAGCCCGCAGAATAGGTTGTCCACCCCGCAAAGGTGGATAGTTCTCTGATTAACTGTTTGTCCCATTCTTTTCGTTTGGGCAGATGGAACTCAGGGAACTTATACGCGGCATATACTGCAAAAGCCAGCAGGTTGAACAGCGTAATGCCCGTCATCAATCCTGCGTAGGTAATCAGTTTGTCGTAGGTAATATAGGTCAAGCCTATGGCGATTAGCAGTTTAAGTATTCCATCCAATACATCCACGATGGAGATATATACGATATTCTCTCTTGCAATGAATAGTGCGCGTATAGGTGCGGTGATAAAACTTAGACATAGCATGATTACTGCTGCATAATATACCCAATGGGCTGCCACTAATCGTTCTGCTTCTATGTTGAGCATGTAGTGGACAATCCACGGACCTAATGTGCACAACACGATTGCCAATCCTCCGCCGATAATCAGGTGCAGCAGCATGCTATTGCCGAATATCTGGTGTATTTTTTGCGGGTCGTTTTTTCCGTGATGGACAGATAGGAAGCGTTGTGTGGTGGTGACCAAGGCGTTGGTGATGAATGACAACATGGCTATCACACCTGCCACTACGCTATATATACCATAGTCGCTCTGACCTAATGCGCTTAGAATCAGTCGGGTAGAGTACAGCGAAAGGCACACATTTATTATCGTGCGTGCGTATTGTGCCGTTGTATTGATTATGATGCGTTGCGAATTTGTCACTCTCTCTAAACACTAAACAGTAGCCGCTCAGTGGTGTCCACTAAACAGGTCGCTAATCGCGACGGAATATATCCCTCGTATATACTTTCTCCACCACATCTTCCAGGCAGGCATCATATCTATTGGCGATGATGGCTTGCGATTGTGCTTTGAACGCCTCCAAATCATTCACCACCAACGAACCAAAGAAGGTGCTTCCATCGGGTAGAGTAGGTTCGTAGATAATCACCTGTGCGCCTTTGGCTTTCACGCGTTTCATGATGCCTTGTATGCTTGATTGGCGGAAATTATCGGAATTCGACTTCATGGTCAATCGATACACGCCAATCACACAACTATGCTCCTCTTGCGCGTTGTACTGACCATTGTTGTAGTAGTCGTAATAGCCTGCTTTCGCCAACACGCGGTCGGCGATAAAGTCTTTGCGGGTACGGTTGCTCTCTACAATAGCCTCAATCAGGTTCTCTGGCACATCTTGATAGTTGGCCAACAACTGCTTCGTATCCTTTGGCAAACAATATCCGCCATAGCCAAACGAAGGGTTGTTGTAGTGCGTGCCGATGCGTGGGTCAAGACATACGCCGTTGATAATCGACTGTGTATCCAGCCCTTTCATTTCGGCGTAGGTGTCCAACTCATTGAAATAACTCACGCGCAATGCCAGATAGGTATTGGCAAACAACTTCACTGCCTCAGCCTCCGTAAAGCCCATGAACAGGGTATCTACATCCTCTTTAATCGCACCTTCTTGCAGCAGCGCAGCAAAGGTCTTAGCAGCCTCCACCAATCGCGGATTTTGCAGGTCGGTACCTACGATAATACGCGAAGGATAGAGGTTGTCGTATAGTGCTTTACTCTCGCGCAGGAACTCTGGCGAGAAGAGTATGTTATCCGTGCCGAACTTCTTGCGTACCGATTGGGTGTAGCCCACAGGAATAGTGGATTTGATAACCATGATAGCCTGCGGATTTACGCGCAGTACCGTCTCTATCACCGCCTCTACAGCTGAGGTGTCGAAATAGTTTTTCTGGCTATCGTAGTTCGTTGGTGCAGCAATCACCACTATTTCTGCCTCTCGGTATGCCATTTCGGCATCCAAAGTGGCGGTCAAGTCCAACTGCTTTTCCGTGAAGTATTTCTCTATGTATTCATCTTGGATTGGCGATTGGCGGCGGTTGATCATTTCCACTTTTTGTGGAACGATGTCCACTGCCAGCACGCTGTGATGCTGTGCCAGCAGTGTTGCCATCGACAATCCTACATATCCTGTTCCTGCTACTGCTATTTTCATTGTTCTGTTCATTTTTTCCTTGCCCTTGCGGGCAGAAATCCAAACTATCTAAACTAATTAAATGTTTTAGTTTTGGACGACAACTTAGACAATATTCCGCTCGAATCAATATCCCTCGAGCGGCTATGGATTATCTTTGTTGTTTCCTTGAGCGGAGCGAGTAGGAGGTGTATTACAATCTTCCGTCAATTAATTCGCGATCCACAAAGTTCTTCACATCGAAGATTACTGCATCTTGCTCGCGGTATTTCTTAAAGTCGAAGGTCATAAATTGGTTGTGGCTCACGCACGCGATGACTGCTGCATATTTCTTGTCAGGGTCGATAGCAGGAATCAGTTCTTTGCCGTACTCGTGTTTCACCACTTCGTTGCTTGCCCATGGGTCGTAGATATCTACGCAGCAGCCAAAGTCTTCGAGTTCCTCTACAATGTCCACCACCTTCGTATTGCGGCAGTCTGGGCAGTTCTCTTTGAAGGTTACACCCAAGATCAGTACATTTGAGTCCTTAATCTTGTGGTCTTTTTGAATCATCAGTTTCAGCACTTTATCTGCGATAAACTTCGCAATAGAGTTGTTTACAGCGCGACCTGACAATATCACTTGTGGGTCATAACCCAACGCTTTGGCTTTGTGTGCCAAGTAGTATGGATCCACTGAGATGCAGTGTCCGCCCACCAAACCAGGACGGTATTTCAGGAAGTTCCACTTGGAGCCTGCTGCCTCGATGACATCGTTGGTGTCAATGCCTACGCGGTCGCAGATGAGTGCGAGTTCGTTCATGAACGAGATGTTTACATCGCGTTGGCTATTCTCTACGGCTTTGGCTGCCTCTGCCACCTTCATATTTGGTGCTTTGTGGGTACCGTTCTCGAGGATGGAGTTGTACATTGCATCTACAAGGTCAGCGATTTCTGGTGTAGAACCCGAAGTAATCTTCTTAATCTTGGTCAAAGTATTCACTTTGTCACCTGGGTTGATACGCTCTGGTGAGTAACCGCAGAAGAAGTCTTGGTTGAATTTCAGACCGCTAAACTTCTCCAATACAGGTACGCAGTCTTCTTCGGTGCAACCAGGGTAAACGGTTGATTCGTAGATGACGAGGTCGCCTTTATTCAGGGTCTTTCCGATGGTCTCACTGGCTTTTAAAAGCGGAGTGAGGTCAGGGTTGTTGAAACTGTCAATTGGTGTAGGAACGGTTACAATGTAGGTGTTCACTTGTTTGAGATCCTCCATGTTGCTTGTGAAGGTCAATCCAATCTTTTTGGTGGTTTCATAGGCATCGCGAGCCTGCTTCATTCCCACGAGGTCAGCCTCCAAGGTGTGATCCTCGCCACGGTTGAGTTCATCTACGCGTGCTTGGTAGATGTCGAAACCGATTACGCGGTATTTCTTACCGTACTCAATTGCTAAAGGCAATCCTACATAACCCAGTCCAATGACTGCAATAATTCTGTCGTTCAAATTCATATCTGTATATTGTTTTTTAATTATTTTCGTTTTAATCGTTTTATTGTTTTGCACTTATTCTCGTGTTTGCTTTCGGGCACAAAAAACCATAATAGCCCGCAAAGGTACTACTTTTTTTTTATTTATACAAATAAAATCACAAAAATTATCCAAATTACATTTTTTTTACACTTTTCTTGTTCGTATTTTTGTTACCATGACTTTTGGCTCTTTTATCTCGTTTTCACTATTTTTATCCTTTTCCTTTTGCTTCCTATTCTTATGTTCTACGCTATCTTTTTGCTGTCAATTACGGTAGATATACGGTAGATACACGGTAGATATACGGTAGATATACGGTAGATACATGGTGTATTAATAGGGGAATACCATATAAATGTATAGGCTTATTTATCGGTTCATTGTACTTATTGAGCGGACGACATGAAGATGAAAAGTGTAAATAGCGAATTTGGTAAATACTAAATAATTTTGTACCTTTGCACCCAAATTGCCTTATTGTGGGCAAATTTGAACGGTTTGAACAATTGATGAACGCGCCAATGTGGCGCAATGAACAATACGAATTTATGAAGAATTTTAAACTGTGGAACGGGATTTGCGGTTGGATAGTGTTTGCTATCGCTGCTGCAACCTACCTTTTGACGATGGAGCCAACAGCCTCTTTTTGGGACTGCGGCGAGTTTATTGTAAGTGCACACAAACTGGATGTGGGACACCCACCCGGAGCACCATTCTTTATGCTCATGGGGCATTTCTTCTCCCTCTTTGCGAGCGACACCGCCCATGTGGCGATGTGCGTGAATGCCCTGTCGGCATTGGCTTCGGCATTGACGATATTGTTCCTGTTCTGGACCATCACCGCCTTGGGAAGGAAGTTGGCATTAGGCGAAAGGCGAGAGGCGAAAGGCGATAAGGCAAGGGGTATAGCTGTGCTGGGTGCTGGCTTGGTGGGCTCGTTGGCATACACCTTCTCGGATACCTTCTGGTTCTCAGCCGTAGAGGGCGAGGTATATGCATTGTCGTCCTTGTTCACCGCCGTAGTGTTCTGGTTGATATTGAAATGGGATGAGCATGCAGATGAAGAAGGCTCGGATAAGTGGCTGATTCTCATTGCTTATCTTATGGGTTTGAGTATCGGTACTCACCTGCTGAACCTGCTGACTATACCTGCTATTGTGCTGGTGTATTACTTCCGTCGTCATACCTTCTCCTGGAAAGGCGTAGGCGTTGCTTTTGGCGTATCGGTGGCTATATTGGCAGTGATTCTGTATGGTATCATTCCTGGCGTACCAACCATAGCAGGATGGTTTGAGTTGCTGTTTACCAATGTGTTAGGTTGCCCATTCAACACAGGTTTGGCAGTGTATCTCGTGCTGATGGCTGCGGCATTGGTTTGGGCTATTTGGGAGAGTTACAAGGTAATAGAGAAGCCTACCCCCGACCCCTCCCTAAAAGGAGGGGAGACGACTGGTCTCAATACAAGAACCATCATTTCCTTTGTTTTGGCGATGGCGCTCGCAGGCGTACCATTCATTAAGGAGAGTTGGGCAATTGGCGTTATCCTGATTAATGTGATGCTGATTGTGCTTTTCTCTAAGAAAGAGGTTATTTCGGCGCGCTGGCTCAATACGATTGCGATGATGGTGACGGTGGTAGTGATTGGCTATGGCAGTTATGCGGCGATAGTAATCCGCTCGAATGCGGACACCCCTATGGACCAAAACTCGCCTGATAATGTGTTCTCGCTGAAATACTACCTCAACCGCGAGCAGTATGGCGACACACCATTGTTCTATGGTCAGACCTATAACGCCCCTGTGAAATTGGAAGTGAAGGGCAATATGTGTATCCCCGTGGAGAAACAAGGACACGCGCAATATGCACCTGCACCAAAGGTAGAGGGCGAAAAAGACCGCTATGTAATCACAGGTTACAAGTCCAGTTACGAGTACATGGATGAGTTTAAGATGCTCTTCCCTCGTATGCACTCTGGACAAGCGCACCATGTGGATGCCTACAAGTCGTGGGCTGATGTCAAGGGCAAAAAGATTCGCTATGACTACTGCGGACAGCAGAAAACAGAGTATTGCCCCACCTTTGGCGAGAACCTGAAGTTCTTCTTCCGCTATCAAGTGAATTTCATGTACTGGCGCTACTTCATGTGGAACTTCGTTGGTCGCCAAAACGACCTGCAATCGCATGGCGAACTGACCAAAGGCAACTGGATTTCGGGTATTCCGTTTATCGACAACAATATGCTGGGCGACCAAAGCAAATTGCCAAGCGAACTCCGTGATAATAAGGGACATAATGTATATTACTTCTTGCCACTTATCCTCGGTTTGATAGGTCTGTGCTGGCAACTGAGCAAGCGCACCAACGAAGGCAAGAACAAAGAGGGTTATCGCTCGTTTGCGATTGTATTCTTGTTGTTCTTCCTCACTGGTTTGGCTATTGTGGTATATCTGAACCAGACACCTTATCAACCACGCGAGCGCGATTACGCGTACGCGGGTTCGTTCTATGCGTTCTGTATATGGATAGGCTTGGGCGTGATGGCTATCGTAGATATGTTTAATCAGGCTGTGAAGAACGAAAAAGCGCGTGTATTGGTGGCTGTAGCTACCGTCATAGAAACCTTGCTTGTGCCTGTGCAAATGGCTTCGCAAAACTGGGACGACCACGACCGCTCGAACCGCTATGCGGCGCGTGACTTTGGTGCGAACTACCTGAAGAGTTGCGATGAGGAGGCGATAATCTTCTGCAACGGCGACAACGATACCTTCCCATTGTGGTATAATATTGAGGTAGAGGAGGAGCGTGATGATGTGCGTGCTTGCAACCTCTCGTACTTGCAAACCGATTGGTATATCAGCCAGATGAAGCGTCCATACTACAAGTCGCCTGGGTTGCCAATCTCATGGGATGAAAAGGATTATATGCCTGGCAAAAATGAGATAGCATGGGTAGAGAACCGCCTGAATGCACCATTGGAGGTGAAGAAGGCCTTCCAGTTCTTGCACTCGACCGACCCACGCACTAAACGCGATGGCGAGGGCTATATACCAAGCGACCAACTCTATGTGCTTTCGCCTGATAGTCAGAAGATTATGTTTAAGAAGGCAAAGCGCTTTACTCGCTCGGAGATGATGGTGATGGATATGCTTTCGACCAACGAGTGGAAGCGACCATTCTATTTCGCGGTAACGATTGGCAACGACTATCACCTGGGTCTTGACCCTTATTTGGAACTCACAGGTTTGGCATACCGCATTACGCCTGAGCGTAGCGCAAATGGCAAACCACGCGTGAATACCGAGGTGATGTACGACAATATGCTGCATAAGTTCAAGTATGGCAATATGAATGTGCCAGGCATGTATATCGATGAGAATACCATGCGCATGTGCCGTACCCATCGCATGATGTTCGTGGAACTCGTTGAGGCACTCTATGAAGAGGGTAAACGCGATAAATGCTTGGAGGTGTTGGACTTCGCGGAGAAGATGTTGCCAGGCTATAATATCCCATATGACTACACTTCTGCCACGATGGCTGCCTACTACTACCAGTTGGGTGAGATGGAGAAAGGTAATGCGATTATGAGCAAGGTAGCCGATTCGTGCACCGAGTATTTGGCTTGGGGTGCAAGTTTGGCGAAAGAGCAACGCGCTTCCTCGCAAGCGACCTTGCAACAGCAAATGGCAATCTTTGGGTATGTGCTGCAAAACTTTGAGCGTTACCAACAAAAGGAATTGTTCAATCACTACTACGACTTGTATGTGCAATATGCGTCCGCGAGGTAGGGGAATTAAGAAGACAACATAAACAAGGAGTGTCGTAGTAAGGAAGACAACATAAACAACCATTCCGCTTCGCCAACATTGCTCAGCGGCAAGAGATTGTTTAAATTGTTGAACTTAAATTGTTTTTATTGTTGGTAAAAAATACCTCCTCGGTAAGGCGCAATGTTGGCACCGCGCAGGAGTTGTCTAAGTTGTCTTTAATAAAACATAATCTTGTAGTTAGTAATAAATGAACGAAAATAGCATACCTGTATTGCTGCTGACAGGCTATTTGGGTAGCGGCAAGACTACCTTATTAAATAGAATATTGACCAATCGTCGCGGAATACGATTCGCGGTGATTGTCAATGATATAGGAGAGGTGAATATCGATGCTACACTGATCCAAAAGGGTGGAGTAGTAGCGCAACAAGACGATAGCCTGATTGCCCTGCAAAACGGCTGTATCTGCTGCTCGCTGAAGATGGATCTCGTGGAGCAGTTGCGTGAGTTGTGCGCAGCGACGGAAGCCGGAGACCGGAAGCCGGATACCAACGACTCGGCGACAGAAAGCAGCCGAGCCGCTTTCGACTATATCGTGATAGAGGCTTCGGGTATCTGTGAACCTGCTCCCATTGCACAGACGATATGTTCGTATGCGCAAATGGTGCCTGCAACTACCCTTCAGGGAGGACAGAAGGTGGCTCCTATGCCTAAACTGGATGCTGTAGTAACCGTGGTGGATGCGCTACGGATGAGAGATGAGTTTGTGACGCAACTCTCGCCGATACCCGATACCCGATACCCGATACCCGAAACCAACGATCTCGCGTCATTAGTGATAGAGCAAATAGAATTTTGCAACCTTATATTATTGAATAAGGTGTCGATGGTCAGCGAAGAGGAGCGAGCACATATTCGTGCTATCCTTCGCGCTATTCAGCCCAAAGCCCAAATCATTGATTGTGATTACTGCGATGTGCCTTTTGGCGAGATACTGGATACCAATCTGTTTGATTTTGAGCAGGTGGCGACTTCCGCGACATGGATTCAGAAGGTGGAGGAAAGCGTTGGAAATGAGGGTACCGGAAACCGGGAACCGGAACACCATCATTGCCATGAGCATCATAGGCATGAACATGAGTGCGATGATCCACACTGCTGCTGTCATCACCACCACCACGACCATCATCATGGCGATGAATATGGTATCACCACCTTCGTTTACTATCGCCGCGAGCCGATGAGCCTCAACCGCTTTGATGAGTTTGTGGCACGCCATTGGGACAAGGGTATTATTCGCTGCAAAGGCATGTGCTATTTCGAGGAGGAGTACGATATGTGCTATCTCTTTGAGCAAGCAGGCAAGCAGTTCGACCTCAAGCAAGCAGGCGCTTTCTACGCCACTATGCCCAAAGAAGAACTCATGCAGATGATGGCGCAAGACCCGATGTTGCAACGCGATTGGGATGAGCGTTATGGTGACCGTATGCAGAAACTGGTGTTTATTGGTCAAAATATGGATAAAGAGGCTATAACCCAAGCATTGGACGCTTGTTTGGTGTAGATTCTGCTATAGATAGCCAGTAAAAATATATTTTTTCTAACAAATATTTGGATTTTCTAAAAAAAAGTAGTACCTTTGCGGGTGAAATGATACCGCGAAGGTATTATTTTTTATTAAGGATTGAAAACAACTGTTATTATTAACCATTAAATTTTAGTCTGTATGAAGAAATTTTTTACTCTTTTTATGGCGACTGTGGTGGCGTTGTCGGTATCAGCTGCATTGCCATTGCATGTAAAGACCACCAAGAAGGATGCTGGCGCAAGACCAACTACCGAATGTGGTGCAGAGAAATTGGCGCAACAAGCACAGATTGCGGCGCAATTTGCACAAACTGATTTTGAGCGTAAGGCCGTAGAGCGCAAAGAGACCGTAAAGAAGGCTCCAGCTGCAAAGGCTGCCGTGGCAAAAGTGGCGCAAGAAGAGGTGGTAGAACTGAACTACGATGGCATTGCTAATGGCCCTATCTACACAGCCGAGACTGCCGATTGGACAGTGGGCTTGGAGTGCAACGATTTTGACAATCCTGCCTATGGCATTAT
This sequence comes from Paludibacteraceae bacterium, assembly GCA_045121435.1. GTDB lineage: Bacteria > Bacteroidota > Bacteroidia > Bacteroidales > Paludibacteraceae > Colicola. Next base: position 9,958 of record JBGVFY010000086.1, on the reverse strand, counting down.
GGTGCAATTGGCGTGGTACGCTCCAGAGGATAACTATTGTGGTACATTTACCACGGAGGATTTTAACCCAGAATATACCCACATGATGACAGGTACGAGTATGGGTTCGATTATGTTTGAGAGTATAGAGATGACTATCTCTATTGAGAAAGTGAGCGAGTGCTTGGAGGTAATCACTTTGGACGCTGTATTGAAAGGTGGTTCTGATGGTTGGGACACATATCCTACATACAAGGTACATGCTGTGCAAAAAAATGTGGTGGCCAAGGGTATGATTGATGTGGCTCCTATCATGGATGCAACGCTTGTAGCAGGCGACTATGGTTTTACTATTGCTGGTCAGAATGATGATTTGGATCTCAGTTTGGTGGTGAATAATCCTTATTCTATAACAGGTCTTTACACCTATATGACTGCATTCGATTGGGAGAACAGCAAGGTGGTTTATAAGGGCAAAGAAGTTGTCGCTCTGAAGATGAAACTGGAGATTGAAGTAGGTGAAACAGAGGCTGGCTTGGCATATATCTGCGAGATGGAGATGCTGGGTAATGATACTATGCAATACAATATGACAGTGGTGGCTCCGCTGCCAGTACCAACTGACACGGTAGAAATAACCTGTACCAATCTGAAGGTGGATGACTCGTATGCTATGTACTTTGGTAGTGTATCCATGGATGCAAGCAACGAGGAATATAGCCTGTATGGCTCTTGGGCTGGCAATGTGGCAGAAGAGGGTGTATACACAGGTGCACAATTGTATATCACCAACAATATCACCGATGAATATATCACCGCTATTACTGCGACCTTCCATGTATCGTTGGCTGATGATGGTAGTTGGGTTATTGAGGGTACTGCATTGGGCGATAATCAAGTGTGGTATGAATTGCACCTCTCATGGTATATTCCAGAGATGAGCGATACAGTGGTTATTAAATTTGACCATTCGGCAAACGCACAATACTACCCTGATTATGCTGATTTGTTGCTCTTTAATGAGGATGAGCAGTATTATGCTGCGTTGGATGTAACAGGAGTATATTACGCAGAAGAAGGTATGGAATTTACCATTGACAATATGGATATGATATGGACAGGCGTAGAAATCAAGGAAAATGGCGAATGGGTGCGCCCAGAGGTGATCACCGTACAAAATGGTTTGCTCATACAAGAGGGCGAAACTACCAAGATGTACGCAGAGATTTCTACTATGGAAGGTGTGTTGTACCAAGTAGAATTGTGGTATGTGGCTCCAACTCCAACCGAGGTGGTGGAATTGAATTATCCAACAGCAGAGTTTATCAATGCAATCAGCGATTCATATTGCTACAACTTGTTGGGTTATGGTGCCGATTCATTGACAATGATGGTAGTAACCCTCCCTGCGTATGACGAAAGTATGATTGCTGGTAACTTTGTGAATGACGGTTTGTTCGGTCAATTTGGTATGGGTCGTCATGAGATTGATGCCAATACTACTTTCTATGCCGTATGGAATGAGGAAAAGCTAGACTATGATCGCTATTTCGTACAAAAGGGTGAAGTAAATGTAGATGTAGCAGAGGATGGTACTATCTCATTGACAGCATCCTTGATTTGCGACAACGCTGTGCAATATGATGTAACAATGACCGCTAAGTACGAGCGTCCACGCCTTGATTACGATGCTGAAGATACTCCAGTAGATCGCACCTATACCGCTGCAGATGAGGTGCAGGTATTGGATATGACCGCTGATTATGGATTGATCTTTACACAATTGAACTCTGTGAGTCAAATGGATATGGTTCAACTCTATTTCGTAGCAATGGAGGCCGATGCAGATATCGTTGTACCAGAGGGCACATACGAGATCAACAACTCATGGGAGTATGGTAGTGTGATAGCAAGCACTGGAGTGGATTGGGAAGGCAAAGTACAACCATCCTACTACGGAAAAATGGATGAAGAAGGTTATTTGTTAGCACCTCTCTACTTCTTTGTAGAAGGTACCGTGGAGGTAACTAAGACAGAGGCAGGTCAAATGCGTATTGAAGTCAACGCGATTAACTCGTATGAGGTGCCTATCCATATTGTGTATGACCCAAGCATTGTTACCTCTGTAGATAATATCGCCGTAGAAACGCAAGCCGTTAAGACTATCAAGAACGGTCAACTCACCCTTCGCAAGGACGGTAAAGAGTACAACGCTCAAGGTGCTGTGATAAAGTAAGATATTAGAAATTAGACCGCTTCGCTGTTGGAAGTTAGATTACTCCGCAGTACGAAGTTGGACTAATGAATGTACGAGAATGGGCTTCCTCTGTTGAGGGAGCCTATTTTTTGTCTCCTGCCTCCAACCGCTCGCCTTTACTCTTTTGCCTATAAACTCTAAACAAAAAAAAGTGCGCTTTTTTTTGCATATTCCGCAAAAAAATACTACCTTTGCAGGCAAATTAAAATGAACACTATATATGAAAAAGATTTTAACGCTGCTGCTAATCCTGTTGGCGACATTAACTGTGTTTGCGAAAACCAATAAAACACCACTTGCGTTATCGCCTGTTGATACTGTGGATGTAGTTTGCTACGACTTGGAATTGAACTCCGACCTTATTGGATTGTTTGGCATGACATATATCTTTGCTGATAACAAAGAATATAAACTGACGGGTTGTATCTTTGCCGATTCTATTCCGCCAGGTACCTATACCGATTGCCTCATAGACCTCAAACATAGAGCCACGGGCACTATGATTCCTTCGAAAGACAAAGGCGTTTCGCTGACTTTATCTGTGGATGAAAATAGGCATTGTGTGATTCATGGCACGATGATAGGTGAAGATAATGTGCTGTATAACTTGGACTTGTCGTGGCAGGCACCTATACCTACTGATACGGTGAATATCTCTTTCCCTAATTCGGCTTGGGTGGCATATTATCCAGATTTGTATCATGATTTTACGCTGGGTAATCAGAGCGATGAATATTATATTGCTTTGGATATTTTAGGAGTTCCTATGGGGGGAACTTTCACCGAGCAGAATCTGTTTGCCAATTATTGTGTCATAGCCAACAAAGTTACGGGCGATACCGTTAAGATTGCTGATGCAGAGGGGCGTGTATGGCAATCCCACGATACCACCTATATGACAGCCAAGGTGATTGGATTTGATGCTGTGTGCTACAATATTGATTTTTGGTATGCGGTGCCAACGGTGACGGAAACGGTAACGCTCAATATACATAATGCCACTTTCTACAACGAATTGGAGAAAGAGGGCTACTACGCTGTAGTGGGTATGACGGATGACAAGTCCACGGAGTTTGCTATCTCTATTTTGGCAGATACCGAAGAAGAGATACCTGGTACTTACATTAACGATGGACTGTTTGGCGGATTCAGTGGCAAGAACTATGATTTTGTTACATTCATAAGCGGACAATATGCTACCTATATTGCCAAATGGAATGAAGACAAACAGGATTACGATATTGTAACCATTGAAAAAGGCGAAGCCAAAGTGACAATGGATGACAATGAAGATATTAATATAACTGGCTGGTTTATAGGCGTTGATGGCGTGAAGTATCAGATTACGATGACCTCGAAAGTGGATAAACCTCGTTTGACCGATGATGCGCAATCGGGGGCAGTGGACCGCATTTTGACGGGCACCGATACGGTTACTATCACGGATAATTCAGCGGACAATGGTCCTATTAAATTTGAGATGATGACCGATAGCGAACTCTTGGCATTATGGTTCTATGCCGAAAAACCCGATGCGGACATTATCATTCCAGAAGGTACATATTATATTGATGATTCGGGGGACTTTGGATCGGTTGTAGCGGGTGATGGCAGTTTGGGTAAATCGTTCTATTCAACGCATGATGGTGTGTATTTCACCTCGTTGTATTTCTTGGTTTCAGGTACGGTGGAGGTGACGAAAAATGCTGCTGGCAAATTGCATTTCGAACTGAACGCCGTCAATTCCTACGATATTCCTGTGCATATTATCTACGATGCAGGTGCCACCACGGGCATATCCAATAGCCCGTTGCCTGTAACCAATCCGCAGAAATGCTTGATAAACGGTCAATTACTTATCCTACATAATGGTGACACCTATAATGTGGTAGGTGCTCGCGTAAAATAAAATAGTTTTATGAAGAAGGTCTATACACTATTCTTGGCAGTGATGGCAGTGGTTGCTATGCACGCGCTGCCGCAAACCAATGTGCAACCGCTGAAGCCAACCAGCAGCACCATCTCCACACCACATCCTGCTGCAATGCGTTTGGCAATGTCGAACCTCACCAAGCGTGCGGCTCGACCTGCTACGCAGCCTGCAGAACAACCTAATGCTTTGAAGGGGAAATATACTATTCCGCATGCGCAAAAGGCTGAACAAAAAACTGTTACATTGAATGGCGGCGTCTTCTTGGTAGAACCAGAGTATGAATTAGAAACGCGCGAGTGGTATATGGTGGTAGAGGCCGAAGGATATACTTTCCGATTGTGTTGGTATGGACCAGCGGATGATTATTGTGGCACTTTCACCGTAGATGATATCAGTTTTGATTATACATGGGGATGGTTTCAGTCGTCCGACCTCTTCTATCAAATATACTTGTCTGATATTAATATGACCATATCCGAGCAGCAGATTGGCAACTATCTGAAGCAAATTATTGTAGATGCAACCCTTGTCGATACAGAGGATAATACATATATATTGCATATCGTTCACGATGCCTATACTCCTAAATCCACGGTAAAGAGTGTATTTGAAAACACGCAAATCGTAGTGGAAGAAGGGGCTTTTGTTTTAGATGGCAACAACGATAATCTGGATATCACGCTCGCAGTCAATTCATCCATGATAGATGGCGTCTATACACTTGCTAACTTGGATGCCGATGCGACTAAGATTGTTTATAATGGTGTTGAACAACAACTACTGCAAGCCAACCTAACGGTAATGGGTGGCACTTTGCCTAATGGCGCGATGGGGTATCTTGCTGATTTCTCTTTCTACAACCAAGATACCACTCTCCACCAAGTATCTATGCCTGCTTCGTTGCCTACGCCTAAAGATACTATCCATGTGTCGTGCACTAATCTGGTGGTGGATGAGTCATTAGCAGATTATGATATTATTTCAGTAAGTGGTTCTTCTGATTTATACGATATATTTGTTATGTACGAAGGTATGTATGCCGAGGCAGGTGTATATAATAATGTATCTGTTATGATTTCAGATATGATTACATGGGAAATGGTACAATCCATTAACGCTACGCTCACGCTTACTGAAACTTCAGAGGGCTGGCATGCCAATGTTGAGACCTATTGCAGCGATTATAATTGGTATTCTATTGATATGCAGTATGTGGTGCCCGAACCAACTGATACGGTTAAAATCGCTTTCAATACTACTGCTGTGGCATCATTTCGCCCCGACCAACTCAATATGTTGCAACTGCTCAGTTATGGCGAAGATTTTGAGGCGGGCATAACCATTTATGATGTATATCCGGGGGAATCCTTCACCATGGATAAGGTGGTGCTGGATTATAGTGGCATTTATGATTATTCCGTAGAGTCCAGTGTGGCAATAGCGGATGTCAAGGGTACGCTGAATCAGTATGGCGACACCACGGTGATTACTGCCAGCATCATTGGTTTTGATGCGGTGCAATATGATGTGGAGTTGTGGTATGCGGTGCCAACGCCTATCGATACGGTGGAGATAGAAATGCCTGTTGAATTTATCAATTCTATGGACTATGGCTATTACACTTTGGCTGCCTATACGTCTGATTCTCTGTGGTATGTGTCGTTTTCGCCTGTTACTGATGAGGTGGCTGGCACATTTATCAACGATGGTATGTTTGGCAAATTTGGCGTAACGGGTGGAGCTTATGACTTCTATGGTGGCGATACATTTGTTTATTCGGCAGAAGAATGGAGAAATTACACCGTAGAGAAGGGTAGTTTGGTGGTTGAGGTAGCACCTGACGGCACTATCATAGCCGAGGCAAAGGTGATTTGTGCCAATGCTATTTACTACCATATCAAGATGACAACCAAGTATAATACGCATTTAGATTTCGATGAACCATACATGGAGGTGGATCGCATATACACCACCGAGGATAATGTAACTATTGATGACCAGACGGCTACTAATGGTTATGTTTATTTGGCTCTTACTGCGGCGGATGGTTCGGATATGGCAGCCTTTTTCTTCTTCGTAGAGGAGGCAGACCCTGATATTGTTATTCCAGAGGGTGTTTATCCTATCAACACTTCGGATGAGTATGGTACGGTTCAGGCTAATCCTGGCGTGCAGGGTGATGGCGTTTGGCCATCGTTCTATGCAGAGTTGTCGGAGGAAGGTTCGTTGGTAGTGCCATTGTGGTTGTTGGTAAGCGGTACGGTAGAGGTAAAGAAGAACGAGCATGGTAATCCATATTTGGAGGTGAATGCAGTCAATTCCTACGATGTGCCAGTGCATATCGTATATGACGGAGGTACTTCTACGGGCGTAGAGGATACCTATAGTCCATCATCAATAGCCTATAAGCGTCTTGTGAATGGTCAGTTGCTTATCATGAGCAACGATAATACTTATACTACTACAGGCGCGCGCATACAATAAAAGAGGGTATAAGATTGCTATAAAATTACGACCAAATTCACGCACAATAGACGCATAATAGGCGCGCAATTTCTTTCATCCATAGGGCAAATAAGTGGCAAAAGCGAGTAGATTGGGCGTGAAAATTAAAAAAAGTTATAAAAAATTTGGCACTATCGAATATATTTTGTAACTTTGCGCGTTGGTTGCACATGAAATGCAAGAAGACACATATTAAATTAACCATAAATTATTAACCAAAATTCATTAGTATGAAGAAATTTGCTCTTTTTATTGCCGTACTGGCAATGAGTGTAATGTCGTATGCATTGAATCCATTTGCGTACGCATTGTCATCGAGTCTGTCGGAAGACGGTGCTACTTTGACTGTGAATTACTCCCTGAATGCAGAGGCTACTGCTGTGAGCGTAGTGCTGTTGAATGGCGAGGAAGTACTAAAGACTGTTGATTGCGCTGATCTCGGTCTTGCTAAGGGTGCATACACCGTAGAGATCCCAACAGAGGGACTTCCTGTCGGTGTTGAATTGACATGGAATGTGGAGGTACAAGGTACTTCGGTAGAGGCTCCAACTGAGCATGCTGTTAACTACAGCCTCTATCACCCATCTTCTGTGGATGTTGATAACAACCCTGAGAACCCAACCTTTGGTCTTGTTCTTGCCAACGAGGCTATGCACACAGTGAAGAATATCGCAGGTTACTTAAGTACTGGTTATGGTGCTGGTATCTATGCATTCAACGCTGCATTTGAGCCTATTGCTAATGGTGAGAATCCAGGCTTCAATGGTGGCAACGAGTTTGTAGAAAAAAACTCTACAGGTACATCGTATGCTCCACGCCGTATCCGTATCTCTGACGATGGTCGTATCTTCGTTACCTCTTTGGATGTAAACGGTACATACTTGTGGGAGGTTAACCCAGCAAACTTGAATGAGTGGAACCCTGTATTCCAAGGTGGTACGCTGAACGATTTGGCTGAGTTGGTAGATGCAGAGGGTAACTTTGTTGCTGGTCCTAACGCTGGTTTTGATGTTCGCGGTGCTGGTGAGAACTTGCAACTCCTGATGCTCTCAGGTAACACCAAGGCTTTTGCTTTTGCTCCAAACGGTTTCAAATGTGCTGAGTACAACCTTGGTACTAAGACCACTTGGGAGGGGCCTGCAAGTCGCATTATTTGGGATTCTATCTATGCGCTTGTTCCAACCCAATCACAAGTTCAATACGATGCTGACGGTGGTGTTTGGTTTGCTTCTTATCGTGGTACAACTACAGATGCTCAACCTGGTTTGGTACACTGGACAAAGGATGGTGTAGAGGATTTCAAATGGTTGCGCGATAACACACGCAACGCAGGTATCCGCTTTAACCATGATTTCACTAAGATGGCTGTTGCAAGTCCAAAACAAGGTGTTATTTATGTAATGTCTGTTGATGCAGAGGGCAAACCAGTTTTGACCGAAGAAACTGTTATCAGCATGGCTACTGTAGGTAATAATGTGAACGATTTTGCATGGGACTATGCAGGCAACTTGTATGCTTTGGGTCATAGTGCTGAGAAAATCGTGGCTTGGGCTATGCCTTACAGCGGTGTTGTGGCTACTCCTGCTGCTGCTAAGTACGCATTCCAACTCGAAGAGCAAAAACCAGAGGGCGTTGAGATTCCTGTAGAAATCACTAACTTGAGCACTGAGGTGTTGACCGTAGGTGAGGATTCGTATCTCCAACTGATGGGTAACAACGCAGAGAACAACCTTGAGTTGCAACTTTTCTTGAACAACTATACAGGTGAAGATAAAGAGTATGAGGTAAATGCAGAGAACTATTATTTGACTTTGGGTGGCGTGGAGATGACGCTCGTTAGTGGCGCATTGACCCAATCACAACACGAAGAGTATGGTGCTGTGTACACTGGTCAAGTTAAGGCAAATATGCAAGGTCTTCTCATCATACTTAACTTGAGCATGCACGCAATGCCTGCTGTTAATGTAGAGGTTGTTGATGCTACTATCACTATTGATGAGGAGAGCGCAATCTTCACTATCGCTGGTATGTGGGGCGATGTACCTGCTTCTTTGGAGATTTCTGGTTACGAAGAGGCTCCTTATGCTGAGTATGCAGAGGCATGGTTGTCACTCGGTGATGATGTTAACTGGGTGGATGCTGCGGCTGGTCCTGTAACTTTGGTGATTGAAGATGGCATAGCTACTGTTGAAGGCGAATTGAAGAGCTTTGCTACTGGCAAGAAATATGTTGCAGTGATCACAGGCGTAATGCCAATCAAGGAGCCTACCTATGACCTTGAGATGCCTCTTGAAATCACTAACTTGACTACCGAGGTATTGGAGGTTGAAGGTCAAAGTTATCTCCAATTGATGGGTCGCGACGATATGAATGACGCTGATGTGATGTTGTTCTTGAATAACTATACAGGCGAGGATAAAGAGTATGAAGTAAACATTGAAAGTTCTTATATGACTTTTGGTGGTCTTGAATTGACCATTACTGGTGGTGCTCTTGCTCAATCACAACACGCTGAGTATGGCGCAATGTACGCAGGTCGTGTAACTGCATCTGTAGAGGAGGAAGGTATGGTGATGCATGTCGCTCTTGACCTTACCATGTATGCAGCTCCTGCTGAGGTTCTTGTTCTTACCGACGCTATCGTGGCTATCGATGAGAATTTGGGTACTCTTACATTCAATGTTCCTACTGGCGAAGGCGAAGGCTATTATGCTGAGCTTGCTGGCTATACCGCTCCTGGTGTACACGAAGGTCCACAAATCTGCTTGTTTGAGACTCCAGAGGTGGTAGCATTTGCTAACTATGTTGAGACTTCTGTAGCTGACGGCATCATCACTTTGAAGGGTGAGTTTACCAGCTTCATGGGTGCTAAATTTGATGTGACTATCTCTGGTAAATTGCCAGTAGAAGAGCCAGTAGAGCAACCAGAGCCAGTATATACTGAGAACGCTCTCAATACCTATGCGTTTGGTCTTGAGTCAGAACTGACAGAGGATGCTTCTGTATTGAATGTAACCTATCGTTTGAACAACTCTAACGCTACTTCTGTTAACGTGCTCGTTTACGAGGGTGAGGTAGTTGTAGCAACTATTCCTGGTGGTACTTCTATCGGTAAGAACATAGTAGAAGTAGCTACAGCAGAACTCCCACAAGGCGTTCAACTGACATGGGGTGTTGAGGTAAATGGTACTTCAGTAGAGGTTCCAACTCGTGAGGAGAAGATCTATAGTTTCTATCACCCATCAGGTGTTGATATTGACAACAACCCAGAGAACGCAACCTTC
>JBGVFY010000085.1:0-50878 GCA_045121435.1 Paludibacteraceae bacterium | reverse complement strand
TTACCTATTCGTGAAAGATTTGACAATCTGCGTATGGACTATATTGACAAGTCAAATCTTATCGGTGAGCAACGCTATAGCGATCGACTGACCTATGATGGTACATGGGAGAATAATCTATTCAATTTCATTCGTATTGTACTGCCTCGTTTGACAAAAGACCTGCCACGACCATTTGCAATGGATGGTGTAGAAAGAAAAGATGATACCCCACAACACAAAGCTATTCGTGAGGCGATGACCAATGCTGTTATTCATGCTGACTTCATGCTAAATGGTATTCTCAAAATAGAAAAGACGGATGAGGCATTTATATTCACCAACCCGGGATTGCTTAAACTGCCGATAGAACAAATCTATGCAGGTGGCGAAAGCAAAGCTCGTAACCAACGCATACAAAATATGTTGCGCATGATTGGTTATGGTGAGAATATCGGTTCTGGTTTTCCGCTAATATTGAGTGCTTGGAATGAAAAGCATTGGATTAAACCCGAACTGATAGAACAAACCGAATTAATGCAAGTCAAATTGGTTCTACATGTACTCTATGAAGGTGACACTCAAGGTGGCACTCAAGATGGCACTCAAGATGATCCCCAAGGTGATACTCAAGGGTTAGATTTGGATACTTGGATTGAAAATGAAATTGCTAGCAATCCTAAAATTACTACGGAAGAATTAGCTCAAAAAAGTAAAAAGGGTATAAGGACTATCAAACGCCACCTTGCTAAACTAAAACATATCAACTATGTTGGCAGCGGTTATAGTGGTCATTGGGAAATAATACAAAAGTAATTTTCCATCTCTACAATTTTACCTGCAAACATTTCACCACAATCTACGGCACACGAAAGCTTTTTTCTACCTAAGACAACTATAACATTTCCACTATGCGTTTGAAATTATTCCTTTGCGTTTTATGCATCAGCAGTTTGGCAATGGCTGAACAAATCATTCGTGTATCACAGATCGGTTATCTGCCCGAAGCGAAGAAGTTCGCTATCATCATGACGGGTGATAGCGGTCGTTGGGAATATACTCGCTACGACTTCTCGGACCTCAAAGAGGAGGGTTGGCATCAATTGAAGATAGGTGAGGCCGTTTCCGATAGTTTTCTCATTAGCAAGCACGTATATGACGGTTTGGCGGATTTCCCGCTGAACTATATGCGCCAACAGCGTTGCGGTTGGAATCCTTTTACTGGCGATAGTTGCCACCAAAAAGATGGATATATCATTTACCACCCTACCAAGACGGGGCAACATATTGATGTGCGTGGTGGCTGGCACGACGCAAGTGATTGCTTGCAATACGCTACGACTACTGCCAATGCGATTTATCAGATGATGTTGGCATACGAACAATATCCCGAGTTGTTTGACGATGTGTATCAAACGAATGGTACACCTGGGGCAAATGGTATCCCTGATATTGTGGATGAGATTCGTTGGGGATTGGATTGGTTGGATCGTATGAATCCCGAACCCGGAGAGTTCTATAATCAATTGGCAGACGACCGTGACCATATAGGCATGCGTTTCCCTAAGGATGACCAAGCCGATTATGGCTGGGGTGTGAATAACGGCCGTCCCGTCTATTTTGTTACGGGCGAACCACAAATACAAGGTAAGGGGATGAATATCTCTACGGGTACATCGTCTATCGTGGGTAAGTATGCATCCTGTTTTGCGTTAGGTAGCAAGATCCTGGCGCCATACTATCCTGAACTGGCAGCGCGTATCGGCGAGAAAGCCGAAGATGCCTACGAGTTGGGCGTTCGAAAGCCTGGTTTTAGTCAGACAGCTTCTGTTCGTTCACCCTATATCTACGAGGAGACTAACTGGGTGGATGACATGGAGTTAGGTGCGTATGAACTATATCGCAAGACGAATAATCGGTCGTATCTTAAGGATGCGATAGCCTACGGCTACCAAGAGCCTACTACCCCTTGGATGGGCAGCGATACGGCTCGCCATTACCAATGGTATCCTTTTATGAATATCGGTCACTATCGCTTAGCTAGTGAAGCAAAGAACCGTTCGCGGGAGGAATTTGTAGCCTATCTGAAAAGGGGCATTGATACTGTATATCAGCGTGCCATTCATGGCGAACCTGTACAGCAAGCATTCTTGTATGGCGTGCCATCTATTTGGTGCTCGAATAACCTCACAACGGCTATGTTGACCCAATGTATCTTGTATCGTCAATTGACCAATGACTCGACCTATATTGACATGGAATCCTCTTTGCGCGATTGGTTGTTGGGTTGCAATCCATGGGGAGTATGTATGATCGTGGAGTTGCCAGGGGCAAAATGCTATCCCACTCAGCCTCACTCGTTTATCATCAGCGAGAAGATTGGCAATACGACTGGTGGATTGGTAGATGGCCCTGTATATCAAGGTATTTTCAATAGCTTGCGTGGCGTGAACATGGAAGGTGGTATCAATTATATGCGCTACCAACCTGATGTGATGGTCTATCACGACTCCACGAATGACTATTCTACCAACGAACCTACAATGGACGGAACTGCATGCTTGATCTTCCCATTTGCCGCATATGAAGCAGAAGCCAAATGAAGCAAATAAGATTGGGTCTCAAATATCCTATCGGCGAAACGCGGTTATAGCGTAGTGCCTTGAAAAATGCGCCAAGAGCGCATTTTTCTTGCATATGTCCGAAAAATTTTGTACCTTTGCAGCGCAAAGGTATCTGCAAGGCAATTGATAGCATGGCAAACAATGGCAATGACATACTGATTACTGGAGCACGCGTACATAATTTGAAGAATGTAGATGTGCAGATTCCGCGAGATAAACTCGTGGTTATTACCGGTTTGTCAGGTAGTGGCAAATCATCCCTTGCCTTTGATACCATTTTTGCTGAAGGTCAACGCCGCTATATGGAGACTTTCTCCTCCTACGCGCGCGGATATATAGGTACGATGCAACGCCCCGATGTGGACAAGATAACAGGTCTCTCGCCAGTTATCAGTATCGACCAAAAGACCACCTCACGCAATCCTCGTTCCACTGTCGGCACCGTCACAGAAGTGTATGACTTCCTGCGACTGCTCTTTGCTCGCGCTGCGGATGCATACTCCTACGCTTCGGGTGAGAAGATGGTGCAATATACTGATGATCAGATTATTAATCTTATCCTCCGCGAATACGCAGGACAAAAAGTGCTGGTGCTTGCCCCTATGGTGAATAACCGCAAAGGTCACTACAAAGAACTCTTTGAGACTATCCGCCGCAAGGGTTACTTACATGTGCGCGTAGATGGCGAGGTGCAAGAGATATACTCAGGCATGAAGCTTGATCGCTACAAGAATCACACGATTGAAGTGGTGGTGGATAGGTTAAAGATTAAAGGCGAAAGGTTAGAGGCGAAAGGCGATGAGGCAGGCGAAGACTTGAAGCGTCTTCGCGCTACCGTGGACAAAGCCATGACCCAAGGCGATGGAGTGATGGCGATTTGTGTGCATGGTGCACAGGTTAGAGGCGAAAGGTTAGAGGCGAAAGGAGATGGGATACGCTACTTCTCTCGTCACTTGATGTGCCCAACTACGGGTATGAGTTATGCAGAGCCTGCGCCACATACGTTCTCCTTCAACTCGCCGCAGGGCTGGTGCCCTTGCTGTAGAGGATTGGGACGAGTGAAAGGCGATGAGGCGAAAAGGCAATTAGGCGAGGAAGAATTGGATAATATCATCAAAGATGATGAGAATTGGTACACGCGTATGTTGGCGTATGTACAGCAGGGTGATGATGAGAAAGAAGAGAAGGAGGAAGAGGTTTGGACTACTTGCCCTGCATGTCAAGGACAACGCCTCAATCGCGAAGCACTCAGCTTCCGTATTGCGAATAAGAATATAGCCGAGTTGTCGGCAATGGATATCACCGATCTGCGTGCATGGCTGATGAATGTGCCAGCCAGCTTAACCACTAAGCAACGCGCTATCGCTGAGCCAATCATTAAGGAGATTATCTCCCGTCTGGGCTTTATGCTGAGTGTGGGATTGTCGTATCTGTCATTGTCTCGTTCGTCGGATAGTTTGTCGGGTGGCGAGAATCAGCGTATTCGTTTGGCAACGCAGGTAGGTAGCAAGTTGGTGAATGTACTCTATATCTTGGACGAACCAAGTATCGGTTTGCACCAGCGTGATAATCAGCGTCTTATCGACTCGCTCAAGCAACTCCGCGATATGGGTAACTCCGTGATTGTGGTGGAACATGATGAGGATATGATGCGCCAAGCGGATTATATTGTGGATATAGGTCCTAAAGCAGGTCGTCTGGGCGGACATATCGTTTTTGAGGGCACACCTGCCGAACTGCTAAAAGCAGATACACTGACCGCCAAGTATCTGCGCGGAGAGTTGAGTGCTACATTGAGCGTAGATAGTTTAGAGGCGAGAGGTAAAGAGGCGAAAGGCGAGATTACGCTCCGCGGTTGCCGTGGCAACAACCTTAAAGGCGTAGATGTATCCTTCCCATTAGGGCAAATGATTGCCGTGACGGGTGTGTCGGGTAGTGGCAAATCTACTTTGGTGAATCAGACTCTTTACCCAATCTTGAGCCAACATTTCTACCGCAGTCTGCGTGCGCCATTGCCATACGATAGCATTGAGGGGTTGGAGCATATCGACAAGGTTATTGCGGTGGATCAGTCGCCTATTGGTCGCACACCACGCAGTAATCCAGCGACTTACACGGGTGTGTTCACAGATATTCGCAACCTGTTTGCACAACTGCCAGAGAGTAAGATCCGTTCGTGGAAGGCAGGTCGCTTCTCATTTAACAACGCAGGTGGCCGTTGCGAAGAGTGTAATGGCAATGGCTACAAGACTATCCAAATGCACTTCCTACCCAACGTGTATGTGCCTTGCGAAGTGTGTGGCGGACAACGCTACAACCGCGAGACATTAGAGGCGCGCTTCAAGGGAAAATCTATTGCCGATGTGCTTGATATGACCATCAACCAAGCAGTGGAGTTCTTTGAGAGCCAACCATATATCTTGAAGAAAATCAAGACCTTGCAAGATGTGGGCTTGGGCTATATCAAGTTAGGTCAGCCTTCTACCACCTTGTCGGGTGGCGAGAGCCAACGCGTGAAATTGGCCACCGAGTTAGCACGCACCAGTACAGGCAAGACCCTATATATCTTAGATGAGCCCACCACGGGCTTGCACTTTGAGGATGTGCGCGTGCTAATGGGTGTTTTGCGCCGCTTGGTAGATAAAGGTAATACGGTGATTATCATTGAGCACAATCCCGATGTGATTCGCTCGTGTGATTATTTGATAGACATGGGTCCTGACGGCGGTCGCGATGGCGGAACCGTAGTGGCAATAGGCACAGTAGAGGATATTCGCAATAATCCAAATAGTATAACGGGGCGGTATATCTAATAGAAAGCACACAGAAGTGCTTATGACCCTATTCTATCAACCCGTTATGAACCCGTCAAGAACCCGTAGGCGGTAGCCAAAAGATTGCCAAAAGTTTACTAAAAGAGCGTGGAAAGTAAAGTTTCTGTGATTTTTCTTGTGTATGTGAGAAAAAAGCAGTAACTTTGCCCGATTTTTGGCGTTGTACCTTTACAACCCTTAAAATGATGGGAATAGCAGCCATGCTGCGTAAAGAAATGAAACTTTTTAACAAATAAGATATGGACGCAAAATACAATCCAACCGCTATTGAAGCCAAGTGGTATCAATATTGGCTTGACAACAAACTTTTTCACAGTAAACCTGATGGTCGCGAGGCATACACCGTAGTTATTCCCCCACCAAATGTAACAGGTGTGCTGCACATGGGACATGTACTCAACAACACTATTCAAGATATCCTCGTTCGCCGTGCGCGTTTGGAGGGTAAGAATGCTTGTTGGGCACCTGGTACCGACCACGCAAGTATCGCTACAGAGGCAAAAGTAATCAAACGCCTCAAAGAGCAAGGCATTAACAAAAGCGACCTCACTCGTGAGGAGTTCCTCAAACATGCTTGGGCTTGGACCGAGGAGCACGGAGGTATCATTTTGAAGCAGTTGCGTACACTTGGTTGCTCATGCGACTGGGACCGTACTGCCTTTACGATGGATGAGACACGCTCGAAAGCGGTGATTGATGTGTTCTGCGACTTGTATCGCAAAGGATTGATTTACCGCGGTTTGCGTATGGTGAACTGGGATCCAGAGCGTCAAACAGCCCTCTCGGATGAGGAAGTAATCTATCAAGAGGAGCATAGTAAACTCTACTACCTCAAATACTATGTGGTAGAGCCAGTAGGCGAGGAGGCCAATGCCGAGGGTAATGTGGTACACAAAGATGAAAAAGGCTATTACGCCGTGGTAGCAACCACCCGTCCTGAGACCATTATGGGCGATGTGGCTATGTGTATCAACCCTAAAGACCCTAAGAACCAATGGCTGAAGGGTAAACATGTGATTGTACCTAAAGTAGGTCGCATGATTCCTGTGATTGAGGATCGCTATGTGGAGATTGAGTTTGGTACAGGTTGCTTGAAGGTGACCCCTGCACACGATGTGAATGACTATGCGTTGGGACAAAAATACGACCTGACCACATACGATATCTTCACCGCAGATGCACATGTGAATGTAGAGGGCTTGGAGGCAGACATTTATCCTAATGTAGCGGCATACCAAGGCATGGACCGCTTTGCGTGTCGCAAACAAATCGTACTTGACCTCGAGGCAGACGGACTATTGGAAAAGACCGAGGACTACACCAACAAGGTGGGTTATTCTGAGCGTACCAATGTGCCTATTGAGCCACGATTGAGCCTCCAATGGTTTATCCGCATGCAGCACTTTGCTGATATTGCGTTGCCACCAGTAATGAACGATGATATCGTATTCTATCCTACGAAATACAAAAACACCTACCGCAATTGGTTGGAGAACATTAAAGACTGGTGTATCTCACGCCAACTCTGGTGGGGCCACCGTATCCCAGCGTTCTATATCCAATCGTTGCTTGCGGAGACGGGTGCAGAGAACTATCCAGAGGATAAGATTATCGTAGCACCAACCCTTGAGGAGGCTGCTAAGCAATCGGGTATCAGCGCAGATGAGTTGGTACAAGATGAGGGCGCTTTGGATACATGGTTCAGTTCATGGCTTTGGCCAATCAGCCTCTTTGATGGTATTCAAAATCCAGGCAACGAGGAGATTAACTACTACTACCCAACCGCCGACCTTGTGACAGGTCCAGATATCATTTTCTTCTGGGTGGCACGTATGATTATGGCAGGCTATGAATATATCGGTAAGATGCCATTCCGTCATGTATATTTCACAGGTATTGTGCGTGATAAGTTAGGTCGCAAGATGTCGAAGTCGCTCGGCAATAGTCCTGATCCACTGGATTTGATTGAGCGTTTTGGTGCAGACGGTGTGCGTATGGGTATGATGCTTTGCGCACCTGCGGGTAACGATATATTGTTTGACGATAGTTTGTGCGAGCAAGGAAGAAACTTCTGCAACAAGATTTGGAACTGCTTCCGCCTGATTAAGGGTTGGGAAGTGGCAGATGCAGAGATACCTGCTACCAACCAATGGGGTATCGATTGGTTTAAGGCTGTGCTTGCCAAGGCGCAAGATGAGGTGGCAGACTTGTTTAGTAAATATCGCTTGAGCGAGGCGTTGATGGCCATTTACAAACTCTATTGCGATGACTTCTCGGGTTGGTACTTGGAAATCATTAAGCCTGCGTATGGTCAGCCAATTGACCGCGCGACATACGAGCAAACCGTTCAGTTCTTGGATGCGATGTTGAAGTTGCTCCACCCATTCATGCCATTCATTACTGAGGAGTTGTGGCAAGCATTGGTAGAACGCAAAGAGGGCGAGAGCCTCATGGTAAGCCCACTCAACGCTGAACAACCGCTAAACAATGCTGAACAACTGCTACACGATGCTACACAAAGCTTTGATGTGATTTCTGCGATCCGCAATATCCGTGCACAAAAGAATATCTCTCCAAAAGAGGTATTGACCCTTGTTTGCCCAGAGGCATTGCCAGCAGTGGTAGTGAAATTGGCAAATGTAGAGTTGGCAATTGGTGCGGAGAAGAGTGCAGGTAGCGCATCGTTCATTGTAGGTACCACCGAGTATAGCGTACCATTAGAGAAATTCATTAATGTGGATGAGGAGTTGAAGAAACTCGAAGCCGAGTTGGCACACCAAGAGGGCTTCCTCCGTGGCGTAATGGGCAAACTCAACAACGAGCGCTTTGTAGTTAACGCTAAACCAGAGATTGTAGAACTGGAGCGTAAGAAGAAAGCCGATGCCGAGAAGCGTATTGCTACATTGAAAGAGGCGATTGCGCAACTGAAGTAATGAAAGAACTTTCTTCTCTTCGTGCAGAGATTGACCTACTGGATGAGCAGTTGTGGGAGATTATAGGTAGGCGTGTGGATGTGGCTCGCGAGATTGGCGAGTGGAAACGCACGCACGCTGAACCTGTGATTCAAGCCCAACGCTATCAAGAAGTATTGGAGCACTGCCATAGGGTAGGGCAACAGTATGGGTTGAGTCCAGAAGTAATCAAGGAAGTGATGGAAGCATTGCATAAGGAAAGTGTCAGGGTTGAATCCTGACACTTTTCGTTTGTAAGGCCCCTAAAAATGGTGTAATTTTATACAAATGCAAAAAAAAATAGGAAAATATTTGGTCAATCCAAAAAAAAGCAGTACCTTTGCAGTCGCTTTCGAAAGGAAGTGTATTCAGACAATGCTGTCTAAGTTGTACTACGGTACAGGGAAGGATGGGTGAGTGGCTGAAACCAACAGTTTGCTAAACTGTCGTACGGGTAACTGTACCGGGGGTTCGAATCCCCCTCCTTCCGCAAAGAAAAGGACGCCACTAAGAGATTGTAGGCGTCCTTTTTTGTTGAAAACTTGTAGAACTTGATTATGAAAAGAAAAAATATTATCATTCTCTCTATCGTTGCACTACTCGTTGTAGCCTGCGGTTTCATTCAGCAATACTATCGTTTAGAAGTTTGTAACTTCATTAGTCGTGATGGCGAAAGCCACGATTATTATGTCTATCCCGATATGTCAGCCGACTCGTTGTACACTTTGATGTGTGTGGATTATGAGGTGCAATCTGAAAGTGCATGGCGTTTACATTCCAAGCACATGTTGTATCAATCGCCCAAGTCAGGTTATTATCGCTTTCCTGTGGAAATGGGTAATAAGCACTTAATCAGGCGATTGCAGTTGGGCGAAGAGACACCAATCCGTTTGTCATTTACGCAGGCCATTCGAACACGCAGTCAGTTGGCAAGTGCGATGGGTAATAAACTATTGTTGGATTCGGCAGAAGTGATGCAGCGTTTGGAGGATAAAACTTATTTAGCACAGTTTGGATTGAAACCTGAAACAGCGGTATGTTTGTTTATCCCCAATACATACGAGGTGTATTGGACAATGAGTGCCGACCAACTCTTTGCGCGTATGTATAAGGAGTATCAGCGTTTTTGGAACGAGGAACGCCTTGCCAAAGCCAAAGCCCTTGGGCTGACACCTACAGAAGTGGCGACCTTGGCAAGTATTGTGGCCTCGGAAACCAATAAGACCGCAGAGCATCCGTTGATAGCCTCGTTGTACCTTAACCGTCTGCGCAAGGGTATTGCGCTGCAGGCGTGTCCAACGGTGATTTATGCAGTGGGTAACTTCAAGATGCGCCGCGTGCTGAAGCGCCATTTGGCAATAGATTCTCCGTATAACACCTACAAAAACAGAGGTTTGCCTCCAGGACCAATCCGTTTGGCGCGTCCAGATGTGATTGATGCGGTATTGAATGCACCTAAAACGGATTACCTATATATGTGTGCTAATCCTGATTTCTCGGGCACGCATGTATTCTCATCCAACTATGCCAAACATAGCGCGGTAGCGCGACAATACCAACGCGAACTCAATAAGCGCAGGGTAAGATAATTCCGGTTTCTGGATACCGGCTTCCGGATTCCTAATATACACGAACTTATGTACCGCCTTACTTCTCCATACCAACCGATGGGCGATCAGCCCGAAGCCATTCGACAACTGGTGGCTGGGGTGCGTGCGGGCGCAGAGGCACAGACGCTACTGGGCGTTACAGGCTCAGGCAAGACCTTTACTGTTGCCAATGTAATCGCCGAAATCAATCGCCCTACACTCATTCTTAGTCATAATAAAACCCTTGCTGCTCAGTTATATAGCGAAATGCGGCAGTTCTTTCCACACAATGCAGTGGAATATTTTGTGTCGTATTATGACTACTATCAACCCGAGGCATATATCCCTTCTACTGACACCTATATCGAAAAGGACCTGAGTATCAACGAGGAGATTGACCGCCTGCGACTGAGTGCTATTGCGGCGTTGTTGAGTGGGCGAAAGGATGTGGTGGTGATTTCTTCGGTTAGTTGTCTGTACGGTATTGGTAACCCACAGGATTTTAGTCAGTCGTGTATCACGGTTGCAAAGGATACACCATTGGTAATGAGTAAGTTGCTCAAAGATTTGGTGGATTCGCAATATGTGCGCAACGATACCGAATTATTGCGTGGGCGTTTTCGCGTGAAGGGCGATACGGTGGATATTGCGTTGGCGTATGCAGATTATATCTTGCGTGTTGAATTCTTTGGCAATGAGATAGATGCGATAACCACGCTGGATATGGTAACGCTGGAGGTGATAGATGAGTTTGATACATACAATATCTATCCGGCTACGATATTCTGCACCAATCCCGATAAGTTGGCAGATGCTATGGCGCAAATCAAATTGGACCTTGCTAACCAAGTCTTGCATTTCCAAGAAATAGGCGAACCGCTTTTCGCGAAGCGTATTGAGGAGCGTGTGAAATACGATTTGGAGATGATTCAAGAATTGGGTTATTGCTCTGGTATTGAGAACTATAGCCGCTATTTTGATGGTCGCGAAGCGGGTACACCGCCTTATTGCTTGTTGGATTATTTCCCCAAGGATATGTTGCTCGTGATTGATGAGAGCCATGTGACTGTGCCACAGATCCATGCCATGTATGGTGGCGACCGTGCGCGCAAAGACAACTTGATACAATATGGTTTCCGCTTGCCTGCTGCGCGTGATAACCGTCCGTTGACTTTTGAAGAGTTTGAACACAAAACAGGGCAAACGATTTATGTATCTGCCACGCCCGCGGACTACGAATTGCGCCGTTCAGAGGGCGTATGTGTGGATCAGTTGATTCGCCCAACGGGTCTACTGGATCCTGAGATAGATGTGCGTCCGTTAGATCATCAAGTGGATGACCTCATGGAGGAGATTCGCCAGCGTGTAGCACGCGAGGAGCGTGTGTTGGTAACTACGCTCACCAAACGCATGGCAGAGGAATTGGACGAATACTTACGGCGATATGGTGTGCGTTCTGCGTATATCCATTCGGATATTGATACGCTGGAGCGTGTGCAAATCATGGAAGATTTGCGGCGAGGTGTGTATGATGTATTGGTGGGCGTAAACCTCTTGCGCGAGGGATTGGACTTGCCAGAAGTGAGTTTGGTGGCTATTTTGGATGCCGACAAAGAGGGCTTTTTGCGTGATCATCGCTCGCTGACGCAGACCGCAGGTCGTGCAGCGCGCCATGTGAATGGCAGGGTGATTATGTATGCTGATCGTATCACGCGATCCATGCAAATGACGATAGATGAGACATTGCGCAGGCGCACCAAGCAAATGGCCTACAACGAAGCAAATAATATCACACCTACTGCCCTCAACAAAGCCATTGCCAATAGTCCTTTGATCGCATTATTGCGCCATGAAGAGCAAGAGAAACAGCAACTCGAACAGAAAATCCGCGAGGGTTGGCGTACTGCACCTTGGCAGAGTTATGATGCTAAGACGCTGCGCAAAGCCATAGAACAACAACGCCGTGCAATGTTGGCGGCTGCCAAAGAGTTGGACTTTGATAATGCTGCGCGATTACGCGATGAACTGCTGCAAATGGAAGATAAACTTCAAGCAATGGAGTAACCCACAACCTTTTGCCTCTGCCTTTAACCTTTCGCCTTTTACTTATCCCCTGCAAAGCGCGTAGAATGCACAATGGTCGCAACGCTTGCTGACGGAGGTAGGTGCAAAAGGTAACGCGGGATTATAGATTTCTTGCAATAGGGTGGTTAGTTCCCCTAAGAATGCTTGCTTTACTTCTTCGTTCCATACAAAATCGGCATCGCCTTTTTGGTGGATAAGTGTTTGCACCTCATCCAGTTTCGCCATGCTACGAGCAGAATAGATATGGGGCGCAATATGGGATATGTCCTTTAACAATTGTGGCGAATGTTGCTCCAACATCCAACAATAGAGCATTGTCTGCAGGGCCTTATCTTGGTTTTCGGTGCGACTGAAGATATGCTCCATGTCACGATATTCAATTTGGACTTTTCCCGTTTTGTAATCAATCACGCGCAGGGTGTCACTTTGCTTGTCAATGCGGTCGATATAGCCATAGAAAGGCACTTTGCCAATCATTGGTATATCTATATAACTATTCACTTTTTGTTCGCCATTCAGATAGATAAACGGTGCTTGTTGTTGGTCGTAACGCAATATGTAGCACACATAATTCTTTACGATAAAGAATGCCAAATGGTCGGAGCGAACAGCCTCTACTGGCAACTCGTCCCAACGCTCATTGGTGAGCGAATCCAATATATTTTGAATGTCACTTGCAGTCACCATACGCTGAATATATGGCATATATAAGGCTTGCATTACTGCGTGCAACACTGTACCAATAGTAGCATCCGAAGCAGTTAGATCCTCGTCTTGTTGGGGTTCATGCAGCCTTTGCACATAGCGATAGAAGAATTTCTTTGGGCAGGATAGGTATGTGTTCAACGCCGAAGCGGAGAATCCGCGTTGTTGTGCTTGAGATAATAATGCCAATACCTCAGTATCTTTGGCTATCTTGGCTGTTTTGGCTGCAGGAGTGGATAGCGCATTGATTACATTCACTTGCTCTATTTCTACGCCATACTGCCATTGCAGTTGATAGAAATAGCGCGACACTTCGCCTGAGTGCTGCTCATCCGCTACTGCATTGGTTATCAGCCACACATGTTTGGCGTAGGAGAGCATGCGATAGAAGTTATACGCAAAAATAGCATCTTGCCTTTCGGGGGTAGGCAAACCAAACCCGCGGCGCAATATATATGGAATAAAACTATTATTATGAGCGCGTCCTGGATATAGGTCATCGTTGAAGCCTGTGATAATCAGGTTGTCGAATCCCAATGCGCGTGTTTCCAACACACCCATTACTTGCAATCCATCCAATGGCTCGCCCTTGTATGGGATTGTTCCTTGCATGGTTTGCATACGCATGATTTGCATGACAGCTTCAGCCGAAATAGGCACTTGAGGGTATTTGGCAATGGCATTTTCGGTCATTTCCAACGCTTTGGAGAGTAGATAGTGTGCCTCGCTATTGGCAGGAGTACGCATATCGTTCAAGCGTTGGCGCAGGGCTGTAATCATGTCATTGCCCGTGGTTGGCATGGGCAGGAAATATTTCTCGGGATAGGCGATAAGCATGTACAACTCCGATGCCCGCAACGGATAACCCATTGTAACATTGATTTTCTTCACCCCTTCAGGAAAACAATCCAATAGCGGTATCAGCAATTGCTCATCGGGCAGGACAACTGCCGTTCGCGTAAAGTCAGTGCTTGCAGGTGTATCTTTAGGATATAATTCGTTGAGGACTTGATATACCTCGCGTGCTTCGCCTACAGTAGAGTCCACTGATAGTAATGTTATCTTTGGGCGTTCTGCCGTTGTGCGAGCAGGCACTACATAGCGTGAGGAGAAAGTCTTTAGATTATCATCTTTGAATAGTGAAGCACGGTTTTCGGGGTCGGATAAATAACTATCATCGTAGTCGAAGTAGAAGTCGGCACAACCACGGTCACGCAGGCGAATCAGCAACTGGCGTTCCGATTCCGTCAGGGCATTAAATCCTACGAACACATAGTGCTGTCTAAAAACAGTATCGGGTAGGGTATCCCAATGCTTTATCACTTGTCGGTGGAGCAGCCCTTCGTATACTAAATTGTCTTGCAATAGATTGTCGCTCAATCCCTTGTATAGTGGATATAGCAATTCCCATGTGCGGATAAACTGGCGATGCAGGTGATTGTTATTCTTTTCTGACGAGGCATAGAAATCGCCCCAAAACTTCTTAATAGCATTGCGTTGTGTATCGGTGAGCGAGATGAAATGCTCGTCAATATCGTGCATGTCTTTTACTGCTTCGTATAGCGCTTCTACATTGGAAACCAAGTGGTTATCCACTTCGGAGAAGTCTGCCAACATTATTCTCCCCCAATGCAAAAACTGTTCGATAGGTTCTGCTTGAGGGCGCAGTTGCTGATACAAATCGTATAATCGTATCAGTAGTGTCAGTTGGTCTGCCACACGCAAATGAGACAACGAACCAAAACATTCGTTGATAGTCATAATCTCCGGTGAGAATATTGGGCGTGGCAGGGCTTGCCCTAAGTATCGGCGAAAGAATAATCCCGCACGGCGGTTTGGAAATACAAAGGTGTATTCCATCAGTCGTTCGCCCACTTCTTGGGCAAATACTTGTGCTAATCGTTGTAAGTATGACATGTAATCCGTGCCTTTAAACTCTAAACTTTAAACTCACCCTCTCCCATATATTGTATAAGAAGCGTTTGGTTCGGGAAATCATAGACCATGTCTTGCTGGCAGGTGGAATCTCCATTAGCAGAGTGTCCATATCAGGTCCACCTGTCAACTGCTCTGGGTAAACTACCATGGAACTGAAACGAGTGAAATGCTGTGTGAGCATAGTTGGAATTTGCTCAAAGAGTGGGTGATAACTGGCGGTGGATTTACGCGAAGACAACAGCACCAACATATCGTTGTCCACAATAGTTTGGGATATTATTCCCACCTCCTCCCAACCGTCCATATTGCGGAACGAGGCACGCAGGTATTTGCCTGGGCGGCGGCACATAGCTTGCAGTGCCACTTGTGTATCAGGATGAGCATAGAACACCACTTTCGCACCTAACTCGCCTGCCAAACGGCGCACAAGACCAAAACAAGTAATGAAGTCGCGCTCTTTTTCCGCATAGCGTGGCACTGCCACAACTAAGCGATTGATTGTATTGATAGGTTGCGCTTCGTGATACACAATCACCGATTTGCTTGTATGCTCCACCATATTCGATACATCTTGCCAGTCTGCTGATTGCTTAATCTCGATGTTATCCAATGTCGCCATTTCGCCAATCTCGCGCAGGGTGGGGCGTAGGTCTTTGCCTACCGAGGTCAATAACCAATAGTCGTCTTCGTGGTATGCCTCCAACTGTGCGCTCTCTTGCAGTGCCAACTCTTTGGCAGCATGCTCAGTAATAAAACTGGCAGTAGTGCATAGCACTAATATCATTAAGACGGCGGCGTTCAGCACCTCCTCGGGGAATACACTCATTTGGTAGGCAATGGTTACGATAGCCAATGTACCTGCTGCGGTGGCATGCGTAAGACCGAATATCAACTGTCTCTCGTGTTTCTCAAAACGGAATACCCCCTGTGCTATCCATGCCGCAAGGCTCTTGCCCACTAACTTGGTAACAATCATAACAATAGCAATCATTACGGTTGCCCAACCACTCCAGAAGGCAGTAATATCAATCATTAAACCCACACTAATCAAGAACAATGGCACGAAAACGCTGTTCCCCATAAAGGTGATTCGGTGCATTAATGGCGAACGATTGGGCAATAATCGGTTGAGCGACACGCCACAAAGGAAAGCGCCTAAGATACCTTCCAACCCTGCCAAGTCAGCCAATAATGCGCTGCTTACTAACATTAACATGACCACCATAAACTCGGAAATAGGGTCACGGTAGCGTTTGAAGAACATACGAGCGAAGCGAGGGAATATCCACAACACGCTCAGCAAGAATAACGCCAATATAGATAGACGAATGATATAATCGGTGGTCGTTTGCACACCATTCTGCATACCTTCTACCAATGCTAATACAATGAGTGACAGCGTGATAGCCCACATGGTTGAACCCACGGTGATATTCACTGCCATATTTTTTTGTACACCATAACGACTAACAATAGGGTAGGTCATTAAGGTATGGCTACCATACATAGCACCCAATAACAGACTGGATATCCAATTGAAGCCCAATAGATAGTGGCTGGTAACAATACCCAATCCCCATGGGATAAAGAAGGTGCATAGACCAAAAAACAACGAACGATATTTGTACTGTTTGAAATCGTTGATATCAATCTCGCTACCCGACTGAAACATGATATACAGCATACCCAGCGAACCGAGTATTCTGATTGTTGGGCTATCCCCCACTATATTCAATACGGAAGGACCAATCACGATACCTGCCAAGATAAATCCCACAATGCTTGGCACGTGAATCTTACGACACACGAGTGGCACAAACCAAATAATGCCAATCACAAGGGTAAGTATCAACAATGGTGATAAATTCATGGTCTTTTCATTTCAGCGTACAAAGGTACTATTTTTTTTTGACATAACCAAATCTTTCGCAAAAGTTTGGCGTTCACTATCCTATCTTTAGTTAGTGATTAGTTAGTTATTGCGTTACCCTTAGGCTGTTTTTAGATGGATAGCAAGGCAGTCGTTAATGCAACGGTGCTGCATAATAGAGTGAAGTGGTATCTCCCTGCAATATATGTTGCAAGTCTTGTAAGATGCGCTCGGGGTGTACTGTACCCGATTCCCAAAAGTCGTTTGCACCACTGGGCAAAGTGCGGCGATAGAAATTATATACCTGCCCTGTCTGATAGGCGTTAAACCAAGTATGTTTGGTATCAATGGCTTTGAGTTCCGCCAAAGAATAGGCATTGCATCCAACCCATACATTTGCCTCAGCAAAGTCTTGTAGGGCTTGTTCCAGGGTTAGTGGAATAGAAGCAGTTGAAGGATTGTTGGCATAACGATATTGTGCGCCTGCATCGCGAAAGAGATTGCCCATGAAAGTTCCTCCTGCAGGCACATACCATGTTCCGCGCCACGACATGCCGGACATGATACTCATGCCTTTCGCCTCATCGCCTTCTCGCCTATTCACCTTTAATCTATATTCCTCGCTTACCGCATTATAGATACTGTCAGCCTTTGGCTGGCAGCCGAAGATGGCACCGAAGAAGCGTATCCATTCGGTACGAGCCAGCGGAGTCTGCTCCGTCCATTCGTTGCAATAGAAGATAGGAATGCCCAATACCTCTAATCGGCGAGACAAATCATCTCCTTCGCTATAAGTGGAGATGATCACAGCATCGGGTTGCGTGAGCAAGATAGCTTCTATATTGGGCTGTAAGTCATCGCCTAAGTCTTTGATACGCAGACGGTCCTCCGCTGTGAAAGAGTAAACGCGGTCAGGGCGAGGGACACCGACCACTTTATCCATCATACCCAATTCGTGGATAAAACCGATATGTGTGGCAGAGAAACATACGACCCGCTCAAGAGGTTTGGTGAGCGTATGTTGCGCCATCACTTTTCCTTGTTGCCAAGGCGAATAGACGGTGATATGTATGGTATCACCTGATTGCGAAATATCAAAACCGACACTATGCGATTTCGTGTCAGAGGTTGGCTGACACGAAACGCATAACAGCAATAATGCTATAAATATGTAGCTTTTGCTTTTCATTAAATTGTCTTAAGCTCACTGCCTGGGAAGTAGTGCGCAAGGATTTGCTCGTAGGTATAACCCTTGTCGGCCATGACGGCAGCACCGATTTGGCACAAACCTACACCATGTCCCCAGCCTGCGCCTGTGAGGATGAAGTCGCCATTCTCATTGCGATCTACTACAAAGGCACTACTATACAAGTGACTCTTGCTCAACCATTTGCGAATCTCTAACTCCTTACCAATCACCATCGTACGCTTGCTGCCAACAATCTGCATTTCGTACAAACGAGCTGAAGGACCGCGCTTGATAGGAACGAGGTCAAGGATCTCGCCGAAGTCAATTCCCGAACGCTCACGAATAATATCGCTCAGTTCTTCTTTTGTGTATTGTACCGTCCATCGGTAGAAGTCTTTGGTCTCTTGGTCGTAGTTATTCAATACTTGACTGAGGATGCGCTCGTCGGTGGTATTGCAATAAGCCGATGGCGAGGTGCGGATAAACTCCTGCGCATTCTCCTCAATAGTCAAGTCGGGTAGAAGAGTGCCAATCTCGTCACGAACAGGCTCCAGATAGTCATAGTGCTCGTTTGCCCATGCGTTCTCAAAGAGTTCGGTTGCGCCACCGCATGCCTTGTAGAAGCGTGCGTCGCACACCTTACCGTCGTACATAAGCACTTGTCCACGGGTAGCGTCAATGGCTTTTTGCACATTGGCAGCCGCCTCTGGGTGCTCATCACGGCGGGTGATACCCTCATAGCGTTGGCAGTGGTCGTCGGCGCATACATCAAAACCCTCGTGTGCATCTCTTTCGTACCAGATGACATGGCGATCAGGGTTGCTGAGGTCGGGTTTGTCGGTACCTGTCGATGGACTGATAATAGGACGCAATACCCAACTGCGGGAGATAACGGCATGCGCTTTCAAGAGCTCCAACGAAGAGGTGGCTGACATCTCTGAGGTGATTACTGAACTGAGATAATCTTCTACATCGAGGCGGTTGATAGCAGTTTGTGTGCCGTCAGCATTGTCGCGTATTTCGAGTGTACCTTCAAACTCTTGGTCTTCGAAGCGATCCCAGTGGAAACCAATACCAATGCGGACATTCTTCAAAAGGAAGGTTGGATGTTCTGGTGTGGAGTGAGGACCAGGAATAACGGCCTCAATCTTTGGGGCGGTCATGACGCCCACAGCAATTTGGTGTTTCATGATTATGTATTTTTTTTCGTACTATCAGTATGTATTTTTTATCGCTGCAAAATTACAACAAAAAAATGATATATACAACATTTGCAGTAAAATATGCGGATTTATTACTCAATTTTGCCTTTCCACGAATTGAAACCCGTATTAAGTTCTATGACTTGGTATCCGTGTTGGGCAAGTTGCGCAGCTGCGGTTTTGCTTCTTCTACCTGAACGGCAGTAGAGAGCAATGGTTTTATCCATTGGAAGTAGTTGCTTTGCTTTTTGCATAAAGTCTGCTTGTGTTACGTCGATAAGCAATGCGTTAGGGATATGTCCTTGCGCATATTCGCTTGCTGTTCTAACATCAAGTCGTATAACGGTGGTGTCTTCAATTACTTGTTCAAATGTATCTGCATCCACTGAGCGGAAGTCTGCCGCTTTGCAGCCTAAAAAACTCATAAGGCAGAGTAGGAGAGAGAAGGGTTTCATAATGGTATATAATTGATTAACGTAGTAGGATATATGCTAATGAAGCAGCACTGATAATTATCCAAAGCAAGATGCCTTGTAGCAAGGGGCGTATGCCGACGGATTTGATGACATCTACTGATAGGGAGGCGCCAATAAAGAACATCGTGATGATCAGCCCTTTTCTCGCAATACCTGCGATGAATTTACCTATCTCGGGATAGCCCGCTAAGAGGTAAGTGTTGATGAGCATGGCGACGATAAAGAACAAGATAAACCAAGGGACACTAATTTTCTTGCCTTCGCTGCGGAATATTACCGAAGTAACCAATGCTAATGGGATGATCCACAAGGCACGGGTGAGTTTGATGGTAGTAGCCACTTGCAGGGCTTCTTCGCCATAAGCCGCTCCAGCACCGACTACCGAACTAGTATCATGGATAGCAATAGCAGCCCATGTGCCGAACTCTTGTTGGCTTAGTCCCAACCAATGACCCAAAATTGGGAAAAGGAAAAGACCTATAGCGTTGAGGATAAATACCGTGGCTAATGCCATGGACATATCCGTGTCTTTGGCCTTAATGATAGGGCCTACTGCAGCAATGGCACTACCGCCACAGATGGCAGTGCCCGAACTGATAAGGTAGGATGTGTTGCGGTTGAGTTTCAATACTTTACAGCCAATAAACATACCTATAAGCAAGGTACCTATGACCGATATAATCGTAAAGAGCATACCTTCCTTACCCGAAGCGAGAGAGGCTTGGAGATTCATTCCAAAACCCAAACCGATGACGGAGTATTGGAGGAGTTTCTTCGAGACTTTCTTGTTGAAAGTGGGATAGGCTTGTCCGCAAAGCAAGGCGAAGACTAAGCCAATAAAAAGCACCACGGGAGGAGTGACCCACGCCGAAAGGAAATGGAGTGCAGGGATATAATCGCAAAGCAAACAAAGCGTAAGCAAGGATAGTAAAGCGATATATATATGTCGGTTGTATTTACGCATTTTTATTGGGTAATGGTTATTGGGTATCGGTTATAGGTAAAATGTCTGCCACTTCGCGGATGATGTCGCGGAGTTTGGATGGGGTGAGGCGGTCAAAACTCTCACGGTTGGCTACAATGCCAATACCTGCCATCTCTACGGTAGCAGGAGAGAACAATATGCGCTCCTCCTCGGGAGCGAAGAAACACATAGGGCGGGATTCTTTGCGGAAGAATACTATTGTGTTGAATTTAGGCGATGAGGCGATTAGGCGATGAGGCGATGAGGCAGGCTCATACCACGAAACGATATTCCAACGTGGTTCGTATTCTTCTGCATGGCTGGCGCCAACAGTCAAAGAGCCTGTTTGGCTAGCCTCCTCGGGGATAGTTCCCATGGCGAGAATTCGCTTTACTGCTGCCAAATGGTCTTGTAAATTAGCTTCTTGCACCAAGATAGCGTTCGCATAGTTGGTGTCGAAATGATCTTCTATAGGGAGGCTGTGGCGAGGCACAGCTTGAAAATGCATATGGTCGGGGGCACTGGCTCCACACATAGGACCGTTGTAGAAAATAGTCATCTCGGGCAGCTCTTTCGCCAAGTGCAACATAGACTCAAGGTGAGGCAATAGTTCTTGGCGTTCGTGCACGGATGACGAAACGGTGAAGTGCGGAGAGAAAATAGGGAAGGGGTTCACGCGAATATAATAGGTGTGCCCAGTAGGTGAATCCCAATTGTGGGTGAGTTGGTGTTCCTCAATGCCATCGGGGCAGAGGAAACAAGCTCGTTTTTGCAGGGCCTCGGGACTGACGTCTGCCATCACGCTACGTACACGAGCAGGGTTGAAAAACAACTTAGCAGGAAAGCCGTCAAAGGTCATATCCTTGACTTCCACCTGCGCTAAGGCTTGGTAATTAATGAATGCTCTCCCGTGAGCATCAAGCTCGCGGGAGAACATTGAGAATATTTTTTCGAAAAGTTTCAATGTTTCAAAGTGAAGGATTACTTCTTATCTCGCATTCACTTGAACGATTACTTCTTCTCGTTCATTTGGATACGTGCCTTCAACTCCCATGTACGGATACGATCCTTGTACAAGTGGTTGTTGTTCATAGTCACGATATCGCAGTTAGCATCAGAGTTGTCATCCCAACGACGGCAGTTATAAACTACGTCATAGATACGACCGATTTGATACTCGCGGCTTACGCGCAAACCAACTGCATAATCCTCACCATACTTGGTGGTTGGGAAGTTGATTGTGCGAAGCATTGGGGTGTAGAAACCGCGTGGTGCGCCAAGACCGTGGATACGGAGAGCGTTGTTGCGGCCGTTGTCTGGTGTCCACTCTTTGTGGTCGATTACTCCAGGAGGAATGAGGTTACCATCAAAGTCAGTCAATTGGTATGTACCAACTACCATTGCGCAGTTTTGCTCGTGGAATGCGTCGATGAACTTTTGAACGGTGTTCTCATCGAAGTATGTATCGTCAGAGTCCAATTGGATAGCGAAGCGACCGCATTTCTCGTGGTGGAGAGCTACGTTCCAGTTACCACCGATAGCGTGCCAAGTCTTGTCTTGAGCGATATATACGAGGTTGTCATGACCCTCAGCAACGATGCTCTTGATTACATCTACAGAACCGTCCTCAGAGTTGTCATCTACCACGATCACATTATATTTATAAGGTGCTTTCACTACTTGGCTGAGTGCGCTCTTGATAGCGGTGCCAATGGTACGAACGCGGTTCTTGCAAGGGATAATCACAGAAGCCTCATACTCGAAGCCACCACCTTGGAGGTCGATATCCTTGAAGCCAGGAGCGAGATAACCGTTGATGTCTTTCAAGTGTTGGGTAACAGCCTTCTCCATCTCGATTTGTACGCCACGGTTCTTAGGATCAACATAGTCGAAGTTCTTCTCACCAGTGGTACGGTTGTCGAGCTCTACATCATAATAGAGGTACTCGTTGATGTGCTCCAAAGCGCCCTTTTGGCTCACTTTCAGACGCAAATCGTAGAGACCAGCGTATTGGTAATCAACATCCATACGAGCAACAGCCTCTTGCAATGCGCTTGTGCGGTAGAAGAGAACAGAGCCGAACTCGAAGTCATCACGTACAGAACCCAATTGGTAGTCGATCACAGGAGCATTGGTACGAACCTCACCTACTTGGTTGAAGTGGTCAGCGTAAACCATAGCTGCTTGTGTGTCCTCGATGAGTGCCTCCATACGTTCGAGAGCGAAGAGAACGAATGAAAGGGTGGTGTACTTGGTGTAGATTAAGGTGTACTCGGTGTTAGCCTTAGCAGCGATCTCTTTTACGTTCGCTGTAGAGCGGATGTCACCGTGAATGAAATGAATGTCAGCTACGAGCTCTTGTGCTTTCAAGTTAGCAACAGTAGCCTGTACTTGTTCCTCACTTTGGAAAGGAATAAAACATGTGATATTTTTCATATTTTTTAATAAATAAGTTGGTTGTTTCGTAGTTGTATCTTTAGCCTATCCTCGGCTTATCCTCCGCTTATCCTCCGCTAAATGGCTTAGCGGAGGTAAGTGAAGATTAAGTGTTAAATAATGTTAAAGTATGTGATATTGTACGAAAGCCTCGATTGCCTCGTACTCTGCCAAACCGAGGTCGGAATACATCTTGGCTGTATCGTGGTTGCGGTCCTCAGCGCGTTGCCAGAATAGACGCTCGTCATCGCCCATGAATGGAGCAGACTCCATTTGGCTGGCGTGTTTGAGGATAGAGTTACGTTTCGAGCGAAGTTCCTCTGGAGACATTGGTACAGCCATCTCAATGAGGTCAAGTTCCCACTCCATCCATGCACCGCGGTACATCCAAATGCGGCAGTCTTTCAACCACTCGTCCCATGCAGCAGTATGCTTGAGTTCATCCAATGCTGCCAACACAGCGTCAAGGCACACGCGGTGGGTTCCGTGAGGGTCTGCCAAGTCGCCTGCAGCAAAGATTTGTTGTGGTTTAACCTCTTCGAGGAGAGCCTTCACGATATCTACATCGGCTTGCGAGAGAGGACCTTTCTTGATGGTACCAGTCTCATAGAATGGCAAGTTGAGGAAATGGATATGATCGGTAGGCAAGCCCATGAAGCGGCAAGCTGCAGTAGCCTCACCACGGCGGATAAGTGCCTTGAGGTTGAGGATTTCGCGGGTGTCGTTGTCGCCAATCTTCTCGTTCTTGAAGAAGTGCATATACTCATCGTATTTCTTTTCAATCACTTGATCCTCAGGAAGAAGCATTTGCTTGTAACCCTTCATAAAGTCCATGAAGCGTACTACCTCTTCGTCGCAAACAGCGATGCAACCACTGGTCTCGTATGCTACATGCACATTATGACCTTGGTTAATCAGTCGTTGGAAAGTACCACCCATTGAAATAACATCGTCATCTGGGTGAGGAGAGAAGATTACGATATCTTTTGGGAATGGATTAGCGCGCTCAGGACGGTTGGTGTCATCTGCATTTGGTTTGCCACCTGGCCAGCCAGTGATGGTGTGTTGCAGGTCGTTGAACACCTTGATGTTGCACTTGTATGCGGAGTCATATTTGGTAATCAATTCACTGAGTCCGAAATCGTTATAGTCCTTGTTGGTGAGTTTGAGAATAGGCTTCTTGGTTTGCTCGCAGAGCCATACTACAGCGCGACGAACCAATTGGTCAGTCCACTCACAGTTGGTCACTTTCCATGGGTGATTGATGCGAGTCAGTTTGTTGGCAGCATCCAAGTCCAATACGATGGAGGCGTTCTTATGCAGTTGCAAGAACGATGCAGGACACTCGGCAGAAGCCACCTCTTCAATAGCTTGTTTCACGATGCCAGCTTTGTGCTGACCAAACGCTACGAGAATCACTTCTTTGGCTTTGAGGATGGTCTCAATACCCAATGTGATAGCGCAAGTTGGCACCTGTGCTACATTGCCAAACAATGACTTAGCATCCACGCGAGAGTTGTTGTCCATAATCACCAAACGGGTCGATGAGTTAGGTTGTGTACCTGGCTCGTTCATTGCAATATTACCCCATTGACCAATGCCCAATACTTGGATGTCAATGCCACCTGCCTCAATAATCGACTTCTCATATTCCTCACAGAATGAGAAGATTGTCTCCTTTGGAAGATCGCCTGGGAAGGTGTGCACGTTCTCTGGCAGAATGTCAATGTGGTCAATCAGTTGGCTTTGGATTTGTGCCATGCTACCCAATGATGAATCACTCAGTGGATAGAACTCGTAAGAACCAAAAATGATGACATTCTTGAAGCTCAAACCCTCTTCCTTGTGCAGGCGAACGAGCTCAACGAAGATGTCGCGCATAGAGCGACCCGATGCCAATGATAGTACGGTCTTCTTGCCGCTGGCTTCGCGTTCGCGGATGACCTTAGCAATACGATTTGAAACCCATGAAATACCCTCCTTTGGAGTCTCATGAATGGTGGTGTTTACATGCTCCATACGAGTAACGCGAGATTGCTCATACGCATTCGCAGGACGATACAATTTCTCCTCAACTTTGCTGAGAGAAATCATTTGACTAAGATTGTTTCTCATATTTTAGTAGATTTTATGATATATCGTGCTGCAAAGGTACAATATTTTTGCGACTTATGCAAACGGTTGCACTCTTTTTTGTGAAAAAAGTGTTATTTATATGTTATACAACATAAAATGGGCGTATGCTCTTGCGCGCATGAAAAAAAAATAGTACCTTTGCAAACTGCTTTTGGTGTGGTGTGTGTTGGGGAAAGGGGCACTGAAAAATGAAAATAACAATTAAATTTTACAGATATGATTTTAATAGCAGATTCAGGTTCAACCAAAACTCATTGGTGTTTGATGGCAGCCAATGATCATTGTGAGGAGTTTTTTACCGATGGTATCAATCCATTCCAACAAACTTCTGACGCCATTAAGAATAGTGTAAATAACCAATTGCTCCCTCAGATGGCTCGTTCCATGTGGGCTGGCAGTATCACTAATGTGTTTTTCTATGGTGCAGGTTGTACGCCAGAGAAGAGTCCTGTAGTGGCTTACGCGCTTGAGTCTATCTTCAAGTCTGCCAAGGTAGAGGTGTACTCGGATATGGTCGGTGCTGCTTGTGGCGTTTTGGGCGCAGAGCGTGGTGTGGCTTGTATCTTGGGTACTGGTGGTAACTCTTGCTTGTGGAATGGCCAGGAGATTGAGAAGAATGTTCCTGCTCTTGGTTTTATCCTGGGTGACGAAGGTAGTGGTGCAGTGCTTGGCAAACGCCTCGTATCTGACCTCTTCAAGAATCAGTTGAGCGAGGAACTCAAAGAGAAGTTCCAAGCGCAATATGGTATCACCGCAGCTGATGTGATTGATAATGTATATCGCAAGCCTTTCCCTAATCGTTACTTAGCCTCCCTCAGCAAGTTCTGTGCTGAGAATATGGAAAACCCATTGATTGCACAACTCGTTTATGACCACTTCGAGTATTTCGTGAAGCGTATCTTGCCTCAATATCCAGCTCTTCCTGTAGGTTTTATTGGTTCAATTGCATACTATTACCAAGATGTATTGAAGAAGGTGATGGCTGACAATGGCTTCCAAGTGGGCAAAATCCTCCAAGGTCCTATGGAGGGTCTCAAAGAGTATCACAAGAAAGATGTAGTTCCTACAATGTAATACAATAGCAATCGTTTACTTGTCTCTTACGGGTTCTTGACGGGTTCTTGACGGGTTCTTACCGAGAGATCACCGAGAGATGACCGAGAGATCACCGAGAGACAAGAATGACAATAAAACAACATAATTATGGCTTTTACAAAAGTTACAGAGCAAAGTTCGCTGCATGATAATTTGGATCAAAAGTCCGTTGGCGAATTGTTGCGTGAGATGAACGAGGAAGATCAAAAGGTGGCTCTCGCGGTTAGAGAGTGCATTCCTCAAATCGAGAAATTGGTAGAGGGTATCGTTGAGCGTATGCAAAAGGGCGGTCGTATCTTCTATATGGGTGCTGGTACCAGTGGTCGTCTTGGCGTGTTGGATGCCAGTGAGATTCCTCCTACATTTGGTATGCCACCTTCATTCGTCATTGGTCTTATCGCTGGTGGTGATGTTGCTTTGCGTAATCCTGTGGAGAACGCAGAGGATGATGCGGAGAAATCTTGGCAAGAATTGCTCGAACACAATATCACTACGCTGGATACTGTAGTGGGTATTGCTGCGTCGGGTACAACACCTTATGTTATAGGCGCGCTCGAGCGCGCGCGTGAGTTCGGCTGTTTGACTGCTTCTATCTCATGCAATCCTGATTCTCCAGTTGGCCAAGTGGCTGAGATTGCTATCGAGCCAGTTGTAGGTCCTGAGTTTTTGACTGGTTCTACTCGTTTGAAATCAGGTACTGCTCAAAAGTTGGTTTGCAACATGATTACCACTATCACCATGATTAAGATGGGGCGTGTCAAGGGTAATAAGATGGTGAATATGCAATTGAGCAACAAGAAGTTGGTTGACCGTGGTACACGTATGATTATCGAGGAACTTGGTCTTGAATATGACAAAGCAAAAGATTTGCTGCTCCTCCATGGTAGTGTGAAAAAAGCAGTAGATGCTTATCGTGCTGATAATCAATAGTAAATTACTAATATAATAAAACAATCTAATTTATGAAGAAACTATTCTTTCTATTAACCTGCTCCTTGTTGTCAGTAGCTATGATGGCAAGTGTCACAGTAAGGGGTGTGGTTATTTCTACCGAGGACGGTTTGCCTGTAATTGGTGCTTCGGTTCTCGAGAAAGGTACATCAAATGGTACAATCACCGATTTTGATGGTATGTATGAATTGACGGTACAAGATGACGCAGTGCTCGTTGTAAGTTATGTGGGTATGACTGCACAAGAGTTGAAAGTCACTGGTCCTCAAATGGATGTCCGTCTGAGTAGTGATGCAATTGCAATGGAAGAGGTAGTGGTTACTGCTATGGGTGTAGTTCAAGAGAAGAAACGCTTGAACTTTGCTGTGCAAAACATTGGTGGTGATGCGCTTACCGAGAATAAGAGTGCTAACTTCGTAAACTCGCTCCAAGGTAAGATTGCTGGTGTATCTGTTACCAATGCAGGTGGTTCGCCTAACTCAGGTAGCCAAATTATTATTCGTGGTATTTCATCAGTAAACAATAGCCAAAGTAACGAGCCATTGTTCATCCTTGACGGTGTGGCTATTAGTGGTGGTGCTTCTGCGGCAGCGGATATCAACCCTAACGATATTGAGAATATTACTGTTTTGAAGGGTGCTGCTGCTGCTGCTCTTTACGGTCAAGATGCTGCCAACGGTGTCATCATGATTACTACCAAACAAGGTGAGGCTGGTAAAATCAAAGTGCAAGCCAATGGTAGCTGGCAATGGGATACTCCAACTCGTTTGCCTCAATTGCAACAAACCTATGCTCCTGGTGCACAAGGATTTTATAAAGATAAAACATCAGGTGGTTGGGGTCCTATGTTGAGTTCAGACGATGTGATCTATGACAACTTAGGTAATTATTTCAAGACAGGTTTCTACCATAAGTATGATTTTTCTGTCAATGGTGGTACCGAGAAATTCCAGGCCTACGCTTCTGCCAACTGGTCAAATGCGGAGGGTATCATTCCAGAGGACTATAGAACACGCTTTGGTGCGCTTATCAAAACTACATATTCTCCTGCCGAGTGGATTACTTTCCAAGCAGGTGTGAATATCACTGACCGCAAATCCCGTTCTACTGGTGGCGTTAGTTCTGTATATGGCTGGCCTATCAATGATGATATTACGGATTATAAGCACGATAATGGTCTGCCACGCTACCGTTATTGGAGCGAGCCATACAAATATGGTTCTCCAATGAGTCCGCTGTATAGCATCTACGAGGATGATGGTGTGGCTAAGGCTACCCGTAATGTGATTAATGGTAGTGTTACCCTCAAACCTATTAAGAACTTGCAGATTATTGGTCGTGTAAGTTATGATGTAAGCCATTCTTCTTCAGATAGTTATTCTGTTCCACGCTGGGATGATAGCAATGTGGTACAACAGGTGAAGAAACCTACACATGAGGAACCAGAAGAATATGTTGCAGGACAAGGTATGGATGCTGACTGGGATGCGTACTATGCATACGAGGCATGGAAGGCTTCCAAGGAACCTGGTGGCTATCTTGATCCAGACAACTATGTCCTAACTACTGAGGATCTCGATAGAATGAGCAAATCTTCTTTGGGTTCGTATTCAGCTTCTATGAGCCGTAGCCAACTCTTTACTGCGGGCGTGAACGCAAGTTACAAGATTGAATTGCCAAAAGATTTCTCGATTGATGTAATGGTGGGTACCGAGTTGAAGATGTCGCAAGGCTTCTCAATGTCGAACTATGGTGTGGACTTCATTATCCCAGGTACATATAGCTTGTCGAACACCAACCGCGATTGGATGGAACTCTCTGACCGCACCGCAGGTCACTCTATTCGCCGCCGTTTTGGTTACTTTGGTGAAATCCGTGGTGATTACAAAGGTTTGGCATCACTGTCTGTTACAGGTCGTTGGGACTGGTCTTCTACCATTAATAACAACCCATTCTTCTATCCTTCTGTAACGGGTGGTATCATCCTTTCTGAGTTGATTCCTGGTTTGAATGAAACCCAAGACAACTGGTTCTCTTATTGGAAGATTCGTGGTAACTATGCTGTTGTAGGTAAGGATGCTCCTGCTAACCTCTATGACCGTCGCTTTAAGCAATTTGGTACCTATCCTGACGGTGGATATGGTATTGACCCTACTATGTCTTCTGCTTCTCGCGACTTGATGCCTGAGATGTCTTATTCTTGGGAGGTAGGTATGGACATTAAGTTCTTCGATAATAAGACTCGTCTTGATGTGGCATACTATAATACCAAGGTGGACAACCAAATCGTAACCGTGCGTGTATCGCCATCATCTGGTTATATTCTTCAAACGCGTAACGAGGGTGTGATTCGCAACCATGGTATGGAGCTCACATTGGATCAAGATATTATCAAACGCAAAAACTTCAACTGGACATTGGGTCTTAACTTCGGCCTCAACCGTGGTACAGTAGTTGGTTTGCCAGAGGATGTACACGAGATTACTGGTCCACAATATGGTGATGTCTTTACTTCTGCTTACTTAGGAGGTTCTACTACCGCGCTTACTGGTAAAGATTACCAACGCAATGCTGAAGGTCAAGTGATCGTAGATGAGAATGGTTTCCCAAAAATCAATCCTAACAAGAACGAACTTATCGGTAACCGTGAGGCTAAGTTCCAAGCAGGTTTGAACTCAAGCATGAACATTTATGGCGTGCAGTTCTCATTCCTCTTTGATGGACGCTACGGTGGCGATGTGTTGAATGTCACAGGTCGTAACCTTATCTCCAATGGTAATGCTAAGATTTTGGAAACTTATCGTGGTCGCCAAGTGGTATTTAATGGTGTTATGGAAAAAGTGGATGAGAATGGTAATGTGTATTATGAACCAAATACCAAACCTATCACATTGAACCAAACGAATATCATCAACTACTTCTACAATGTATCTACCAACTTCATCGAGGATGGTTCTTACATTCGCCTCAGTTATGTAACCTTGGGCTATGACTTCGCTAAACTGATGAAGAATCAAAAGGTTCTCAAAGGTTTGAAGGCAAACTTCACTTGCAACAATGTGTTTGTGCTGACCAAATATACAGGCACCGACCCTGTCTGCAACGCATCAACTGGTCAAGGTGGTACAGGTTCTGCGGGTATCGATAATAGCCCAGTGCCTTCTACACGCAGTTATAACCTCAGCCTTACGGCTTCTTTCTAACCCTATAATATATAAAGGAATATGAAAAAGTTATTTATTATATCCGCTCTTTTAGGAGCAATGTTTTTTACCAGTTGTAAGGACTTCTTGGATGTAAACTACACCGTGGATTCTCCTATCACAACTTCTGTGGACCAAGTATTGCCTGTGGCTACATTCTATGCTTCACAGATCTGCTATGACCATGCAGAATATGGTGTGTACATGTGTCAAGCCCTTACTACGCTTGGTAAGAGCCAAACGGGTTCTTACCCATATAGCCAAGGTTGGGAGTTCTTGGGTGTAAACCGTCACCCAATGTGGCGCCGCCATTTCTATGATTTGGGTGCGAATATCCAAAAGATGAATGAGATTGCTGAACAAAAAGGCAATTATAACGCTATTCTTATTGGTCGTACTATCATGCTGATGTCCACACTGTTTACGACAGATGCTTTTGGTGATATGCCTCGTTCTGAGGTTTATCAAAGTGCTTCGCCTCGCTATGATTCACAAGCAGAGGTATATGAGTGGATGTTCCAAGAGGCAGAAGAGTTGATTAAACTCTATAATGATCCAGCATGGGTGAATGCAAAAACCAACTTGATTATCAACGAGAAGATGGACCGTATCTACGCTGGTGATATGGATAAATGGGAGTTGTTCTGCAAGGCTATTCGTGCGCGCTTGTGGTTGCGCAAATTGCCTAACTGGGATAACACACCTGCTAACTGCAACAAGATTGTGGCTATGGTAGATGAGGTGCTCAACGATGCCAATTGGCAAGAACCACGCTACTATTATCCTGGTGGTGTAACCGAGTCTAACTGTCCTTGGGGACCATACGCTCCAAAGATTAACTCTTGGGAGAGCCGCGACAACCGTCTTGCTTCTTCTCTTCCTACCACATTCTTCATGCATGGTATTTTGGGTAGTTATGATCACAAAGATGGTCAGTATCGTGCTACTCGTGGCTACGCATTGGACCCTCGTGCTTCGCGTATGATGGAACAACGCGCCGAAGAGAAAAACAACTCAATGCGCCACTTGGAAAGCAATATTGGTGGTGATATTGATAAGACTATCGTCAACTATCCTAACCTGTTGGCTATAGATAACCCATTTACCCAAAATACTGGTTATATCGCTCTTATCACACAAGAGGAGTTGATGTTCATCAAGGCAGAAGCACAATATTGGGCAAATGATATCAAGGGAGCCTACGAGACAACTAAGGCTGCTACCAAATACAATATGGAGCGCTATGGTCTCAATGAGTTGGAAATCCAATCGGGCGCAAAAGGTTCTAACTTGAAGAATCAATACAATCGCTTCTTTAACATTAAGTTGCCAGGTGAAATCCACTTCACTATTGCAGATTTGATGCAACAAAAGTATGTGGCTATGTATCTCCAACCAGAGCAATGGACCGATTTGCGTCGCTACAACTACAGTTCTTCTACCAATGGTATTTCATACAAGGTGCCTAACGCTGTTCAATCAGTATATGTATATGATGTGAACAATGTGCATAATGGTACAGTGGCTGACTTCAAAAACGACTCTACCAACTTCACCTTAACCTACTCGTTGCGCCGTCCATACAACTTGTATGAGGCATATTGGCGTACTGCAGATGATTTTGCTGAGCAGATTGATGGTCGTTTGTCGCCTAACGCTTGGGTGAATCGTTTGAATGCGGATACAGAGACTGAAACCAAGTATAACAAGAAAGAGCTTGATCGCATGGGGTACTATACTACCAATGCGGCTGGTGAGAAAATCTTGGATTATCGTATCTTGAAAAAACGCTTGATTTGGGCTAAAAAGCACAATGGTCCTGCGCAAACATTGGATCCAGGTATCGAGTGGATGTAATATTATTGAATCGTGAAATAAATATATCAGAATATGAAAACAAAATTTCAAATATTAGCACTTGGCTTGCTCATGTTGGGTTTTGCGTCTTGCGAGAAACACGATTTCTTTGACGAAGACACTATCACAGGTCAAGTGGGTCCAGAGGCATATTGGACCATTGAAAGTTCTGCTGTGAAAGCAGGTGAGAGCATGGGCTTTACCGCACAATATTATTCTTCTGTTACAGGTATTGATCACTCAGAGGTGTGGTATGATTTGTATATGAAGGAGGATAAGTCCGTATCTTGTGCGTTGATTAAGGCTGTTTCGTATAGCATTGCAAGTAGTGTGGTTGAGCAACAACGCGTGTTGCAAACCATCCAGTCTTACGAACACTCTGAGGATCTCTGGGTGGGCAAAGACACCAGTATGATTGTTGCTGATAAGCCTAATGCAAGTGTCAATGCCTATGTATTGAAGGATGCATTCCCTATCAGTGGTACGCTGCCAATGGTTTCTTGGAGCAAACCTACTGATACAGTAGGCTTTGCTAAGAACTTGGCTGCCTACTTTGGTGCAGACCTGCCTGTTATCTTCAAGAGTGAACTTACCGCCAAATTGAATAATGGCGACGAGCGTAACTATGCTGCGTATATGCAAGCATTCCAAGGATTGGGCTTGTTGACTGACTCTACTACGGCTAATATGCGTGACACCATGCCTTACCTTGAGTGGATGACCGACTCTACTTTTGATGCAAACTCTGCTTCTTGGGTTAAGCACTTCAAACAAAACGACTCGGTGTTCAGTACTACGGAGTTTGACTCTATCATCTTGGATGTTGATACCAACTGGAATATCAAGCGTAAAGATACGGTATTCCATCACATGGAGTGGAACCCTATTACTCAAACTTGGGACTCTGCTTTCTGGAAATCAATTGATACTACTATGATGATTAAGCCTAAGTTCGATCACATGGAGTATGTTTACGATGATATCAAAGAGCGTATTGACCGCGTTTGGAACGATTCTGTCTCCTTCATGGATCTTATCCAAGGTGCTGACGGTTATGCTGTAGAATACCAAAAGAGTTACTATATCAATGCAGAACTCCGCGTTTATGACAAGAATGGTACCTATAGTAAGACTGACTCTAAAGAGATTACAATTAACTAATGCAATACTAACACTGATAATACATAATGAATATGAAAAGTAATTTTTTGAAAACCATATTGATGGCAGTGTTGCCACTCTGTGTAGTGTCTTGTATTGATAATGTACCAGAAGTGGAAGTATTGCCTAAAGATCCTATTTCATTTGAGTACTATATCGACCAAAAGGCAGAACCAAAGTATTATCTCGATTTCTATGTAGATTCAGAGATTACTTTCGTCAATACTTCGCCTACTGAGGGATTGGCAGAATGGGATTTCAATGCCGATGGTATTGTGGATACCGTGGGTAATGTAGTAACTCATGCTTTTGATAAAGCGGGTACATATAATGTGCAACTCAATGTGGCAGACAAGGTGCTCAAGCAAGTGATTATGATTGCACCAATCAAACCTTTGGTGACAATCAAATATCCAAAAGACGCTTCTATCTGCGAGGTGCGTAATACCCCTATCACCTTTGAGGTGGAATTGCCTAACCCAAAGAATAAGCAAGCAATCTTCAAGTGGACTTTCCCAACGGATACCAAATATGCCGATGGTGCGGAGGCTACTACCTTCACTACCGAATACTTCACAACTCCTACCGACTCTATTATCCCATTGCCAGAGGCAGTTAAGTTCTGGCATGTGGGTTCACAAGATGTGAAACTTGAAGTTATCCTTGGTGGCGAACCTTTGGAAAATGTAGTAAAGAATGTGCCTGTGGCTTATGATAAGGCGGTGCCAACGCTCTACTATGCCGTACAAGGTGGTCATATCATGGCGTATAAACTTACCAATGGTCAAGAACCTGCGGATATGAATATCGTTTCATACGACTTGGGTATTTCTGCTGGTCAACACCCATTCAACTTGCTCTTCCAAGACTCATTGCTCTATGTATTGGATGCAGGTAAGCAATTCTACTATGTAAACGATGTCAATAGCGTTTTGGGTGATGGCAAGATTTCTGTTATCTCTAAAGACGGTTCTAAGGTACAAACCATGATTTCCAATGTGGGTCAAGCCGCTTTCGATGATCCATTCTATGGTTATATCGAGGGTAAGGATCTCTACTATGCTAACCGTAATACGGGTATCATCAAAGTGCCATTGAAAGATCGCGACAAAATGTATAGTGCTTCAGAGTATCCTTATTATATCAATCACAATACATTGGGATACTATAACAATGGTATCGCTTATGGTGCTATCGGTGGTTCATTTGGTAAAGTTCCTATGAAAGATAAAGAAGGTAATACTACTAATGTATGGCACTGGTGCAAGTTCTACAACGCAAACGGTATTTTCCGTTTTAAGGATGGTCCTGCTCCTGATGGTGATATTCTACCATCTGCTATTGCACAAGGTGACGATACCAATGTGCCTAAAGCAGGCATTATGCTCTCAAGTATGAAACCACGCTCATTCGTTTATACCGGCAAGAGTGCAACACCAAAATTCATAGTTGCTCTCAAGGACGCTGACGCTAATGGTATCTTTGCTGCTACCTATGCAGAGATGGATGCTGTAGGTTCTTCTAAAAATGCGCTCAAAGCATATGAGAAGAAGTACAATGGTATGAGTTTCTCTTCTAACCTCTCTGGCAACTTGCCAACTGTGGAGGGTCACGGTGATGAGACTGTGGGTATCTGCCAAATGGCATACGATGAGGTGAACGATTGCGTTTACTTTGGTTTCCGTAACAATAGTCTGCAAAGTACGCTCTATCCTCCTACAGGAATCTATCGCTACAATGTGGCTACCGACCAAATCGATTGCCTGATTGAGGGACCAAGCGTA
This sequence comes from Paludibacteraceae bacterium, assembly GCA_045121435.1. Taxonomy (GTDB): domain Bacteria; phylum Bacteroidota; class Bacteroidia; order Bacteroidales; family Paludibacteraceae; genus Colicola. The sequence goes on along the minus strand of JBGVFY010000085.1, from coordinate 15,849 downwards.
TATGGATTGGTGGTAAACAACACACCTGCTAAATTGTTCTAATGAAATTTTTGAATAAAATATCATTTTTGGCTATTGGTTTGTGCTTGGCGCTTTCTCTCCAAGCACAAACCAACCACCAACCACTGCCTAAGCGCGAATTCCGTGCTTCATGGCTTACTACTGTATGGGCTATTGACTGGCCTAAATCGCATAGCCAAGCAGCGGAGGCTGGGCAAAAAGTACAGCAAAAGGAGATGGCCGCTATTGTAGATTCGCTGGCTGAAGCAAATCTGAATGCGGTGCTATTCCAAGTGCGTGGTTTCTCAGACGCCATGTATAACTCTAAGTACGAACCTTGGAGCCAATATCTGACAGGAACACGCGGCGGTGAGCCTACCTACGATCCATTGCAACTCCTTATTGATTTGGCACATGCCAAAGGCATAGAGGTGCATGTGTGGCTCAATCCTTATCGCTATTCCAGTTCAGATGCTACTTATGGCAAAAACCATCCAAAGGATTATCACAATACCCACCCAGAGTGGCTTGTGAAATGTGGTGATATCACGATTCTTAATCCGTCTTTGCCAGAAGTGCGTGAGCAAATATGCAAAGTGATTGCCGACATTGTAGAGAACTACGATATTGATGGCGTGATATTTGATGATTATTTCCATCAATCGGGCTATGTGAACGAGTATGATGATGTGCAATACAATGCTTATAAGGACACGGCATCCAGTGTGATGTCGCGTGCCGATTGGCGTCGTGCGCAGAACAACTTGATGATTCGTATGGTGAACGAAACCATCAAATCGCTCAAGCCTTGGGTTACTTTTGGTCTTGGTCCTGCGGGTAAGGCTGGTGCTTCAGCAGATAAATATGGTGTAGAGCCTTCGCCTATTGGTGGCGACTGGCAATACAACGGTATCTATGCCGATCCTCTCGCATGGTACAACGAGAAGACCATCGACTATATGGCACCTCAAGTCTATTGGAAGATTGGCTCTTCATCCGACTACGACCAACTCACACGTTGGTGGTCGGATATGGCAGGACACTTTGGTCGTCACATGTATGTCAGTCAAAGTCTGAGTGACCTTCGTGCAGATGGTGCTTCATTGTCTAGTGCACAATTCTATGCTTCGGAGATTGTTGATCAGATTAATGTTAATCGCAACTATGACCGTTACGGAGCACCAGGATTCTGCTGGTATGGACTGAATAAAGGACTCAGCACAAAGAATTTTATCCAAAATATCCGAAACAACGCTACGCAACGTCCTGCTGTTGTTCCACAGATGATGTGGTATCGCACGGACGAGTGTGTCTATGTTAGCAATATCCGCGAGGAGGGTAATATACTTGTTTGGGATGCTCCACGCGATAACCTTCGCTATGTGGTGTATCAAATCCCTACTGAAGAAGTGGGTCAGCATGGTGCTGTAGGTACAAGTCGTAATCTATTAGGTACTACTTATACTACTTCGTTTGAATTGCCAAACGAAGAGCCTGCTATTCCGCTTACCTATGCGGTGGCTGTGCTCGATCGTTTTGGCAACGAGTTCCCTGCTCGCACAATGGACAATACCTCTTGGGGCAAGTCTGTGGCGGCTACATTGGAGTATCCTGCCAATAATACAGAGGTGCTTCTCCCTTGTTATTGCAGGTGGAATGCTGCGCCAGAGGCGGATTCCTATTTCTTCCAACTATCGAAGTCTGCTGACTTTGCTACGGTGGATTATGAGTGCGAAACGATGGATACCACTTTCTTTGTGGGTAAGATATATTGGTTGGAATCCAGCGAAACTTACTATTGGCGCGTGCGCACGCGTAGTATAAACAAGGAAGATACCTATTCGGATACTTATTCGTTTACGGGTTCGTTCTTTGGCATAGTATCGCCTGCCAACGAGGATACGATTGCTCTTACTCCAACGATTGTATGCGATAGTGTGGCTATGAGTGATGCTATTTATACTTTCGAAGTGGCTACTGCGCAATCAATGGCTTCGGATGCCCTTGTCTTTATGGATGTAAGTGGGACTCCCAGAATGACTTTGCCTGAAGGTATTTTGATGGCTTCGCGTAATTATTATATCCGTGCTTCTGTTACTTTTGCGGGCAATACAGTGGTGTCTGACCCTATCAAGGTGCGTACCATGGCACAAGATGTACCTGTGCCAGAAATCATCTCGCCTGCCAATGGACAAACGATTGTGGGTACAACGATTACGGTGGTGTGGAAAGAACAAGCATCTTCTGGCTTCCAAGTGGAGTTTTCGCAGAATGCTGACTTCCCTAAACGCCAAACCAAGCAATTCCGTACGGATATCTATACCTTCTCGTATACATTTGAGCCATCTACAAAGAATGATGCTCATTTAGGTACTTGGTATATGCGTGTGGCAGCGATGAAGGAGGGTGGTCTGACGGAGTATTCCCCAGTAGTCCAAGTAGTGCTGACTGATCAGGCATCCGCCGTGGATAACAGCTATATCTACAGCCAACCTGTTAAGACGGTTGAAAATGGTCAGGTGATTATTTATCGTGACGGTGTGCGTTATGATGTGCTCGGCAATCCCGCAGAATAGCGACCCGCACCACACAATAACCACACAATAACCACACAATAATCATACAATAACCACACAATTCTTTTCCTTTGTATAAGGAATAGTTTGGTTAGCATTTACCGAAGATTCTGGCAATAAAATCAGAGTCGGAGAAATAAGATTAAATAAGATTTCTTGCGCCATGGCGCAAAGGAGCTATAAAAATAAACAATTTTTACTTAACGCAACCGAGGTCCACCGTGGACGCGTCCACAACGGATGAGGGAGCAATTTATTAACCAAAAAAAACAACAAAATTTATGAAAAGATTTTCAATCTTTTGCGCAGCTCTTTTTGCAGCTGCAACATCTTTTGCTGCCGTTACTTACGAGCTCAACGGTGGTGTGACCAACGACTATGGTTGGTTGAACAAGGGTGATATGTTTAAGGCATGTATGGAAGATGCTGGTGTCACCACTTTGGCTTCATTGGACGAGTTGAAAGCAGCTGGTGAGGCTTCTTTGGCTACCATCTGTACTCCTCTCGGTTCCGCACAATGCCAAGCAATCCTCGACAACGAGAAATGGGACTGGCTTGAGGCTTACATCATGAACCATCAAAATGCAGATGCTGCTGCTACTGTATTGACAGAGGGTGCTGCTTCTGCTGGTTGGCGCTATGCTATCGCTGCTTTCTTCTTGGAGATGAAGCGCGGTTCGTGGCCTGTATCTGCTGACTTCTCTGGTGCTGGTAAAGACGAGGCGTACATTCCTGCTTGGAAACACGCTTATGCTAACCCAACTGAGATCGCAGAGGGTGAATTTGTTCTCAACGCTCCTTTCAAAGAGGGTTACACCTTCGCTGGATGGTGTGCAAACGCTGATCTTACTGGTGCTAAGGTGAAAGTTTTGACTCCTGAAACTACTGGTACTCTCTACGCTAAGTGGATTGACTATGTGCCTACTGTTGCTGAGGTTAAAGCTATGGCTGATGATACCGAGACTCAAGTATCTGGTGTGGTTACTTTCATCAATGGTAAGAATGTGTATGTTCAAGACGCTACTGGTGGTATGTTGCTCTACATGGCTGCTGAGCCTACTTTCGCTGTTAGCCAAAAGGTTATCGTTAAGGGTACTAAGGTGCTCTACGGCGGTGCTCCTGAAGTTAAGGGCTGTGTTGAGGTGGATGTAGAAGACGCTGTTATGCCAGCTCCACTTCCATTCGAGGGCTTGGAGGCTCTTGTTAATGATACTGAGTTCAAATACTTCGCTCAACTCGTTAAGGTTCCTGGTTTGACTATCACCGAGTACGATTCTTACAACAACCCAACTTTCTCTGATGGTACACACTCTGCTAAGGGTTACAAGATGGTTCTTGATCCAGTGGCTTATCCTATCGGTTCTAAGGTTATCCTCACCGCTATCGCTGCTTACTACAATGGTTTCCAATTTGTAGGTGATGTGGCTGGTGTTGAGTTGGCTATCGCTGGTAAGAAAGAGGCTTACACTTATCCTACTCGTCATGACAAGTACAACCTCAAGAACAACTGGGTAATCTCTACTATTGAGGATAACTTTGCTGCTAACGCTCCTGGTAAGACAGACCATGTTCGTGGTATGGCTGCTAAGGATGGTATCATGTACTTCATTGATCGTGGTACTTCTTCTATCGTTCGCGTAAACGGTAAGACAGGTGAGATGCTTGATCCTCTTCCTATCACAGGCGAGCATGTATTCGAGCGTCAAGATGCTGAGGGCAACTGGGGTGCTGCTAACACTTTGGCTTACAACGATATCAAGTTCGACCAAGCTGGCAACTGCTTGATTGGTGCTTGTGTATCTGGTGGTAATACTTTCCAAATTTATGTAGTTGACCTTGAGACAGGTGCTGCTACCGAGTTGATCAGTGAGCGTCTCTATGACAACCCAGACTTCCTCGACAACGGTTATCGTTTCGATGCATTTGGTGTTGCAGGTGATGTGAAGACCAATGGTGTGGTTATGGCTGCTGATGCTAACTCATGGAATGTTTATCGTTGGTTGATTACTGACGGTGTTGCAGCTCCTGCTGAGCAAATCACCATGAACCTTGACCCAGAGGTTGACAAATATTTGGCAAAGACTGCAACCAGCTTTGGTACAGCTCCTCAAATCTTCCCACAAGACGAAGAGGGTAGCTTGTTCTATGTAGATGGTTTCAATACTTTGCCTATGCTCTTTGACATCGATGGTACTTTGATTGATGACTTCGCTAACATCAGCGAGGATTATGGTACAGTAGTAACCAACGAGGAGGGTAACACTTTGACCTTGAACGCTGGTTTGAACGGTCTTTGCGAGTTCCAAGTAGGTGAGGAGTACTTCCTCATCATGGTTGCAGGTCACACCGTATCAAGTTCACCATCTGCTTACGCTCTCTACAAGTTTGCTGATGAGTATCGCTCATTTGAGGAGATGGAGCCACTTTGGTTCTTCCCTAACAAAGGTTTGGGTAGTTTGACTATCGGTTGCCGTACTGCTGTTCCTTCTGTTGAGGTTGATGGCAATACTGCTACATTGTACATCTACGCTACCAACAACGGTTATGCTTCTTATACCTTCACTATAGGTGATGTAGCTGACGGCGTTGAGGATGTAGAGGCTGAGGCTATTGGTGCTCGCAAGGTAGTTGAGAACGGTCAAGTTTACATCATCAAGAATGGTGTTAAATTCAATGTTCTCGGTGCTGAGGTAAAATAAAAAACGGTAGATAATCTATCTATTTGGAGTGTGTCCTGCGGGGCACACTCTTTTTTTAGGGAACTATATAATAGTTCAGACATCCGATGCGATTATTTAAGAGACTGTTTGCATGTTTGAGGGCAAAAAAATAGTAATTATCAAAAAAAAGAGGAATTGATTTGGATATATGCAAAAAAAGTAGTAACTTTGCAGGCAAATTGCTACGATTGTATATTTATTATAAATCATAGATACCATGAAGAAGTTTTTACTCTCTATTTGCGCTTTTTGCGTTAGTTTGACATCTTTTGCCAATATTACCTTAAATGGCATAGATTACACTATCGACACGCTGTCGATGTACCCTGTAGGTCCAGGTGCAACATTCTACGAACTGCGTATGTTGCGTTCCGCCACCAAGAATGGTCGTTTGGATTGTTGGTTGATGACGGTGGATACCAAGAACCCTTATGTAACGATTGAAGAGGTCTTGGGTACGGGCAAGATTATCGGTACGGAACGCCCTTCGAATATGGCTATTCGTAGCACTACCGACACTAAGATTTTCTTTGGCGGTACCAACGGCGACTTCTTTGTTACCCAAGGCGATGTGGGTTTGCCAGTGGGTTTGACGGTGATAAATAGCGAGTTTGCTCATACGCCTTCGGCTGCGACTTCGCGCCGTGTGGGTGGAGTAGATGAGAATAATCGTGGTATCTTGGCTACCAATCTCCAGTATGCTTTTGAGTTGCAAACAGCAAATGGTAATTACAAGATTCACCATGTTAATTACGGTCGCAACGAAAACGAGTTAGTACTCTACAACAAGCATAATGCGGCTACCACCTTGACCAATGCGTATGGCACAGAGTTGTTGGCAGAACTGCTTCCAGGCGAGCGTTGGCAAACTTCGGGTGCGATGAAGTTGAAGATTGTGGACAAGCAACAGCAGGTGGGCTCTATGGCTATCCCAGCCGATAAGGTGGTGCTTTCTGGTCATGGCACGATGGCTGCGGCGTTGGATGCAATCAATGTGGGCGATGAGGTGACAGTAAAGATGTCGCTTGTTTTTGATGGCGAAGAGGTGGATGTGGCGCAATGTATAGGTGGCGATACCTATGCGTTGATTGTGAATAATGGTCAAGTGGAGCAATCTAACTTCTGGAACGAGAACCACCCTCGTACTGCTTTTGGTACTTCGGAGGATGGCAGTATCCAATACTTTCTTGTGGTGGACGGTCGTGGTGTGAGTACCGGCTGTACAACGAAGATTTTGGGCGAGATTATCCACCATTATGGCGCATACAAAGCGGTCAACTGGGACGGTGGTGGTAGTTCCTGCCTCTATATCCGCAATATGGGTCCTATGAACAATGGCTCTGATGGCACCGAGCGTGCGTGCGGTAATGGTATGTTCGCCGTGGCTAACGTGCCTGAGGTGGATAACACCATCGCTGCTATTGCACCTTATCAACCCATCTATTCTTTGCCTCGATATGGCGTGGCTGCGCCTAAGTTCTTGGGCTATAATAAATATGGTGTGATGATTGACACCGATGTACAGGGCGTTACCCTCTCTTGTGCGCCAGAGTTAGGCGAGATTTTGGCGGACGGTCGCTTCTTGGCATCAGGCGAGAATGGCGGCACCTTGTATGCACACTTGGGCGATATCACTACCGAGTTGGAGGTGCGTCTCATCTCATCTGCACCTATTGCTATTCGTTTGGACTCCGTGCTTTGCGATGCAGCGCATCCTTATACCGTGGAGGTGCAAGGTTCGGTGGGTAATGCCACTATTGATTTGTTGGCAAGCGCACTCACATGGACTTCGCTCAATCCCGAGATTGCCACTGTAGATGAGACGGGTGCTGTGACGGGTGTGACCAATGGCTCTACCTATGTGATTGGCCAGTTGGGCGAATTTGCAGATACTATCCTCGTGCATGTGGAGATACCTACTGCCCATGAGATGCTCTGGGATGACTTTCGCGTGGTAGACAACTGGACCTTTAAGGCCTCTTCGGGTTTCAAACCAGCCTTGTCCGTACCTGAAGATCCGGCTGCACCAGTCAATGTGCTGCTCACTTATAAGGCAGCTCGTCCACCATATGTACAATTGTTGCGTGACGCACCGCTGTATTCACGCCCTGATACCATTCGTATTCCTGTTACATCCGATGCTGTTTTTGGCGAAATTGTGGTATATATTCGCGCCAATAATGCGAAACAGGCTACTGACATAACCCATGTTTCTTCTGCTCAGGCTGGCGAGTCTTTTGAGATTGTCATACCTGTAGAGGATAAGTTTGGTACCGATGTGGCTATCTATCCTTTGCATTTTGAGTCCCTCAAGTTCTTCTTTGTCTCTAGTACGGAGAAGGGCGAACGCTATATCACCTTGCCTGGTATTTATCAAATCTATGGCAACGGTCGTGGAACAGAAACGGGTGTGGAAAACACTATTTCTACTACATTGCCTAACAAATATATTGAGAATGGTCAACTCCTTATTCGCCACAATGGCAATACCTATACCATTTTGGGTACCCAACGCTAAACAATATTGAACAATAAAATAATACTTTTATGAAAAAACTTTTTACTTTCTTATCACTTATCTGCGTATGCCTCTCGCTTAGCGCAGATATTCGTGTGTTGAGCGACACACGCTTGGGCGAAGGTTTCTCCCCACGCTTTGTGGATGCAGAGACGATTACTTATCTTGCTAATAGCCAAGCAGTTTACCGCGAGGTAGATGAGACAGCAACGCTCCGCGTGGACAACGAGAACCTCGACCTCAACCTCTATCGCAATGGCGAGAAGGTGGTACTGAAGCCTCATGGCGATGTCAACTACATCTGGTCTTCGCTCTCTCCAGACCAAACAATGATTCTCTTCAATACCAAGCATGGTACAGCTATCTGCGACCTCAATGGTAAGGAGATCATCAATTTGGGTCAAGATTTTGATGCGCCTGTATGGTATGGCAACGATTATGTGGTAGGTATGGACGATAACCACGATGGTTATTACTTCACCGAGTCATCCATTATGATTGCCTCTGTAGACGGTTCCCTCGTGCAACGTTTGAGCACACCAGAGGGTATGGGTATGTACCCTGATGTGGACGCCAAGTCTGGCCGTATTGTCTACGCTACTGAGAATGGTGAGATCCGTCTTCTCCAACTCAACCTCACCGAGGAGCCTATCCGCAAACAGATGCCTCGCTTGGTGAAGGAGATCGATGGCACCCTGCTCAACCAGATGAAGCGCCAAGCTAAACGTGCTTCTTCCACCAATCCTGCTGACTACAAGATTTACATCAACCCTGGTCACGGTGGTTATGATTCCGACGACCGTTTGATGTATCTCTATCCTATCTTTATCACTGGTAATCAGGTGAATGAGGCTGCGGGTTATACTCGTGAGCAAAGTTTCTGGGAGAGTGTTTCCAACTTGGACAAGGGTCTCCGCCTCGATACTATGTTGCGCGACCTTGGTTTCCAAACCAAGATGTCTCGTATTACTAATACCACCGACGACGACCGTTCTTTGTCTGGTATCTCTGCGGAGGCAAGCAACTGGAATGCAGACTTCATGCTCTCTATCCACTCTAATGCAGGTAACCCATCCAACTATATCCTCCAACTCCACTCGGGTATTACCCCTGGTGACGAGTATGGCTTGAATGGTTATCCAGAGAAGGTGCCTGAGTGGGTATGCAACGAGGCACGTGCTATCACATCGTTGATGGGTAAGAACCAATACTCCAACCAAGTCAGCTGCTGGTCACGCGAACCAATGATTGCGGGTGATAAGACTTTCGCTCGTACCATCATGGGTTGGAGCAATGGCTATGGTGTGATGCGTAACCTGAAGGTGCCTGGCACCATCTCCGAGGGTATGATGCACGACTATCTGCCTGAGACCTATCGTCTGATGAATATCGACTACAAGCGTCAAGAGTCTTTCCAATTTACCAAGACTTTCTATTCTTACTTCTGCGACGGTGAGTTGCCTTACGGTGCTATTGGTGGTAAGATCCACGATGTATATCAATTGCAAACTTTCCCTGATTACAAGCCTCGCAAGAACACCCGCGATGTATATCGTCCTATCAACCGTGGTGTAGTTGAGCTTTGGCAAGGTGAGCAACTCCTTGACACATATGTTACAGATACCCTCTACAACGGTGTATACTACTTTTGGAACCTCCAACCAGGTACCTATACCGTCAAGGCAAAACCTGAGGGTTACTATCCACAAGAGCAAACCCTTGAGGTGAAGAACAACGAGATTTCGTATGGTATCTTCGCGCTCTCTATGGCTCGCAGCACACCTCCAGAGGTGATTGATTATAGTCCAAAGGTAAGTGCAGATGAGACCGTATTGGTATCTACTACCGTTTCTATCTCTTTCAACTGGGATATGGAGACCGAGGCTACTGCTGCTGCGCTCGAGATTTCTCCAGCAGTAGAGGGAACCATCACGTTTGAGGATGACAACCATACCCTTCGTTTCACTCCTGCCAGTCGTTTTGAGCCAGGTGTGACTTATATAGTTACCTTGGGTACAGGTGCATGTCACCCTGATACAGTGTATGAGAATCACCTCCAAGCACCATTCTCCTTCCAATTCGCTACCAGCAACCGTGGTTCGGTGAGCGTAGTACAAACCTATCCAACCGCAGGTGCTACCAATGTGCCACTCAACCCATCGTTTATCATGGTGTTTGATGCTAAGATTATCAATAAGACTGTTAGCAACAATGTGGCGATATTGGATATGAACGGCAATGCGCCTATTGGTCCTGACGGCAAGGAGATTAAGATTAATACGCGTGGTGCGAAGTTCAACCAAGCACCTGCTCCTTACGGCCATGCAGCTTATGAGATTGGTAGTGCAGGTTTGATGCCTAATACAGATTATCAGTTGGTACTGTATCCTGCTATTTCAGATGTGGATGGCGTATTGCTCAACGAGACTATTTCTATTCCATTCCGTACGGGTGATGCAGTAGAGCCAACATTGCCTTTGATTGATCAGATGGAGGCTGCTTTCTTCGTAGTAGATAAGGAGACTTCTATTGATGCATCGGGTCTTTCGGTATTGGCAGACAAGAACAAGAAGTATGCTGGTTCCTATTCGAATAAGTTGGCTTACACCTTTGATGTGGTAGGTGGCGAGGCTATCTTCAATGCTATCAATCCTGCATTGATTGTCGGCAATAGTGAGTCTAAGTTGGGTATGTATGTAGGTGCCGACTATTCGTTCAACGCGTTGTATGCGAAGTGGGCTACCGATGGCGATATCAAATATACTAAGATTTGCGACCTTGATTATGCAGGTTGGTTGTACCAAGAGGCTGATATGTCTGAGTTGCCAGCAGGTGTGGACTATCAGTTCATGGGCTTGAAGTTGGTAGGTGGTAGCAACTTGTTGTCTGGTTCTGGCGCCTTTAATATCGACAATCTCCACGCTGAGTATGTGCAACCAGGTACAGGCACAGCGGTAGAGGATGTGACTTTAGATACAGAAAAGATCAAAGTAATCGAGGGTGGTTATCTCTATATCCTGCTCAATGGCAAGCGCTACAATGCCCAAGGTGCAGTGGTAGAGTAGTGCCGGTTTCCGGTTCCTGGTCGCCCAATCTCGGTTTCCGGTTTCTGGTTCCTGGTTGCCCAATCTCGGTTCCCGGTTTCCGGTTCCTGGTTGCCCAATCTCGGTTTCCGGTTTCCGGTTCCCGGTTGCCAATCCCCCTTACATCAACGGCTGCGAATAATTCGCAGCCGTTGTTTTTGTTTCCAGTATTTTTGGGCTCCATGGATCCTGGTTTCTGGATGATATCTTGTAACAGCTTGATTATAAGCACATTACCCCCCCCATTCGCGGAAAAGTGCATAAAAGTGCTATTTTTTAAGATTTTGCGGTCTAAATTTTAAAAAATACATTTTATTTGCAAATTTCTGCATTATTCTTTTGTAGATTCAAAAAAATATTGTACCTTTGCACCCGAATCTACGCTGGAGGGAAGTGTCTCTCGAAAAAGGGGTGGATTTAGACATGTTGGGCCCGAAGTCGATTGTTTAGATTTTGGTATAGTCTAAAGGCGATGAGGGTTAAATAGCGTTTATTGGCGCTTTGTGTTTTGTAGTTCGAAACTTCGCAACTTTTGAAACCTAATAAAAACCAAAGTAACAGTAGATGCCTATGGGTATGACTCATAGTACAATACGCCGTCATGGGTGTATTGTATCGTCATATCAGCGTAGGTTTCCTGTTGTTTATTTATTAGGTGGGCAATGCGAAGGCCTCGAACTGCGAATAGGCAACTCGAGGTCTGCGCTTTGTTCTTGTACCTGTCGTATTCTTTTCGATTCGGTTGGTTGTTCAAGCAAAGTCTTAGATGGCACAACGCAAGGTGTTGATAGGCAAAGTATTTTGTCGGTCGTTTTTGTGTGGATGATAGGTTGTCATTAGTAGGAAAAGACCAAGTGTTAAACCATTGATTAATAGTTTGTTTGATCAGATAAAAGAATTAGAAAAGGAAATGAAAAAGAATGTAAATGTATTTATTGCTGTTGTGCTCTGTGCGGTGTTGTGTGGTGGTATTGTGTGGTTGCAAACAGCGAATGATGAGAAGTTAGGTTGGAATATCCATGACAGTTATGGTGAAGCACCTGCTTATTCTAATGGTGCGGCATATACCAATGCTACTTTTACGGGTCCTGCTAACGATGGTGGTGTGATGGCGCTGTCGTCTCGCTCGTTGGGTCGCAGTGGCGGCATCTCGCACGCAGGCGCGTACGCGATATCATATGGTGTAAGTTCTGCGCCTTTAACCTCTAACCTTTCGCCTATCACCTCTGCTCCTGCTGGTGGTGGTTTGTATGAGACTTCAGGAGGCACTTTCAATAGTTATGGTGGTGGCGGCAACGGTGGTGCTGCTATGTCCTATAGCCAATCACCAATCGCCAATCGCCAATCCAATTCTGGTGCATTTAACCCTTCCTTTCAGGGAGGGGCAGGGGTAGGCTCCATCTCTCCTATCGCCTACAGCACCGCTCGCCGTGGCGAGATGTCTTCTGCTTGGGGTGATAATCCTGCTCAGATGTTGGCAGAGGAGCCAGCCATGGCTATGGCTAATGCTGCTAATGTAGGTAATGGTTTCTATGGCATTGGTTCTGCGGTTGATTATTCTGGTTCTATCAACTATGGTCAATATACTGGCATGTTCGGTGGCGGTCGCTCTAATGTCCGCGGGAGACAGAATAGTGGGCCAGGTTCAAATGAGGATTATTGGTTAAGATGGCTATCTTTGAATGGTAGCAGTTATGGAACCTATGTAGATGGTGTATGGATGCTTGATGTACATGCACTAACGGCTGCGTGGGAGGCATTTTGTGCTGGCTGGAATGAAACTATGGGTGGAACTAAGCCAAGTCTGGATGAGTGGCTTGCATGGTTTATGAGAAGTGAGAATAATCCATATACTTGGAATGATGGAGAAACTGATTACTTCTATCAATATGTTCCAGTTGGCGATATCCTGCCATTAGTGTTATTGGCTTTGTTGTATATTCTCTTCGTTTCTTTGAAGTCGTTAAAATCTGAGCGCAGCGAATAATCCCTGCCTTTCAACTATAAACTTTCAACTTTAAACTTAAATAAACAAACAGATATGAAACACTTATTCTCAACACTTTTTGTAGTGTTCTTCGCCGCTTCAATGATGGCGCAAACGGGTCTTACTTGTGAGGATCCTATTCCTGTAGATGAAAATTATACTGCTACCGTTGCAGGTCCGTGTGAATTGTGGTATGTTGCCAATACCTACGATTTGCCATTGCATGTGTATTTCTCACCATTCACGGATAAATCTCCGTTTGGTCCTGATGTGTCCATTGATTTTACATGTACACCAGGTCGATATGATGATCCTAAAATTGATAGTTTGATAAATACTATTGCTGATTTTGATATCACATTCCCTGTTGAGTTTATGTGCGACTTGGTGGTTCGTAATGGTAAGAATGAGTGGGACTTATCTATTGATAAAAGTTATCGTGAGCGAATGGCTGAGTTTGGTATTACATACAATGTAAAAGCCTTAGTCAAAGTTACTTATTATGAGGGAGGCGAAATCAGCTTGAAACCAGATGATTTGTTCAAAAATTGTATGGAAACATCTGAACCTATCACATTGGGTGACACGATAGATATTTTGCCAAATGCTTCTGAGCGTTCTTTCATTGTATCATATGCAGATTGGCAGAATGATAGTATTCGTTTTGTGTGGAAGGGTGAGGAACCTGTTCGAGTATGGTTGGCAGAAACGATGTGTGATTTTGAACCAAGTTTGGTAGATCCATTTGTATGGAATTACTTTGATGTAGCTCAAGAAACACCTTATAAGTTATATACTGACCAGATGAAAAAAGACATAAAGGAGCATACTGGTGGAGGATTGTTCTATGGTAAGATTATGTCTCCCGTAGCAGGAAAATTAGTTGTGGAGAAAATACCTATGAGCAAACCAAAAGGTGATGCAGAGTTGTTGGTATATGGTAAAACAATAACAATTCCTGCCAATGGTGTAAATAAGTTGTATTGTTTCCCTAAGACTTGGACATCAACAGAATTTGCTTCTGTTACTGAATATGGTGTTGAAATGTATGTTTCAAATCAGATAGATTTTTCGGCGACATCTGAGGATAACAATGTATTGGCTTCATATGCATTTAATACCGAAGGTGCTACCAAGATGTTGTATTTATCTACAAAAGAGATTTCTGATCTTGCAGCTCAAGCAACGGATGACTATATCTATGTGCGTTTCCGTTCAGCATCAACTATTTCTATTACGCCAAATGCTTGGAACGCGTTAGAGTGCTTGGAGTATTCTGTGCAAATTGATCCAAATATAGAAAAGTTCGTTTCAAATAATTCTAATGCTACGATATATCGTTTGCGTTATGAAGACTTTAGTGGCTATGATATGACAATCCAGTGGAATGGAAATGGTATCTTGCCTGTATATGTGGCTGATACATGTTCTTTTGCATTGTCGGCACAAGATTCTCATGTAATGTTGTATAATAATATTGCTCGTCGTGGTTCATATGTTGTTACTGCTGCAACATTGGAGGAGTGGGGTACACGCATCGGTGAAGAAGGATATTTATATGTTCGTTTTAACCCTTCTGTATCAAGTCGTGTTTCTTTCTTGACCGATAAACCAGCCGAGACAGACCCTGAAGGTCCAGTTCTTGACCCTGTTTACACCGAAGAGTCTGCTACTGTTTGCTTCGGCGAGACATACGAGTGGAATGGCAAGACCTATACAGAGACAGGTAAATACACCTATACTACTGTGGCTGCTAATGGCGCAGATAGCATCGTGACTCTCCAACTGACCGTTCTTCCAGAGGTGCCAGTGACCAAAGAGACTGCCGCTGTTTGCTATGGTGAGACTTACACATGGCAAGGTCAAGAATACACCACATCAGGCGAGTATAGCGTAACATTGCAAGATGTGAACGGTTGCGATAGCGTTATTGCCCTTACCCTTACCGTTCATCCTCAAACTCCTGCTACTACTGAGGAGGTTACCGTTAAATTCGGTGAGACCTACGATTGGAATGGTGTAACTTACACCGAGTCAGGCGAATATACCGTCACCCTCCAAGATGAGAATGGCTGCGATTACCAAGCAACCCTTATCCTCACTGTATTGCCAGAGGAGAAACCTGAGAACCCATGTGTGGAGGCAAGCACATTGCTTGAGCCAGTAGCGCAACTGACCTTGAATCTCGGTGCGGCGTTCGATATCTATCGCATTGATTATCAAGCATGGTTGGCAAGTGGTGTGAACCTCGTATGGACAGGTAAGAGCGCATTGCATACTTTCGTGGCACAGGATTGCGAGTTTGCCGTGGCTATTTATCATAAGGATGTAGTGAACTATACGGAGGTACCTGCTGAGGGCAATGTAGTATTGAGCAAAGAGATTTTGGCTCCTTTGGCTGAGTATGTGGACGCAGATGGCTACTTGTATGTGCGTTTCTTGACTGAGCAAGAGGGACAATTGACCACTGCCAAGGCAGAGTAATAATCTCCTGCGAGCAGAGCGCGAGAAAAAATCGTTCGAACGAAGTGAGATAAGAAATCTAAATAATCCAAACCAAAGGGGTGGTTTGGGAACAACCACCCCAGCGGAGAGGATTGAAAATGAAATAATAAAGACAATACCGACAACAAGTGATACAATTTGCAACAATGCATGGATAAAATAATTGATTTTAATTGTCAATTAAGTTGTCTAAGTTGTCTGATAATAAAAATTGCGGCTTAGCCGCAAAAACGAAATTTTTAAGTATTTTTGTAGCGAGTACAGCGAGCGTATTTTTGTTTCAAAACATGCTCCTTGAATTGACACAAATTGACACTAATTGTCGTTTAAAACAAGGTTACTGAGCGTAGCGAAGAGGTTCGTGCCTTTAAACTATAAACTTTAACCTTTATTTACACCATACACTAAAGTGCGAAAAGTGCGCAAACTGCGCAAACGCGCATCTTGAAATACGCACTTT
>JBGVFY010000084.1:0-1635 GCA_045121435.1 Paludibacteraceae bacterium | reverse complement strand
ATTCGTAAAGTAATCTTCGCCCATGAACTCTCCGTGATAGACATTTCCCTGTGCCCACACCCACGTAGGACAAAATTGCGCATTCTCGGTGGAGAAATACGAATAGGAGCCGAAGGCCGATAGTTTCAGGTTTGCCAAAATATTGTAGGTGAGTCCCAAATGCGTGTTGAAGTTCAACTCTTTCGAGTCATTCTTCTCATAGAGAAGTGCACCGGGGTGGTTTATGTGCGATGCAGCCGAGTTTTTGACCCAATTGCCGTTTGCATCCACACCTGCCGGATAGGTTGGGTTTTGGGTGGCTGCCGAGTAGAACAACATTCGGGTGTCGAAGATGTCGTGTATCTTCGAGGTGTAGCCATATACGCCGAAATCACCTATCAGGCGACCTCCAAAGGCCTTTTGGGTGGCATCGAGTTTTACTACAAGGTTTCTGTAATCATTCACCTTGACAATGGTCTTGTTATCCATAAAACCAAACGATGCACGATAGTTGGAGTTCTCCGAGCCACCGCTAAATGCAAGATGATGTTGGTGAATATAGCCAGTGCGGGTTATTACATCGTGGAAGTTGGTGTTATAACCACCGTTATTGTATTCCAATCCAAGCGCCTTTGCTGTTGCGATATACTCTGGACCGTTGAGCATTTGCAGATGCTTGTGCATCGACTCAACTCCGTAGTTGCCATCGTAGGATATTTGAAATCCTTGCCCTGTGCCCTTTTTTGTCTTAATCTCGATGACACCCGACGCTCCACGAGAGCCATACATAGCGGTCTCGGTAGCGTTCTTCAAAATGGTGAAACGCTCAATATCGGCTGGATAGATGGTTGAGAGTGTCGAGATGTCTGATGTCACACCATCGATAATCACCAATGGGTCATTACCACCGGTAATAGAGGTGGTACCACGCACTCGGATGCTATTCAGCATAGCGAGTCGGTCGGCGCCATTGGTAGTGACATTTACACCGGCCGACTGACCACTCAACACATCGAGGGCGTTGTTCAATGGGCCCTTTTTGATCTCCTCGGGCCTGATATGCTCTGATGATTTTACTACCGAAACGGAATCTTGTTTTTCACGGATACTCTGCACCTGTGCTTCAACTCTTTGAGCACCACAGATGAAAAACATTAAGCCAAATAGAAGTCCAACTCTTTTCATCCCGAATATCGTATCTGTTTATGGTTTGAGTTTGCGTTGTAAATAGAGCAACGCTATTGCAAATATACAAAATTATCCTCTATCCTCAAAAATATATTGAATCATAATTAGGGGTTTATCGCTGCTTTTTGTCCCAATATGTGGCAAAACACCCTCCACCTCTTTGGCAAGTTTTACATCGTTGGTAGAGTTAAACAAAAGGTAAAAGTTCAAAAGAGACTCTTTTCGGAGAGTTTTTCATTATTTCTCCGTATCTTTGTGCTATGGAGTTGAAGAGGAGGGTTTTGCTTGGGATGAGTGGCGGTACGGATAGTTCCGTAGCGGCAATTCTTCTGCAAGATGCCGGATACGAGGTGGTGGGTGTGACATTCCGTTTCTACGAGAAGGATGGCAACACCGACTATCTCGACGATGCACAGGAGTTGTGCCGTCGTCTGGGCATTCAACACATCATATCCGATCAGCGAGAGC
>JBGVFY010000083.1:0-2285 GCA_045121435.1 Paludibacteraceae bacterium | reverse complement strand
CCGAACGAACTTTTGTCCTTCAATAAAACTTTATAAAGTACTATATATCAAGTGCTTACAAGGTTATAAATGGGCGTTAAAAAAATATTTTGCATCGGAAAATAAGTAGTTGATTATTAAGTGGTTAAATCAATTATAAATGATTAATATAGCACTCTTTACGGGTGCTATTTTTGTTTGTGGAAGCATCACACCCTGCCGTTTTCCTGTGCTGAAACAAGCATCGCTCTTTGCTTGTATGACGGAACTTCGCATCGGCGACATCCTCAAATTGCAGTGGAGCGACTTTGAAATGGGACCAGATCAGGGCTACTACATTCGCATCTGCACCGAGAAAACAGAGACCGAGGCGACACTCCCTATCAGCCACGAAGCGTTGGAACTATGCGGTGAATGGGGCAAAGGTTTGGTATTCAAAGGACTCACCCGCGCAATGACACACCACCCACTCAAACAGTGGATTGCCGAGGCCGGGATTAGGAAGAAAATAACCTTCCACTGCTTCAGGCACAGCTATGCGGTCATCCAAATCTCTTTAGGCACAGATATTTACACCGTATCGAAGATGCTAACGCATAAGAATGTTACCACCACCCAGATTTATGCCGACCTTGTGAACTCCAAGAAGCGTGAAACCGCCAACAAAATCTCGTTAAAGTAGGGAGAAAACCGCCAAAAGGTAGGGAGAAAACGCCATAATTACCATCTGCATCATTCAACGATGAGTGATGCAGATTTTATTTTAAGATAATACAAGGCGTAGAGCTATGGGCTATGCTATAATGCAATGATGAGAGTTGGCTTGAGTTGTCGAATGGGGCAAAGACGACTTCCGAGGCGAGGTCGGTGGTGAGCCAATTACGGGTTTGAGAGTTGGAGAATGAGGGGCGTGAGTAATCTCGGAACGATACGAACAACACCCTATTGTTATCATAAGCAGTTTGCAGGTGCGTTGGGATTTTGCGGTATAGTGAACGCCCCAATGCGACCACTACAGGACAGCCATTGGCGAGCAAAATATCAAGCACAGCTCGCTCGATTGGAGAGTGAAAGCCGCTAATTACAATCTTATCAGTTTGAGCAATTTCGTGCGCCCACCGCTTGGCAAGGTCAAGTGCCTCAGGCGGTGCTGTGCGGGATGCAAAGAAGGCAACCAAATATCTATCCAACAACTCTTTGTTACCAGATAAGTACATAAAAAAAGCGCAGGCCACTGCATTAACTTATCCCGTACTCAGGCCTTGGCTGCCCACAAAACGAATAAGCAACACAGACAGCCCACGCTGGATGATATATCGCACACACCGAGCCAATGTCGGTGGTAAGGATATACACCTTGCGTGGACATCTGATTGCGAATCTTCGTTTTGTCTAAACCGCCAAGTTCGAGTACGAAAGATTACGACAATAAATGTCTACTAATATGTATTGGCTTAACGCTTAAAGTCGTAAGCCGTAACAAAGATAAGTAAAATTTCCTCAAATGTAGAATATGGTGTAAAAATAGAGTTGCTATGACACGATAGGACAACCTATGACACGTGCGGTCAAAAGGCAAAAGAGCCATTTTTTGTGTTGATTATTCATATATCTTTGCTCACGAACGATTAACAAAGATGACTATGAATAAGAGACAAACGGAATATATTGCACTCTATTTGTTCGTGTTTGGAGCGATATTGCTCTTTGGTGTGTTAGCACGAAAGTTCGTGCTTGTCAAGGGGTATGATGAGTTCAGTGCAGCTGTTGCATTCTTCGCAACGGTGGTTGTGTTGTCAGCACTATATATTAGTCTGCAAATGACGCTCAATGAGTTGCTACTACCGATAATGGAGAAATTCTTGATGCGCTTTCCAGCATTTCAAAAGTTGGAGGAGATGGCAGTTGTTGCCGAGGCTACCGCTACCGTAGCCGAGACTATCGAGGAGATTGCTGTTGCGGAGACTACCCCACAACCAACGGAATATGAAGTTTTGCGTGCCAATGTTATTGCCGAGCAACAGCGTGCATCACAGGCAAAATTGGAGCGTGTACTTGACTATACCAAGCAGACGATGGCCGCCTATATGAGCAAGGCGGAATTAGACCGCTTGTGTGGCTACATCACAGAGTATAGTTTGGGCGACACCCCTCACGAGGTATCGCCCGTATCGGTTGATTCAGCACTCAAAAGCATCGACCTGATGCACTTCGGCTGGAACATCGGCAAGGCATTCGGCAAAAAGCGCATCCACACCGCCACATTTATTAAGAATGTCTTTGCTCACGCCCTCCGCGACTTGGAG
>JBGVFY010000082.1:0-26962 GCA_045121435.1 Paludibacteraceae bacterium | reverse complement strand
GTGAGGCGGAATGAGGTGTTCGAGCCATGTGGTCTTGTAGATGCCTTGTTTGCCGATAAGCACAAGGACTTGGTGATTAACCACTTCGTCCCGCATCCAACTCGCCACCATAGCGACAAACCACTTTTTGAAGCATACCCGCCACAACTCGTCCGCAGGATTGTTTGGTGACGACAAGGGTGCTGATTTTTCTGAAGACAACATAGACAACTCCTGCGCGCGCCCAACATTGGCGCTTGCCTGAGAGTAATTGTTTTCATTGTTGATTCCTAATTGTTGGTATTGTTGATAAATGTGTTCACCCGTGCCGCTGAGCAATATCGGGGTCCCTACGAGCTTCGTGAGCGAGTGGGGTGATAGTGTTGGCGAAGCGGAATTGTTGTTTAAGTTGTCTTTATTCTTAACATCTCCCTTGTTGTCGTTGGATTTCACGCGGACTTGTCGTGCGACCATGTCTATCCAGTCGGGTTGGTCGTGTGTCCATTGCTTGAGCGAGAGGATATATTCGCGCAGGGGGTGTACTTGTGGCATGAGGTCGGATTGCAGTGCAGTCAGCACCTCGCGTGAGGTGATATTGGCATCATACTCCCGCGCGGCATGACATACGATGGAGTTGATGTCGTGTTTGGAAAGTTCTTTCCAATATTCCTTGCCTTTCGCCTCTTGCCTTTCGCCTCTCGCCTCCTCCAAATCCATGCGGATTTGGAGTTTATCTGCAATCACATCGTGCCTCAGGCGGTTGAAGTCCAGGTAGTTCTCGGTAATGTATTTGATAGCAGCTTCTTGTTTAGTCATAATATCGCTAATATCTGTTCGATTATTTTATTCGTGATTATTTTTGGTGTTTGAACAATCAAAACAACTGTGTTTTCTTTGTTAGCTCGAATCATTTGTGGTTGGGCGAGCAATTCCTCGCTACTGACTCCGAAAAAGTCGGCTATAGGGTCAAGCAGGTTGAGGTCGAAAGGGTGTTGTCCATTGAGCATTTTTCCGAGATTTGACCTGTCCACATTGATACCATCTGCCAATTCACTTTTGGTGATGTGGCGTTCAAGGAGTAAGCGATTGACACGCTTACAAGCTATCTGTTTTGAGTTCATTTTCATGGTGCAAAGGTACTGCTTTTTGTTGATACTTCGGTGGTAGCATTTACCACAAATGCAGCAGAAATGGTATGTGCTACCATTTCTGCATATATTTTACTTGATTACATAAAAAACTCGCCCAATTCACACGGAACTGGGCGAGGGGTGTTGTGTTTCAAGATGTATAATACCTACTTGTTATTCGTTATTTTTACACTTCTCACACTGCCATCACTCATGCGATGTTGTAGGATATACATGCCACTGGGTAGGTGCATAGCATCTTGCTGACTACCTTCGATAGTTTGCAACAACTGACCACTGGCGGAATATATAGAGGTGGAAACAATTACTTCATCTGTCACATTCTCTAAGGCATTGTTAGCAATTTCCTCTTCTGTAGTAGAATTTGTATCATTCGTAGGTGCAGAAAATGATCGAGAGGTTATCTGTTGAGGAATAGTAGCGGATTGTGTTGTAGTAAGACTATCCACTTCAATATACAACTTACTGCCTATTTTCGCTTGGAATCCAGGTTGTAATGTTACCTGTTTTGTAGCTCTAAAAGTAACATCACTACCCGCCTCAAGTATTACATTTCCGTATGGTTTGTTATCTGTTACAGCATAACCCGCGATGATTTCAGGGTAGTTTTCAACTATTACACTACCACTTTGATAAGTATGGTTTTGAATGTATTTCGTCTTTGCAGCCAATACTGCGGCGTATGCATCTACTAATCCATAACCCATCTCAAAATTCCATGTACCATTTGGACGCCCTTCTGTTGTAGTATAGTCATACTCTCCTACTTTTTGTGCAGTTGATTCTATAATATCAGCAACTTGTTTCGCAGTAAGCTGTGGATTAACCGATAATATTAACCCTGCTACTGCCGCTACATGAGGGCAAGCGGAAGACGTTCCATGAAATCTCATTTTATAATCAACAGAATGATAACCATCAATAGTTATAGTGTCTGTAGTAGGTATCAATACTCCAGGAGCCATTATATCTAATTCAGAACCAAATTGACTCCCCCAATAACTTTCCCCATCGCATGAAATTTTACTTTTTCGTTCGCCACAAGGAGAAATTGCTCCTACAACAATGATAGAAGGGTTAGACTTCGCAGGATAGTTAATAGTATCCACATTATTATTACCAGCAGAAAATACGACCACACATCCCAATCCATTACGCCCATTTGCTAAAGCATAAGAGATACCATCATCAAGTATGGTAGATGGATTTTCTGAACTCCAAGAACAACTGATGACAGAACATCCATTATCTGCTGCAAATCTAAAAGCATCTGCCATTTTAGTACGTGGATCACTACCAGACATACTGATAGCCATAATTGGACAAGATGATGCAATACCAGCAACACCAAGATTATTATTACTAATTGCGCTAATGACACCTGCACATGCTGTTCCATGATTACTATCATATATTCGACTAGGTGATGTCCCCGATTTTACATCGTAACTCAATGGATAAATATTAAGATCTGGGTGAGAAAGTTCAACTCCCCAATCGAAAACAGCAATAACAGTATTTTCATTTCCTGATGTTATTGAATGTGCATCACAATAATTGATATCAATACCTAAATATGAAGTGCCATATTGCCCCGTATTACATAGATTCCATTGTGACCCAAAGTATGTATCATTAGCGCATGTTGGCTGTTCCAATCCAATAAATTCAGGTTCGCATGCCTCAAACATACCAGATTCATAAAATATATTCGCCATTTGTAGAGCATTATATTCGGTATTAGTTGTACACCCTAAAACATACCATCGTGCCAATGTATGATTATCTAAAATCTCTACCTCATAGGTGTTCGCCATTTGTTGTAATTTTTGAATATCATCAGAAGTCTTAAGTTTAACATAGAACTTATCTGTAACAAATATATCTGTAGAATCTTCATTGGATATATAAGATGTTATTCTATAAACAATCCTTCCAATATCTAAATTTGCATCTTTAGCGATAATTCCCATTTTTAACGTTTGTTGATTAGATGCAACAATATCTTCTTCGTATAACAGCTCCGTGGCATTATTAGGAGAATCTGTATAAGGTTCATATACAATATATTCTTTATTGCCAATTGTTAAGTATATTTTTGCGCCCTTATACCAATAATAATCTTGAGAGTATACTACAGATGTTGTGAAACTCAGTAGCAGAAATATGGTATATAATATATTTTGTTTCATAATTTTCATTATTTCGAATGATCAAATTATCTTACTTTTATCCCTTGTGCATTATAAGTCTTTCCATCACTTTCAATAATCAACATTCCATTATGGAGCATCTTTTTGGTTCTTTCAGATTGATTGTTGGTAACTTGCTCAATGGAAGTAGGATATATACCTCCAATAAATTCTGGCTCTGCAACTGAAAATTGTCCAGACTCATGAAAGAGATTTGCCAAATTCAAAGCATTGAACGAAGATTGTAAACCACAGCGTAAAATATACCATAGTGGTAAAGCACTCTCTTTTTCTATTTCCGCATTGTATTGCTTTGCCATGCTTTGCAATAGGGATAAGTCATTACTATTCTTCAGTCTAACATAAAAGCGATGAGTTACAAACATATTACCACCCTCACCATCTTTGTAAGAAGGCGTCCTATAGAATACGTGTTCTACATCTTCAAGAACAGCATTAGGCTGAGTTATTCCCAACTTTAGATTAGCCATTTCTGGATACGAAACAACTTCACAATATGCCAACTTTTCTTTATCTGATTCTAAAAGCAAGGAGTCATCATATATGATATATTCCTGATTACCTCTTTCCAATGGAATTTTCGTACCATCATACCAATAATAGTCCTGTCCCAATACGACTATTGGAACGATACTCAGCAGTATAAATAATAGTTTTTTCATAAAATTGTTTAATAAATCCAATCTTTTAAAACATATATCATTTGTTGCGAAATCATACCAAGCAAGAGTACTATCAACGAGTAGTAGCACTTGAAGAATTATACAACGCTTCTACTTGCTCCGATAAGTCTTGTACGGCCTGGATCAATAGCGGAATAAGTTCGGTGTAATTGATGCTCATGACACCAGCAGCATCTTCGTGTACCAATTCAGGATATAGTTCTTTTACTTCTTGTGCTAATAGACCATAATGGATTTTATTGGCTTTAGCAAGGTCCTCCTCCGAAGTGATCATTGTCATTGTGGAGGTAGTGTCTGTTGGTTCCGTGTTCGCAAGAGCAATAGCTTCACCAGATAACATGGTATATTGCACTGGGTTAAGTGCTGCAATCTTTGCCAAAGCAGTGACATTGATTTTTTGGATATTCGATTTGTAACGAGCATCTGATAGTGTAGTTACAACTCCTGCTGTCAAAGTTCCTGTCACGTAGGTGTCACCATAAAAATATCCTGCATATTTTCCGTTGATTTGAGGCATGAGCGCTGGTGATGCGGTGGATGCTGTTCCAAATACACCTGCTCCATTTCTGCTCCCCATCAATGCACCATATACGCCATAGTTATATCCTGAACTTCTATTTCCTGCTATTCCGTAAACACCATACGAACAACCTCTATTATTCGGCATAACATTTGTAGCACGACCATAAATTGCTATTTGTGTATCTCTTGCCCCATTAGTGACTCCACATATGGCAGCGGCATTCATTTCAGTTGATTCTATTACAGAGTATATACCTGTTGTATAGGCTCCTGTCGTGTTAACAAAAAGTTTCGTATCTGTAGTTAGTGTATCACCAATTCCTACATTTCCAGTTGATGCAACTTGAATTTGTGCAGAGCACACAATGGTATAAATACACATTATAAGAATGCTTGAAATCTTTTTCATAGTAGCATATGTTTTTAAAGTTAGTATTTGTGTTTTTATTTTCTTGTATTTACTTCACCTCAAACTCACCCATCAGTACAGTGCCTGATTCTGTGTAAATGTACACTTCATAATCGCCTGCATCGGGAATGGACATAGTTGTCTCGCCTGCGAACTCCTCTTCTACTACCACTTCACCTGTTTCAGGATCAATCACCTCTACATACACGGGCGCATCCGCACCTGCATCAACAGATAATTGATTGCCATCAATGGAGGCACGAGAAAGAGTTGGATCTGGTCTTTCACCACGTCCTTCATCTTTTGCATCATCTAAAGGCATAAGAGAATAAAGTTCAGTTAAAACGATTTCTTGCGCCATAGCAAACGCAGATGCATTGTACATACCCAGTACAAACAATGCGAAAATAAAGATTTTTTTCATGATACTGTTGTTTTAAAATTCGCTGCAAAATTACAACAATACTACGAAATGTACAAGTTATTTAGAAATTTGCTAACACTATAGGGGAGTGTATTGTTCTGATTATCAGCATATTATACATTGAGTTTGTTAACAGTGCTTAACGAAGCATTTTATCCCTTTCTTGATAGTTTTTGTAAAAACGAGGGCAGTTGAGAAGATTTTATGCCAAGTTTTTGAACCATTCGCGTCTTAAAAACACGAATACCAGCTTTATCATAGTTCATATAGCCTGCTATTTTTGCTGTGGATAAATGGGGATAAAGAAGAGTATATACACACAATATCTTTTCTCGATCTGCTAAATTCAATTGATCTAATGCATGCAACCAATTATGCAACCATGGATCAATATCCTTTTTCAATCGCCTATAATCATTCCATTTATTATTTGGTGCAGGAAATTCAGAACGTATAGAGTTAATATTTTTGTTAAAATAAGATAATTTAGGCTTACTTTCTACACTCTCCTGCTCCTTGATACATGTAGATAGATCATCTATCTTTTCGTTTGCTTTTTGCAATAGAATACTTGTCTCTTGTAAACGAGAAGTGGCATTATTCAAGTGCTCTATAGTATGTTTACGGTATGTCATTATACCTATAAATAGGAATAAAGACAAAAGCACAAATCCAACTGTTGTTATCCACACCCAACGTAAAGGATGTGGATTAGATAGATATTCCTCTAATTTAGGTAGCGCCTCTACTTCTTGCAGCATAGCATTACGCAGTAGCCGTTGTGAATCAGTACGCGCATGAGAATATTGACTTAATTGTTCTGTATTGTTCTTTCGTTTTGCATCTTGCATCAGGCAATAATAAGCATTTGCCAGATAATTCGGATTATTCGATTCTTCAACAATGAAATTAGCAAATGACAATGCCTCATCTAATGCTTCCTTATCAAGATATACTTGCATCATTTTCAAATAGCTAAAACATTTGTCTTCTTCACTCTGCCAATAATCTAACCCTCGTTGAAAATACACCAATGCCGAATCGTATTGTTGTTGTTCGTAGTGGTATAGTCCGTATGTTTCATAATAGCGTGCCTGATAAGCACTATCCAAAGAATAGGTTTGTGCCAGTTGCAATAGACTATCAGTTCTATTAAATTGGTGTAACTGAATTGTTTTAAAAGCCACATTTAGCAATGTTTGAGCATAATACCATTCGTTCCCACTTTCTTTGAAATCCTCACTTGCACGCTCGTAGAAAATCAGTGCCAAACTATCGCTATTATTTTGCGCACAGATATAACCCATATTGCTATTTATGCGTCCTCTGCATATAGGGTCATCAATCTGCAAACGGTCGGCTTCAATATAGCAATCGGCAGCATCTACAATCTGATCAGAGAGACTATAGTTCCGCCCCATATAGTAATACGCTTTGCCGAGCGTATTGCGCATAAACAACCTGCCAAATGGATTATCCAAACAGCGTATCGCTTTGCTCAGTGCTGCAGTATCATCATATATCACATACTCTGACCGATCCAAACTATCCGCCAAAGCAATCACTTCCTGTGCATCTTGCCATCCACAGGAAGAGAGTCCACACATTACCCAACACAGAACACCCAGCACGCAGAACATCCTGCATGCATGTTGTATTCTATGTAATCTCATCTTTTCCATTCCGCCGACAAAGGTACTACATTTTTTTGACATACGCAAACAATTCCTGCATAAGCGTATAGTTCGGTTTTATTTCTTTTGGGCAAAATTACAACAAAATCAAATCGTCGCGCACAAATTTTCGCTATAACTAATTTTCAATAAGTCAAAGAATAATTTATAAATTTTTAGTGGACACTTGTGACATAGAATATTTAACAACCTATTACGGTCTTAAACACCCAATAGGTACCACATACACACCATCCTCTCTGAGATAGGCATATTGTCCTGCTGTCAATACCATTAGGAATGAAGGCGCTCCAATCTTTGAAGTATTAACTTCGTTGGAAAGTGTTATAAGGTTCTCGGCTGCTTCTTCTATTTCTTTACTTCCAGTCTTGATTTCTATTGCAGCCCATCTACCATCATGAAGACGAATGATTAAATCTGATTCCAGATTTGAATTATCATGGTAATGATATACTGTACCTCTTAGCAGTTCGGTATATACACGTATATCGCGTAAACAAAAATCTTCAAATAAAAATCCAAACAATTCAAAGTCCTCAAGTGCACTCTTTGGATTCAACTCCAATATAGCAGTCGCAATACTTGTATCTACGAAATGACGTTTATCAGATGTACGAATACCTGTGCGACTTCTTAAACTGGGTTGCCATGCTTTGACATCCTCTATTATAAACAAGCGTTTAAGAGCGATTAAATAATTACTTAGTGTCTTGTCGGTAATAGAAACATCATTCGCACGCACATCTCCCATGATTGTACTGGCTGTGGTCATAGTAGATATATTACGCGCATAGCTGCGTAATACAGCACGTACTCTATCTGGATTTTTTTCTGTACCATCTACCCTATTGACATCCGTATTCACTATCTCATCAACCAAGTTGACTGCAACATCCAGCGCTGCATCTCTATCCAAACTTAAAGAACCAGGCCAACCTCCTCGACACATTATGTAAGCGATATCTTGCAATGTGTGTGGATTTTCAAAGAGTCCCATTTCTTGTGTTCCCTCAAATAAAGCTTGTAATGAGACTTGCCCGCTTGACTCTTTAGACTCCCATAAACTCATTGGACGCATGCGCAAACGAGCGATACGTCCTGTACCTGTGTGTTCCATTTCTGAATTACCCTCTTCATCCAAAGGAGTTGCCGAACCAGTTAAAATAAACTGATTCATTTTTTGGCGTTTATCCGCAGCAAAACGTACTGCATCCCAAAGGACTGGAATAGTTTGCCATTCATCCAACATATGTGGCGTTTCGCCTTCCAATAGCAGAGATGGCTGCGTGTCTGCCATTTTGCGATACATATTACGTTTGTCTGGATCTTGAATATAAATAATGCTTTTTGCTAATTGTGCACCCATTGATGTTTTTCCACACCATTTTGGACCTTCAATTAAGACAGCTGCACTACTGCGCAACTTTCGTTTTAGCAACTCATCTCCTACTCGTTCAAGGTATTTCATATTCGTTCAATTAAAATTTGGCGCAAAGGTATAGTTTTTTTTTGACATACGCAAACAATTCCGAACTTTTTTGCGTTTTCACTCCGAACTTTTTTGTAATTTTACTCCGAACTTTTTTGCATTTTTACTCCGAACTTTTTTTTACAAATCACCAAATGGGCAAAGCGAAATATAAATTCCTTCTCCTAAGAGGAGGGTGGGTGGGATCTAAAAATCACAGCCCAAAATATAACACCTATTTACTACCTTTTCTCTATATACACTCTATGGGTATCCAGCATTATTGGGCAAGTAGTGCGGATATAATGCGGAGCTTTGACACCATCTCCTATCTGTTGATTGCCCACCTCAATATGCACCTCATCATAGATACCCGAGTCAAGGATATGCTGCAACAAGCATGTTCCGCCCTCTACCAATACCGAATGGATATTGCGCTGCGCCAAGTCCTGCAAAATAAACTGCCAATCCGTATTCTCACGATAGACAATTGTGGGTGCTTCAGGCGAAAAAATCTTGCTATCCTGAGGCAATACCCCATGCCTATCCAATGTGATACGAACAGGATTACGCCCACTCCAACGCGTAGTCAACAGTCGCGGATTATCCAACAAGGCCGTGCGCGTACCCACCATAATAGCCATATTCTCAGCGCGTTGCTGGTGTACCAAATGCTTCATCAAAGGCGTAGAAATCACCAACGGAGTACTTTCCTCTCGCCTCTGCGGGGTCCCCGAAAACGCTCGTGGCGTTTTGGGGTGCTCTTCGCCTTTCGCCTCTCGCCTAAAATCTATATACCCATCAGCCGTCTCTGCCCATTTTAAAACCACATACGGACGGTGTTTTTCTTGCAAGCAGAAGAAGCGTTTGTTGAGTTCACGGCACTCCTGCTCCATCACGCCAACCAGCACCTCTATTCCCGCTTCGCGCATCATCTTCACCCCACGACCTGCCACCTGCGGATTAGGGTCAAGCACACCCACTACTACACGACCAATACCCTTGCGAATAATCAATTCGGCACATGGCGGCGTCTTGCCATAATGGCTGCAAGGCTCCAGACTGACATACAGCGTACAATGCTTATAATCAATACCTTCTGGATGTGTCTCCTCGGCATTGCGAATACAATTAGGCTCGGCATGTGCACCGCCATACTGCTCGTGCCAACCCTCGCCGAGGATTCTGTTATCACACACCAACACTGCACCAACCATAGGGTTAGGGGCCACATAATACGCACCTAAACGAGCTAATTGTAAGCAACGAGATATGTATAATTTTTCGGTATTCATTTTGTTATATGCAAAATTTTTACTACTTTTGCACCGTGAAACAACAAATCGACTATATTATTTCACAGTTACACGGGTATTATCCCGACGAGGAGTTGCGCGAGTTGGCATACTGGATTATCGAAGAATCCACAGGTATGACACGCAACGATATTCTTTTGGGGCGCAAAGATACTAAAAATATTCCAAATATAGAAATTATTTTGGAAAAACTTCGCGCGCATGTACCTATTCAATATATTTTCGGGCATACGCAGTGGATGGGATTGGACTTGCAGGTTACTCCCGCCACTCTTATTCCGCGTCCTGAAACAGCAGAGTTAGTAGAGTGGATTTTGCGCTCTGTTCCGCGCGATACGCATGCGCGCGTGTTAGACATAGGTACAGGTAGTGGTTGTATTGCTATCGCACTCAAGCAACGCGCGCCACTATGGCAAGTGACGGGCGTGGATATTAGCACCGAGGCATTAGCAGTGGCACGCAACAATGCCCAGCGCAATGGTGTAGAGATAGAGTGGCTGCAAGCAGATATATTAAGTGATGAGGTGATGAGGCGATTAGGTGATGAGGCGAAAGGCGAGAGGCGATGGGATATCATAGTCAGCAACCCACCCTATATCTGCGAGAAAGAGAAAAAGGATATGGAAGCACGGGTATTGGATTATGAACCCCATTCGGCACTGTTTGTACCCGATACCGATCCGCTGCTGTTCTATCGAAAGATAGCCACATTGTCTGCTAAGTCGGAAGGGAAATTATATCTTTTCTTTGAGATAAACGAAGCATACGGCAACGAGGTATGCACTATGCTACGCGAAATGGGATATACCAATGTGGAACTAAAACACGATATATATGGCAAACCACGAATGGTCAGTGGCAGAATTGCGCACTAAGGCAGAATCATACTGCGCTATGGCAGAACATTGCACATGGGAGGTACGCCAGAAATTGCAACAATGGGGTGCTACTGCTGAGCAGATAGAGGATATACTTGCGCACTTGCAAGAAGCATGTTTTGTGGATGAGCAACGCTATTGCCATGCTTTTGTGCATGACAAACTGCTATACCAAGGTTGGGGACGCATGAAAATGCGAGCACAACTACAGGTCAAGCACTTGCCTTCGCAGGCAATAGAGCAGGCGCTGGACGCGATAGATATGGCAGAGTACACGCGCATTCTTAATCGTGTGATGGCGTCCAAGAAGCGCACCATCAAATCATCAGACCCGCAATCCCGCGAAAAACTAATTCGCTTCTGCTTACAACGCGGATTTACCTACGAAGAAATATCATCTTGTTTATAATCCATTAAAAAAGACTACCTCTCAAATTTGAGAAGTAGTCTTTTTTATATTCTCGCCTATAGCCTAATCGCCTTTCGCCTCATAGCCTATAGCCGCTTGCGGCTTTATTAGATCCAGCGAACATAGCAGAAGTCCATGCGGTGAGGGAGGAGTGCGTTGTTAGGATACATACGCAAACCAAACTTCATACCGCCTGCATAAGCCAATTGGTACTCGGTCTCAAAGAAGAGGTGTGAACCCTCAGCCTTAACCAACTCCAATGGTTTAACCTCATACAACTTCTCGTTGTTGTGAGTAGAAGTGCGAACGGCTACGAGTTCAACGCCGATACCTTTATCGTTCAAGCCCTTGACATCAAGTTCTACTGCGATGGTGCACTTGTTACCTACATTGAGCTCTGCACTCTTAGCATTGAGAGTAGAATTAATAACCTCAATACCGTCCCAGTGAGATACGATATTTTGCTTCCAAGCCACGATATCCTTAGCCACTTGATAGTTGTCAGCCAACAACAATGCATGACGCTTAGCCAACTTATTATAGAACTTCTCAAAGTAATCGTCCATCATACGCTTAGTAGTGAAGCGTGGGGTGATCTTGGTCACAGAGTTCTTGATGGTTTGAATCCACTCTGGAGAATAGCCCTTGCTATTCTTAGCATAGTACAATGGAATAATCTCTTTCTCGAGCATTTGGTAGATAGTAGCAGCATCCAATTGGTCTTGGTGTGCTTGGTTCTCGTAAGTACGCTTGTCGGTCAATGCCCAACCTGCGCCCTCTACGTAACCCTCTTTCCACCAACCGTCGAGGACAGAGAAGTTCAATACACCGTTCATTTGTGCCTTCTCGCCAGAGGTACCAGATGCCTCGAGAGGACGAGTAGGAGTGTTCAACCAGATATCCACACCAGAGATGAGGCGTTTAGCCAAGCGCATGTCGTAGTTCTCGAGGAAGACAATCTTACCAAGGAACTGTGGCATACGGCTGATTTCAATGATGCGTTTGATGAGACCTTGACCACCACCATCAGCAGGGTGAGCCTTACCAGTAAACAAGAATTGTACTGGACGGTCTGGGTTGTTTACAAGTTTATCAAGGCGCTCCAAGTCGGTAAAGAGCAAGTGAGCACGCTTGTATGTTGCGAAACGACGACCGAAACCGATGATGAGGTTGTCAGCGTTCATCTCATTGAGTGCGCGAACGATACGAGCAGGATCACCTTGGCTCTTCATCCAATTGTCGCGGAATTGCTCCTTGAGGTAGTTAATGAGTTTTTGCTTCAAACTCATGCGGGTAGCCCAGATTTTCTCTTCTGGCATATCGTTGTATGGAGCCCACATTGCGAGGTTAGATTGGTCGTTAAACCACTCTTTTGGGAAAGTTTCTTTGTAGATTGCTTTCCACTCGCTTGCAGCCCAAGTTGGCATGTGCACACCATTGGTTACATAATCCACATGCAACTCCTCTGGGAAATAGCCTGGCCATACAGGAGCAAACATCTTCTTGCTTACCTCACCGTGCAACCAACTCACACCGTTAGCCTCTTGGCAGGTGTTGAGTGCGAATACAGACATCGAGAATTTCTCGGTGTTGTTGTCAGGATTTTGGCGACCCATACCGATAAGATCGTGCCACTCGATGCCGAGACGGCTTGGGAACATGTTCATATACTTGTAGAACAAGCCCTCCTCAAAGTAGTCGTGACCAGCAGGTACTGGAGTGTGGCAAGTATAAAGACCACTTGCGCGAACAACCTCCAATGCTTGTTGGAAGTTCAAGCCCTCTTTCTCCACGAGGTCGAGCATGCGTTGCAAGCCCATGAAGGCAGCGTGACCCTCGTTGCAGTGGTAAACATCCTTCTTTATACCCAGTTTGGTGAGGGCGATAGTACCACCCATACCAAGCATAATCTCTTGTTTGATACGGTTCTCTATATCGCCACCATAGAGTTGGTGAGTGATTTGACGATCCCACTCAGAGTTCATCTCGTTGTCGGTATCGAGCAAGTAGAGGTTGATACGACCTACAGCTACCTTCCACAAGTACGCTTTTACGGTACGCTCTGGATAAGGTACTTCGATTACCATTGGAGTGCCATCAGCCTCCATTACTTGTGAGATAGGGAGGTTCGAGAAGTTTTGTGCCTCGTATTTAGCGATTTGTTGACCCTCTGGAGAGAGTGTTTGTGTAAAGTAGCCGTAACGATAGAGGAAACCGATAGCGGTCATATCTACGTTGCAGTCAGAAGCCTCTTTGAGGTAGTCACCTGCCAATACGCCAAGACCGCCCGAGTAGATTTTCAATACATGGGTCAAACCATACTCCATAGAATAGTATGCTACGCTTGGCTTCTTAGGATCTTTTGGCTCGTCCATATATGCGCGGAATTCAGCATATACAGTGTCGAGTTGCTTCATGAATTTTTTGTCTTTGCTGAGCTCCAACATACGGTCGTAGCTGATGATGTTCAGCAATACGATTGGGTTGGATTGTGCTTTGTGCCAAGCATCGTTGTCGATGTAGCGGAAGATGTTCTTTGCCTCAGAATTCCATACCCACCAAAGGTTGTATGCGATTTCTTGCAATTTGTGAAGGTTCTCTGGAAGGTTCGCGTTTACTTTTACTTCCGTCCAGTTGGGTTGATTGGTGTTACTAACTTTAATTACCATAATGTTTTTTATTTATCTTTTTTGTACTTATTCTAATATAACAAAAAAATATCCGCGCGTATATATTGCGCGCGAAAAGCGGGGCAAAGGTACTACTTTTTTTTTAATTGACCAAATATTTTGCCTATAATCGTAAAAATATACTTCTGCAATCGGTTGAAATTGCAGTATATATACTCAAACAACAAAGTAAAAAGGCAAACTAAAGCTTTAAAAATAAAAATAGAGTTAATTAAAGATTTCTTTATTATTATTGATTGGGGATAATGTGGAAAACTATTATACTTGGCTTGTTATAAGCGGGTTAGAAGCATGTAAAAACAGAAATGAAATGTTGATAAAATGGATAAGTTTTGGTTATCAAAATCCATCAACAAATGAAATCTGCGATTGTTGATAACTTGTTTATAACCACTTTTTCAGTTTGAAAATCAACAAGATAGTAAGTGTAAAAACTAACATTAAGACATAAGCAAATGGATATCCCCATTTACCATCTCCCCACAACAATTCTGGCATTTGGAAGTTCATACCATAGATACTTGCAATCAGTGTAGGTGGAAGGAATACGACATTCACCACAGTGAAGATCTTGATAATCTTGTTCTG
Source organism: Paludibacteraceae bacterium (assembly GCA_045121435.1). Lineage (GTDB taxonomy): Bacteria > Bacteroidota > Bacteroidia > Bacteroidales > Paludibacteraceae > Colicola. The sequence continues at coordinate 12,538 of JBGVFY010000082.1, read as the reverse complement.
CTCGATATTAACAAGACCGAGGAAGGTATCTTGGAGGTAGTCTAGACGGTCGAAACCAAAGCGCGTATAATCGAACAGTGAGTTGATATCCTTGATAATCATCGTGAGGCGAGGTTGCAGCTCCATAGGGAAGAAATCGCACTTGAGGAAGTTGCTGATCACGCGTTGTTTATCCATGATGTTCTGACGGATAATGGTGACTTTTTCCTGCAAGTCTTTGATTTGGATAAGTACCTCTTCATCCACATGGTCTTTGGCGTTGATCTCACCAGAAAGTTTGGTGATAAGATCAGTAGTATCCTCAATCATATCCGCATCTCGTTCGACACGCGTTTCCATGAGCGAGACAAGCACGTGGTAGCCAGTTGGGAAGTTGCGGGTGTTTACGAGCATCTTCTTGACCGTCTCGTTGAAACTGGTGAGTTCGACGTCGCGAGTAGTGACGAGGATGCTGTTTTTGAGGATAAAGTTGACAGGTTCCACCTCGAAGTTATCGCGGAGGAAGTTGGAGTTAGCCACGATGGAATCGTCGGTTTGTATATAACGAGACGACATCTCAATCTCTTCCATCTCTTCATCCTCCTGGATGTCGATCTTAAGGAAGTCCTCGAGTACGCCCTCTGTCTTGTCGCTTACATCAAGCAGGTCGATCCAGATAATGTCTTTCTTGTCAAGACTATTGAGGATATTAACGCTGCGGCCTACCTTGATTTTGTCTTGCTTTTCTGTGTCTCTATAGAATATTTTGAGTTCTGCCATAATCCTTGCCTTTAAACTTTAAACTATAAACTTTCAATCTTTTTAGTGAGGGAGATAAACTCCTCAACGCTTAGTTGTTCAGGGCGCTTCGTGAAGATAGGGTCGTTGAGCAATGGATTTTCCTTGCCGACGATGCCCATCAACGAATTGCGCATCTGCTTTCGGCGCTGGTTGAAGGCTGTTTTAACTACATTCTTAAACAGCACTTCATCGCAGCCTAATCCTTGGCGGTTATTGCGTGTCATACGAATAACCGCCGATTTGACTTTCGGTGGCGGATTGAACACATGTTCATCCACTGTAAACAGATATTCTATATCGTAATACGCTTGCAGCAGCACGCTGAGAATGCCGTATGCTTTCTTGCCTGGCTTGGAGGCAATACGCTCTGCTACTTCCTTTTGGATCATACCCGAACACACAGGGATACGGTCCTTATAATCAAGCATTTTGAAGAAAATCTGACTGCTGATATTATACGGATAGTTGCCTATCACACAGAACTCGCCGTCAGGGTAAATGATATTGAGATCGAGTTTGAGGAAGTCACCCTCGATGAGATGCAGTTCGGGATACCACTCCTTGAGATACGCCACACTCTCCCTATCGATTTCGATAGCGGTAGTCTGCAGATTAGGGTTCTTAAGGAGATACTGCGTGAGCACACCCATGCCCGGTCCTATCTCTAAGACACGACCAGCGGTGATGGTTTCAGCAATTCGTTGGGCGACACTCAGGTCCTTCAAGAAGTGCTGACCTAAAAACTTCTTGGCACGTACTTGTTGCATTTTGTTGGTGATAGTCGTCCATTTTATTGATTAATATTTGCTCAGGTGCAAAATTTTTACTACTTTTGCACGCTGATTTGATTTTCGGCTGCAAAAGTACTATTTTTTTTTGATAAATGCAAACAATATCACAAATAATCACTAAAATCATCGATTTTTTCTATCGACCTTTTAGTAAATATGTCCCACAACAGCTATTTCGCTACGCTGCTTGCGGCGGTGGCAACATGGTGCTGGACTGGGTACTATATTTTGTGGTATATAACTTTGTAGTGGGGCATGAGTTGGTGTATATATCCTTGCCTTTCGCCTCTCGCCTTTTGCCTAATAGCCTAATAGACGTATCGCCTCTTTGCTTGACGCCCCACATCATGTCGCTGCTGATTGTCTTCCCAATCACATTGCTGACAGGCTTTTGGCTGAATAAATATGTGACTTTCACGCAGTCTTCGCTGCGCGGATATAATCAGTTATTCCGCTATATATTGGTGGTAATGCTTAATCTATCGGTCAACTATTTCGGTTTGAAACTCTTTGTGGAGGTATGTGGTATCTACCCTACTCCATCCAAGATGATCATCACGATTATCACGGTGATTATCAGTTTCTTTGGACAGAAGTATTTTTCGTTTAGGAAGTGATTTTCTTATAACTTTACGCGTAAGAGTGCGTGCACATCCGTGCGTGTACTTTTCTTATTATGCTCCCATGCCCACGCGCGCTGGTAAACCGTCTCGCTCACGCGAAGATATAGGGATAAAGTGTCGTTGATTTTGTACCGTGCATTCAACCAAAACCGTCCACCCAAGCCATATACAAATGGGATAGCATAGGCATATAGCACATCGTTTTCGTAGATATACACGCGGTTGTCCCACTCGCGCGCATCAAATGCTTGTGCCCGCAACTGCAACACGATGGGCACATCCGCAAACCGATATTCCACATCTTGCAACACCGACCAACCGTATCTCCATGCGCCTTTTGCCTGAACCATATTGCCATCTGCCTGCGTCTTCATCTGCCATTGACCAAAGGTATATACCATATTCCACCGCAGCGAATAGGTGTCTTTCTCATCCTTGCGCTTCACACGAAAACGCGTGTGAATACGGTAGTCCTTTTGAGGAATAAAATCGGCTTGCGCCATAGTCTCAAAGCCCGTTTTCCATACATCACCAAAGGCAGACAACTGCCAGTCTTTCAGTCTATTATACTCAATACCAAAATATCCGCCATGCTCATCGCGGATATGCGACCACGAGCATAAGGCATTGGCATATATGTTATCATAATCCGCAGAATAATACCGATAAATACCCAGCAGATTCATATTCGAAATAGGGGTATATCGCACACCTGCAATACCTGCAATGCCCCATCTTGCACCCTGAGTAGTAGCCACCTCACTCCATAGATCCACTTTGCCCATATTCCATCGCACATTCACACCCATTACTGCCTGTGTATTTATTACCTCCCTTCCCTTTAGGTCGGGGTCGGGGGTAGGCTGATATATATTCTCCACTGCCGTCACACCCACTTTCAATCTTTTCCATCTACCCGTGGCATTCACACCCACCACATGGTGCCATTCATCCTCTTTCTCCTCGCAGAGCGAATACCATGCACTCACATCTGCCCAACGACTGACCTTGGCTGTCGCACCTACACCATGAAAATAATCATAACTATCCCCCACCGAACCAAACTTCTTTAGTCCTTCATCCGTCTTGGTCGTGGACTGGATATACGCTGTTTTACCGCGTTTGAACGGACTACCAACCACCAAACCATAGCCAAAACTGGTCTGATAGTTGCCTGCAACGATTGTCTTCATAGGACCAATATCTTTCAGTTGGATATATCCTCCGTAGTCAATATCTTGCCACGGAACACCTGTAGAACGCCCGACAGTCACACCTGCCTGCACACGATTTTGGTAGTTGAACCGATAGCGCAACTTTGCATACATTGGATCGCCTTCGAAATCCTCGATATTGCGTGCATCTGCTCGCAACGTAATCTCGTGGTTGGCATAGTGAAACACCTCGCGAAAATACATCTTTTCCTCCTCCTTTACCTCGCCCACATACACAAACGGCAATAGATTACGAATATCGTAATCTTTAAGACAATCAATCAGTTGCAGTTCGTATATATTCTGGAAAGGGTGTAGATATTGATATAGCAAAATCGCATCTATCTGCTCATCACTTAGAAATAGCAATCTGCTCAATTCATCGGCATTGGTATTATTCAGATTGATAGGATTAGCGACTATATCCATTAGTTCCTCTTGCACTTCTTCTAAGGGTATTTCTTCCTCCTCTGCCAATTGGTTGTAGATATCTTCCAAAATATCTTCCAAAGCAACAGATTGTGCATACCCTACACAAGTAGTGCACAGTAAGAAAATGAAAAATATGTGCTTTATATTTCGCATTTCGGGTACAAAAGTACAAAAAAATACTGAAATATAGGTTAGTATGACAAAAAAATTTTGTGTTTACACAAATTTTTACTATCTTTGCAGCCCAAATGAAGCAAAACAAACCATATCTGCGCATTTTTAACACCCTGCTAATCTTGGCAGCGTATGGTTATTTGGCATATCGATTGATTATTTTCGATGGTTATGCCTCGTTTCTTGCTGCTTTTCAGCAGGCTGATATATGGTTGTGGCTCACATTGGTAGCGGTAGTGGTACTCATGCCATTGAATGTATGCTTTGAGGCTGGCAAATGGCGTTTGCTGTTGCGCGATATAGAGCCTATGACTATTTGGGGTGCGCAGCGACAAGTGTATTATGGCTATGTGGGTGCGTTCATTACGCCTTATCATGCAGGTGATTATCCAGCACGAGCTATGTTGCTCAAAGAGAAAAAGAACTGGTCGGCTGCGGTGGGACTGGGCTTGGTAGGCACAGTGGCATTATTGGTAGTGGAACTGGTGATGGGTGTACCTGCCACATGGTTGTATGCCAGTTATAATCAGTCAATGCCTATGCAGTCGTTTGCTGTGGCGTTTATTGTGTTGGTGCTATTGCTGAGTTTCTTGCCTCACTTGGTGCGTTTCCTTTCGCAACGCCAATGGAAGACCACGCAGATGCAGCAGTTGGTAATGGCATTATCGAAAATGTCGTATGCCCGATTCATGAAGACTATCGGTTGGTCGTTTTTGCGATATATGGTTTGGGCATTACAATTGGCATTGACATTGCATTTTTGCGGTGTGGATATGTTGCCTGTGGAATATATGATAGCCATACCATTCTACTACATGGTAATAGCGATTTTCCCATCCATGCCTGCGCTGAATATTGCTATCCGTGGCAGTTGGTCGCTGATTATTTTTGATACTTTCACCGACAACACAGCGGGTATAGCATTGGCTGTATTGCTGATATGGGTAGTCAACACGGTATTACCTATGCTGATAGGCTCTATCTTGTATCGCAATGGAAAAACGAAATAAAGCATAAAATTAACAAACAATTAATAATACTATGACACTATCATTTTCAATCAACTATCAAACGCAATGGGGACAACACATTGCTGTTCTCTATGCTGCAGATGCTGACATTCAAACTGCTTCTCCTGCGCAACTCGACCTCGAGTGCCACGGTTCAGCAGAATGGGCAGCACAACTTACCCTTAGTGACATCCACAAGTACATTTCTTATTGCTATGTCGTGATGGATGAGCAAGGTAATATCGTTCGCCGTGAGTCGCAAGTACACATTCTTGATTGCCAACCAGGCAATATTATTTTGCGCGATATGTGGCAAGACAAAGACCGCTCGTTGTTCGGTTCAAAGGTATTTAGCCAAGTATTGTTTGCTCACCGAAAACCTGCGGCTGCTGCTAAGACAACAGGCAATATCACATTGAAGGTGAGTGTACCTCGTTTGGAGCGTCACCAAGGTGTGGCTATTATGGGTAATATTCCTGCGCTTGGTGCATGGGATAAAGCCAAGAAACTCCCAATGTCCAACCAATCACCTCTTGCTCAATCCACTAACTACAACCCTGAGTGGACCGCTACTTTCCATGCAAAGTTGGGTACTGTAGTAGAGTATAAGTATGTAATCTACGATCTCAACACAGGCGATGTAGTTGATATGGAATGGGGTGAGAACCGCAAGATCTGGGATGTACAACGCGCTAAGCACTATGTACTGACCGATGCTCCTTTCCGCTATACACAAGCCAATTGGAAGGGTGCTGGTGTGGCAGTGCCAGTGTTCTCTCTCCGTTCGGAGAATGGCTTCGGTATTGGTGAGTACCAAGACCTCAAGCTCCTTGCTGACTGGGCTGTGGTTACTGGTCAAAAAATGATCCAGACCTTGCCTATCAACGACACTACTCTCCGTCACAACAACCTCGACTCATACCCATACAACGCTGTCAGCGTCTTCGCACTTCACCCAATCTACCTCAATATCGAGAAGATGGGCGAGTTGACCCCAACACAACTCAAGAAGTACCGCAAGACACAAGCCGAGTTCAATGCCAAGACCATTGCCGACTACCAATGTGTGTATGACGAGAAGATGAAATACTTCAAGTCGCTCTACAAGAGCACTAAGGCAGAGTTGTTTGCTTCTGCCGAGTACAAGGCATTCTTGGCTGCCAACGAGGGATGGTTGTTGCCATACGCTGAGTTTATGTCGAAGCGCGACAAACAACCTAAAGACTTCTATTGCTTCCTCCAATTCCATGCGGACAAGCAATTGCGTGATGCAGTGGATTATGCTCACTCTGTGGGTGTAGCTATCAAGGGTGATATCCCTATCGGTATCTCTCCTGACTCTGTGGACGCTACCACCGATCCGCAACTCTTCAACCTCTCTGCTTCGGCTGGTGCCCCACCCGATGACTTCGATGCTCGTGGTCAGAACTGGGGCTTCCCAACCTACAACTGGGATGTGATGTCTGAGGATGACTACCACTGGTGGAAGTTCCGTTTCACCAAGATGGCGGACTATTTTGATGCATACCGTATCGACCATATCCTTGGTTTCTTCCGTATCTGGCAAATGCGCAAGAGCGATGTTTGGGGCCTCTGCGGTCACTTCTCTCCTGCTATGCCATACTCGCTACAAGACCTTTGGAATATGGGCGTGAAACTCGATGAGGATCGTTTGACAAAGCCTTATCTTCGTGCACATTTCCTCGGCGAAGTCTTTGGTTATGACACCGATTTTGTGAAGCACAACTTCCTCTGCACCACCGACGGTCATGTCTATTACTTCCCTGACTACCTCGACACCCAACGCAAGGTGCAACAATATTTCCTTGACCCAGAGCACCGTGCAGCTCTTGAGGGCAAGTGTGATATCGACAATGTGATGAATGGTCTGCTGTATCTCCACTGCGAGATCCTCTTCGTGCGTGATCAGAAGAATCCATCGATGCTTCACCCACGTATCGCTATGTACCAATCACACAACTTCAGCGAGTTGTATGCTGACCAACGTCAACTCCTCATGGACATCCACAACGACTATTTCTACCATCGTCACACCAATTTCTGGCGCGATTCTGCGATGAAGAAGCTCCCTACCCTCATTGCTGCTACCGACATGCTTTGCTGCGGCGAGGATTTGGGTATGGTGCCTACTTGTGTGCCTGAGGTGATGAGCCAATTGGAGATTTTGTCGTTGGAGATTCAACGTATGCCTAAGGACCCAACTCGTGCTTTTGCACACCCTGCTGACGCACCATATCTCAGCGTTTGTACCATTGGTACCCATGATATGAACCCTATGCGTGCATGGTGGGAAGAGGATCGCCAAGTAACCCAGAAGTTCTACAACGAGCAAATGGGTTGGTGGGGAGAAGCGCCATACGAGATGACCCCAGAGATTGCCGAGTTTATTGTTAACCAACATATGTACAGCCCTGCTATGTGGGTAATCCTGCCATTGCAAGACTGGTTGGCTATTGATGGTGAGATTCGCTTGCCTGACCAACATGCTGAGCGTATCAACTTGCCAAGTAACCCAGAGCACTTCTGGAACTACCGCATGCACCTCACCCTTGAGGAGTTGCTCGGCAAGGATGCCTTCAACGCACATGTGAAGAGCCTGACCCAAGTGCGCTAATCGCAAATATAGTCTATAAATATAATAATAAACAACCCTTGCACAATTCTGCGCAAGGGTTGTTTATTTCTTCTTATTTATTGATAATTTTGCAAAAGAAACTCCAGTACTTTTTTGGCTATTATCCCTTCCATACTCTTTGGCACATGCACAAAGATGGCTCGTTGATGTAGATGCAGTGCTTCGTAATATACGCGGTTGCAGACATACAATCCTGCGGAATTAGACACTTGTACGGGCTGTACATTATCTGTACAAAACCACTCTAACTCCTTGATTGGCAATGGTGTTTGCAAGGAGAGTGGCTCATGAGCATAAATGGTTTCTTTGTTGGGGATATAGCCATCATTATCGCCTTTTGTGCTGTCCATCATATTGATAGCAAAGCGCTCCAAACGGATATTTTCGCCCGAGGGACATTGCCCAAGCATGATGACTAAATCAGGGGAGAAGGTCGCTATTGCCTCTCGCAATACGATAGGTGCGCGCTTAAAACTCACAGGCAGACAAACTTTCTCTATTGCCCAATCCGCAATGGAATCAGGCAATAGAGAAAGAACGGATTGTGTGATATTGCTGTCCGCCCCACCAAAAGGCTCAAAGGCGGTGATTAGAATACGCATTGTGTTTATGCATTATATCCAATACCCTTCTTTTTGAGCTCAGGAACTATCGGATTATCACATTGATTGATTTGTTGGTTAATAATTTGCGCTAAGTCCTGTGCAATCTGAATAGCACGCATATCCCAACAAGTGACACTCCACGCTATGCGCAATGATATGGCATTGAGTTTATGCTCTAGTTGGCGTGCAAAAAACAACTTAGAAGCATTGGTGTGATAGCGCTGTTTGTCAGCTGAGAATTGATATTTCTCTGATAACAAACTATTAAATGCTTGATATATCTGCTCAAAAGTAGCAATGTCATTTAAAGTAATATTAGGGTCATCGTATGTCTCGTCTCCCTTTTTGGCACCATAAGTAAAGTGGAATTGTGTAGGGAATGTAGGTTCATTGGCACCACTGGCAGCTAAAACGGATATAATCCAATGGTCATCGCTATTGGCAAGACGATTGATATCAGCCAAACAATCTTCTCCTCCTTCTATGTTTTTACTCTTGTCGTAAATATAGAAGGAGCCATATGGTCTTGTTTCGCCCAATTCACGACCTATATAATTGAATCCGCCGATCTTTGCCAAATAGTATCCCCACCATCCCATGATAGGGTCAACAATATTAGAAGGTGTGTAAATAGTTATTTTTGATCCGCGATCAATGCATTGTCCATAACATGTGTTAATAGTAAAATGTTCGATTGCTAATTTATCTTCAGGATGTTCATCGGCAGGACGAGTACATGCCAAATTAGTAAAGCGAAAGTCATTGCTATTGGAAACAGCCTCAAATATTTCGTCTTCTTTTAATCCTAAGCGTGCTTGTATCTCTGTTACAGATAAATAACGAGGTACTATTTGAAAATTAGTCAATCTATCCTCTTTGCGCTCAAATGCTAAGTGCAGGCGCTCTTTCCAACCCTCTATCTTCTCCTTCTTCTCATCTTTCTCCATCACCTCGGTGAAAGCGGAGCCGATGAGACCGGCAGGTACAGCGAAGATAGCGATACCTAAGATACCAATGATGCAGGCGATGATGCGTCCTGTGAAAGTGATAGGTGGCGTATCAGCAAAGCCACCTGGGTCACCGATATATTGTGCAAATGCCCAGATAACAGATGTCCAACCGTTGTCATATACATCAGGCTGTGCCTCGTGCTCTACAAAGAAGAGGACAAAAGATAGAATCAATGTCACGATCGCCAAGAACTGGAGCGATACCTTCATCTCGTTTGTCTTTGAGCGAAAAGCTCGTGATAAGATGCTAAATGCCTTCATATAGCGGAAGATACGCAGCAAGCGTGCAATACGCAAGCCCTTGAGTGCCATATATGGGATAGGCATAAAGAAGTGTAGATAGAACGGATAGGTAGAGAGGATATCTATCAATCCGTAGAAAGAGAAGCAATAGCGCACGCGTCCCCATAAGCCCTTGTATTTAGGGTCTAACTGGTCGGCATTCCAAATGCGCAAACTCACCTCTACGGTAAAGAAAGCGGTTGTGAGATAGTCGATGACAGTCAGCCATGTACCATATCGCTCTACAATACCATCGTAGGTAGAAAGGAATACTTCGATGGTGGACAGAACAATAAAACCAATAATGATATAATCAAAAAGGTTATGCCATTGTTTGGTGTGCAAATTATCATCAAAAACGCGATTAAGTTCTTGCTTGAATTTTAGGATTTTAGGATTCATGTTTTATAGAAATTTATTTTACAATAGCTATTTTCTCTTCTATTGTTCTACTTCTAATTTGACTTCGTATGAGTTGTTTTATCCATTGCCAGCTGATAATTATTAACAATTGCAGCAACCAATAGATTGAGAAGCAAAAATGAAGACCATACAAACCAAAGAACATGGAACATAGTGATTACTGCAGGACTTGCCTTTACGATGCCTCGGTCATGTGCCGTTATCAGATTATATCTCAAGTCGGTCCAATCATCACCAGTTAATGTTCTAAATAGAGTAAACATCGCTTCATCTACCGAGCCATACGGATCGCTTGAATTGGTAGGCGCATTTGGTGCTTCTTGCATTAACTCTTGATATTGAATCAGCTGCTCGTCATTCAAAGAAGATGGGTTTGGCAACTTAAATAGAGATACTCCCACTAATGCGAACAGATAAATAAATATCACAAACATAATGGCATTATAAAACAATGCTTTGATTGATATAAGAAGCGCAGTAGTCATCACTTTGAGTTCTTTTGTGAGTCGTAATAATCGCAGGGCGCGGAAAACGCGTAACACACGCACTGCCATCACTGCCGTGGCATTCACAAATATTGTCTCGGGGATATAACTGATAAGAATTATGAACAAGTCAAGAATATTCCACCAATCTTCAAAAAACTCTTTCCAATTATCTACGGCTATTCTTCTTGCAATAAGTTCCAATGTAAAAATACCCAAAATAAATAATTGAATAAACTTAATTACTATATTATCAGTGGACAGTTCGATTCCTACTAATGCCGCATTGAGTAATATTATTAAAGTAATTGACAACTCAAACACTCGCGAGGAGATAAGAGTTTTGATGTGATTTCTCATTATTTTTAATATTTATTAACAGTGACACTTTTTTAGTTAATCATTATTGATATTGTTTATATTGGTCAGACAACTCTGAAAGTTTGGTTTTGAATTGTCTATCTCCGCTGAATAGGTTTCCTGCAAGTTCCTTCGCATCTGCAAAAAGACTATCAACTTTGCTTCTCCATGCATTGGTCAGTTCTTCTGCATTAGACACAATTGCCTGTTTGGTGAGTTCTTCTAAGTTATCAACCACTTTTCCTGCTAATCCCAATGTCGCTACTTTAGCAGTGATAGAGACTGCTTTGAGAGCAGTAAAACCGATGTTAGTAGCTGTCTTTATTGCCTTTGATGTTATTTGCTTTTTTGTATAAGGCAAGGCATGAGCTATTAAATCTAACATTACTTTCTTGTCAGCAGGAGAAACGATACTACTAATGTAAGTCAGTTGAGCCCGATGCAGTTTCTCGCGTTCTTGTTTAGAGATTTTCTTAGTAGAATGATCGCACAAGTTTTCATACTTTTGAAACGCTTCTACCACGGTATCACTTTCTTGATACAAATTCGCATTGATTACAATGCTCAAATCTTCGGTAGCCTCTGAGGAAGATGCTAAATTAGTATTGGTTTGTTGGGGCATACGACTTTCAATAATCATATCCAATTCATCATCACTGATGTCATGCTTATGTGCTTCTGCACGCAACACCGATAGTTCCTTTTCGGATACTACACCATCCTTAATAGCTATCTCTAATAGCATTTCCAACTTTTCAGGAAGTTCAAATCCTGTTTTTTTCTTTCTATCAAAAAGTCCCATGATTATTTAGAATTTTATAGATTATTTCATTAGTGTCCACTAATGACTAATTTTATGAAAATACAATACTTTTCGTACCACTTTTTTTATTGTGTTCCATCAATATTTGCCTAATTCGCTTACAGTCGTTTTTAGCCATAGAACATGCGGTTAGTTTACCACCTACGGCTTGAATAGTAATATCCGCCCCTATTAGGTGTTCATTGATTTCTACTCTACGAACAAAACGAAATGCCAATGTTTCTGCATCCGTACCAATTAGGAATTTGTTTCGTTTGCTTACCGTAATGGTTTGCTCATCTGTATCAATGATTAGTCGCCAAGGGGTAATCTCGCTTAGATTACCATTTGCAGCCATAGCTGCCGCAGAAGATATAAATTCGTATCGCATAGATTTATAGAAATTTATTTTCAACAACCATCAGTTTCTCTTCCAATTGATCTAATTCTGCTTTGATTGCATATGCGTCAGGGAATAGCTGTTTCATCTCTGCTAGTTTCTCTTTCGTGGTTTTTAGTGCATTATATACAGCATCTTTTTCTTCTACTTTTAAATCAATCTTCTGTTGCAACTCTTTCTTTTCTGCAAACTGAAGCATGCCAAGTTCTTTGTGTTGTTGTTTCAAAGAAGTAATTTCTCCTTCCATTTTAGACAGCTCTTCCTGCAATTTGTTGCATTCTACTTCTAATGCATCCTGCAAAGTGCAATATGCTTTGATATCTAAACCAGTCTTATTGCTATTGATTTTATCGGCAACCAATCCCGCAGCTCCGCTTAGTGCCATAGTGAGTCCTGAGAGAGCTTTAAGCGGTCTTTTGGTAACAATGGCAGTTGTAGTAGCTACAACACCAGAAGAAAGATCTGACAGTTTTTGTGCATCTATCTTGTAT
>JBGVFY010000081.1:0-34065 GCA_045121435.1 Paludibacteraceae bacterium | reverse complement strand
CTTAGGGTGAGGGAGTGAGGTATGTTTTACCCACACTCCCTCACTCCCTCACACACAATTTCATTTGAAATAGAATTATTCTCCCTACTCTTCTCGCATTCGCAAAAGGATTTTTTATTGAGAAATAGGTTTCCACTTGATGAGATAGCAGTTAGTATTAAATTCATACATTCCATTGTAGATATTGAATACACCTGTACCTACTACAGTATCTCCGATATGAAATTCACGATTTTTCACATCAATACAAATCGCATTTTGCTCATCAGTAAATTCGTATATCGCAAAGGAATCTTTATTTAATGAATAACTATTATAACATTCAAATTCATTTACACCATCTGATATAAAGTATGTTACACTACGATATGTGTCAAATAGTGATGATTTTTTAGACCAGCGAGAGATTACTCCGCCAACTTTTAGAGAGTCTCCTAAGTTGATAATACTATTACCATATGCAGTGTATAATTCTGAGGGGGTGTAGAAACCACGTGACTTAGGAGTCCCGTCAAACATCGTTTGTCCTGTTTGCTGTGTATCATTACTAACTACACCACGCACGGATAGACCATAAAAACGAGAATAACTTGAGTAGCCACCTCCGTTGTTTGCTTGAATGCACAAGCTTCGTGCATATAAGCATGGATTATCACTGCGAATTGAACTTGTCCAATAATATCCGTATGTATTTACAGAGCCAATTGCAAGTTCTTTATAACCTGCTGCTGGCAAAAAGATACTATGTTGATTTTTATTACTTACCAATGTATATCCCGCTACGCCATTCGGTTTTGTTGTCCAATACCATGTAGTATTTTCACCTAATTCATTGATTTCATCATCTGTTGGCATACGCCAATTACCACCCATATTCACATACGCAGCATCATCTGCTAAATCAAGCGTAGTTTTATTATCCACACTGCCATATTGGCTATCTGTGCAATATTTGGAAAGCGTTGTTTCTGTTCCATTGCACCAAAGGTAATTCGCCCATGTATATTCTGCTTTTGGTTCTGTTTCTCCCCAAGCAAAATAGTTGCCATTTTCTTCCGGGATTGTTGCTCCCACATTACAGGTTGCCCATTTTACACTCAAACCCAAATCTACATATTCAAATCCATTTTCAAACAATCTTGTTGCAGTAGTAATAGCTACTTCCTCTCCATATGCTATTCCATATCCATTGATTGCATATGCTCGAATGTAATAGGTGGTGCCTTCTTGTAAATTCCTTAATGAAGTCCACCATCCACCCAATCCAATATCTTGGGTGAATGAAAGTTTTGAATCATTTATAGTAGGATTTGGCGCAGTACTGAAGCAAACGCCCATTTCGGTAAGCATACTGCCATTATCGCTAATTACTTTGCAGCGTACTTTAATATAATCTGGTGCAATTTCTCTTGCTACAGGATTAGTTTCAACGGTAGGAGGACCATATGTCGGTGGAGCGAGATTTTCATCCAACACAGGACGAACTGGGTCACCATTATAACGCTGGAATCCCCAAAATTGAGGCCCATTACTTGTACTATCAGTACTATTAAATGCGATTCCTGTTCCCCAATGTGCACCATTAGGCCATAGACTGCTAGCCCACATACTTGCATTTGTACCATTACCAAAATAATCTGTCCCATTGTAATATCCTGTCGCTGGCAAAAAGATTTCATTTCCGTTTATATGGCTCGTTATTCGGCACCCAGCTACTCCGTTTTGAGTAATCCATGTCCAAGTAGTATTGTTCACGAGTTCCTCTACTTCTTCACGAGTAGGCATGCGCCATTTTTCACCCCAATTCATGTATGCAGCATCATCCCACAAGTCTAAAATCACTTTATTATCTACAATTCCAGAATTTGCACTTGTGCTATACTTAGATATAGAAGTCGGAGAGGAACCATATTTATAATTTGCCCATGTATATTCTGTTTTGGGTTCTATCTCTCCCCACGCGAAAAAGTTACCGTACTCTTCAGGATATTCAGCACCTACATTACAAGTAGCCCACATTACGCTCAAACCTAAATCCACATACTCATGACCAGCAGACATTAGAGCCTCGGTTGTTGTAAAAACAATCTCATTTCCATAAAGAACATCTGTACCATTTTCTATAAAAGATCGTGCATAATATGTAGTTGTAGGTTCCAAATGGGTTAATGTACACAACTCAGGAACACTATCGCCGTATTCTATCACATAATCCTTTTTGGTCGGATTTTGTGATAGACTATAGCAAATACCACAATTGGTTATAGTCCCCTTATAGTCAAGTTGAAATTCTATAGACGCACTTCTTGCTTGTATGCGTGCAGGTTCATTTGTTGTAACCGAACTTACTACCACTTCCTCATCGCGTTGGCAAGAGGACATTATTGTTATTGTTCCAAGCAATACACCAAACAATATACATATATTTTTCTTCATAAGATTCTCATTTATAATAATTTATCAAAATGTATAACCCACACCAAATTCCATTTCTAAGTAATTGAATTGAATCGTATTAACACCTGCGGTTAGTGTAAAGCCTGCAATACTGCCAATGACACCTACTCCTGCACTTATTCCTGCTACAGAAGTCGGTGTATATTTTACCCAATCGCCATTCTCTTTCTCCCATAGCAATTCACGCATACCATATCCTGCCCCCACATACAAACCAATCATATTATTCTTGTACTTCATACGCTTCTTACCTAAGAAATCAACCACAAAACCTGCATTAACTAACCATTCTTTGGAGTAGGTTTTACCCGAATAGAAAGGCAGATTTCCATTGAGCCAACCACCTAAACCACATGTTAAGCCATTGGTAGCATGATATTTGAACGCAAAATTAGAACGCCCCTTCACATACCAACCCAATCCATTGTATGTCTGACCAACCATACCACCATATCCCAACTGAGGACTAAGCGAATACCCCAACTCTGCCACTACAAAAGTGTTGATTCTTGCTTTGCGTTTCTGAAAATCAATCGGACTAATAGATAGGTGTTCACCCGATAAAATAGTAATAGTATCTCGGTAGTAATAATCCCCTCTATCAATCTCTAACACATATACACCCGTATCGCATTGCAGTTCGTGGATAGGCAATGATTCTATAGTTATAACATTGTGCGTTTCTTGCTTGGTAATAGTCGCCTTATCTTCTGCCATACCACTGATGCTCAAGTGTCCAAAAGCAGGACGCAGAGTAATATCCTTATAGGTTTCTGTGGACGACACATTGAATGTTCCCTCTTGTGGCACATAGTTTTCTGCGCTAATTGTGTAGAAATACGAGCCTTCGTATAATGGTTTTTCTACACGACCGCTATCCAATGACCAAACTTGTTTCTCGCCATTCACTACCACTTCTACTATAGCCGTTGCAGGCTCTACTTGTAACAAAAAGTCGTATTGCGCCAATTCATCGGTGTTATCTTTTTCAGGTACAAACCTTACCGTACAATCATACAAGCAATTGGAGCGCAATTGCTGCATATTGCTCAGCAGTACTTGTTCGCAGCCATCACCACAGTCAATATGAATCATCGGGTGACGCGCACGCACGAGGAACAATATCTGATTAGAATAGGTAGTAACGCGCTTCTCCACACGGAACTGCTGACCCAAATACAAAGTCAATCGTTCTTTAGCGGCAGTCACTGCCTGCCCGCTACCCTCTAAGTGCATGCGGATAACAGCATAAGCGAAAGGATCGTCTAAAGCATGATTCTCAAACGAGCCAAACTCGTTCTTGTACATTGCCAACACCGATGCCATTGGCACCTGTTGTAGTTCTCTTGTCAGTTTAATTGACTGCGCTGCCAAAGGCATCAACCCCAGCCACAAGCACAATAGTGTTAGTAATACTTTTTTATTCATATTGTAATTGTGTATTTGCTAATTAGTGAAATTAAAAGTGCTTTGTCAAAATGTTATTGCAAACCAAATCCCAGTGGTAAGGTGGTCTTCATTACAACGGGTTTTCCGTCCTTGAGTGCAGGAAGCCATTTAGGCATTGACCTTACCAAACGAATTGCCTCATCATCTAGCGACTTGAAAGTAGCCGATTTCAATACCTTAACCTCAGATATAGTACCATCTTCCTCCACCTGCAATTCCAACACCGTCTTACCTCGTATGCCACGGTCGTATGCTGCTTTTGGGTAGCGGATATTGGCTTTTACATACTCATTCAATTTAGTCAAACCACCTGGGAACTGTGGAACGGTACGGTCTATGTAATTTTGTCCCTTTGAGGAGGAAGAAGAATGGGCAGATGAGGTAGGATTATTGTTGCTATTAGCAGGAGATAACCTGAAATTTATTGGCACTGTATATGTCACGCGAACGGGTTTACCCTTTTGCATACCAGGCTTCCACGCAGGCATTAAACTGATGACGCGCTGAGCCTCTTTATCCAGTTCAACATCACCAGTCGAACGCGCTAAAGTAACCTCAGTTACACTACCGTCTTTTTCAATAACGAATTGGCATATAGCACGACCTTCGATGCCAAGTTCTTGTGCGATAACGGGGTATTGAATATTCTCTGCAATAAATTTCATCATTGCGGATTGCCCACCAGGAAACTCTGGCATATACTCTACTGCCACAAATGTAACATCATCTTTTGCACTTTTTGGTTGCGCTGTGTTCGCCACACTGTCTGGTGAAACTACATCTTGTGCTGAGATACACAAAATGATACATTGTAAAAATAGAATAACTAAAAACTTCCTCATATTTATTTAACATTTTATTTACATTCCTTTTCGCAGGACATACTCCCTCCAGCATAGATTTCGGGTACAAAGGTACAGAATTATTTTGAATTAAGCAAGATTGCGCGCAAAAAAAATGCTACTTATGCAATTTTTGCATAAATAGCAATAAAGAAGAGGATTCGCCTATTGCGAGCAAGGTTGCTCTAATGACAGAACATAATACCAATATACAATCGCGGACCTGTGGGAAGAACAAGAGAGGGTTGCTGTGCACCGTTCTGCTTGGCAAATGCCAACATCCAATCCAAACGGAAAGTAGCATGAATGCGTTTGGTAATACAATAATCCATACCTACATACGGATTCACATAACCAAATCCCTGCTTATGCAAGATAGCCAATCCTTCAGGTGTCCAATCGTCTTGACTTCCCTCTACAACAGACAATGTGCGCATTGCGCCACCACCTACCGAACCACCAATATAGGGCCAAACCTTCTCCAATCGCCAGCAAGCATCAGCTATAAAGCCACCCCACCCTGTGCGGATATAACTGCCTTTTTGCAAGAAATCGCGTTGGTCGGTTACACCACTCTTGACTGTGGAGCTAAATCCCTCACAACCAATACGCAAGTGCTTCATCAAGTTCACACGCATAGAACCACCCAAACCATATGTCATGCCTTGCGGACTGATATTCTCGCCCGTAGGAAGCGTTGCTCCAACAGGCAGCCCAAACAGATAGCCTACATGCCCCATCATACCACCGCTACAGCCTTGGAAAACACGCTGTTTCGCAGGCTGTAGTGCAGTAGAATCGTTGCTTGCCCATGCCATAGCGGCAAAACAGAGCAATATGGTGAGTAGCGTTTGTCGTATCACGGGGTACTGGAATATTACCGAATTGTGTGGTTATTGTATGGTTATTGTATGGTTATTGTGTGGTGCGTACAGGGAAAATCCTGCTTAAAAGAGGTAACCCATCTTAATGTAGAAGTTCGCCCACTTAGCATTGTCCTGTTTATCCAAAGCCATTGCCCAATCCACTGAGAGAACAAAATTCTCGTTCATTGCCACCTTCAGACCTACACCCGCAGCCATGTGAGGCATATAGACACGCGACTGATCCAACTTGCCGTCTTTCATGGCAAAATAGTTATCCAATGGCAGTTTATTGGCGTCCTTTTCTGCTGCATACGCTTTGTTGATTAAATCCTCATCCAACTCGTATGGCTGAGTAATCACACCCATATCAAAGAATGGTGCCAAACCAATATAGAAGTGTTGGCGACCAATGTCAAACTTTGCCACTTTGCAGCGCAATTCAATATTTGCGTAGGCAAAGCCATTTGCCAAGATACGGTTGCGCATGATACCGCGCAATGAGTTTGCGCCACCCAATCCCTCGTACATCACGCGTTGGATAAACAAGGTGTTGAGATAGGTATTCATATAGAATGGCGAACGACCTGCGATATTATTCTGTGTACCAATACGATACGCGAAGGTCACGCGGTCGCGATAGACTGGCACATAGTGGCGGAAGTTAAAGTTGAACTGCAAGTGGTTGTAACCCGCAGTCGCTTGTTGCGCCTTCTCGGTGTTGAATGCAGCGGTATAGGTGAAGAAGGCGTCTGCATAAATACCCTTGGTTGGGCAGGTGCGTTGGTCGCGGCTGTCGTAAGTCAAGCCCAAACGCACATAAGGGTGCCAACCGCCTTTAGCTTCAGCTTGGTCTATGAGTCCCCACTTCACATATTTCTCGTAAAGACCTTCCACATTAGGATCGAGTGCCTTTTGTGCATGGTGCTCGGTAGCAGGGTCATACACATTCTTCTTGCCATTGAGCATGTCAATATCACACTCGCCAATCATATAGCCAAGCACACCAAGACCTGCATTCCACTTGATATTCTTCCAAATGGTACCCTCAATATCCGCAGCAAAACGGAAGAGGTCGCGTTTGTATTTATAGAACGCACGCGATTGGTAGTCCTCCAACACACCCATCTTTGCAGGGTCTTTTTTCCACTTATGGAAATCCTGATTGTAAATGGATTGATAGCCATTGAAGCCATAGAAGTCGCACATGGCGTCAGGCTGATAGGTGGCATCCAATGTCAGTCGGTGATTGGGAATCAAGTATTTGCTGTCATAGTTCACGCGGAAGATACCATAGTTTTTGGTGGTATAGGCTGCCTCCGCATAGAGGGAGTGGATATACTCGGGATATTGCGAACCATCGCCATAGTAGTAGATATTGGCGAGCGCACCACCTTGGAAGCCAAGGTCGGCATCAAACGCTACTGAAGGCAGGGCACCAAAGGTCCAACCTGTTTTTACTTTGCGACCAAGCGAGTCCACTTGTTGCACTTTCTCTTTCTTAGCAGCGAAGGTTGGTAATACAAACAATACGCTTAATGCAAAAATACAAATATGTTTCATAATGATTCATTTTTTTTAGTTAAAGACAACTGAAACAACTTGTCCGTTTCGCCAACATTGCTCGCGGCAGGTGATATATTTTCTTAGGCAAGCGCCAATGTCGGGCGCGCGCAGAGGTTGTTAATGTTGTCTTCTTATTATCAATTATCCTAACAACCAAGCAATGATTGTACCAAGGTATGTACCGCAAGCATAACCAACTAAGCCCACTACAATACCTGAGATCAGAACTTTCTTATTCTTCATCGCACCTGCTACTGGTGGTACGAATGGAGGCGAACAAAGCAAACCAACTTGGCTAACGCAGAACAAATCGCCACTAACCTTGGCAATGCGGCAAAGAAGGAGGTGTATTGCCACAGACATAATCATAATCCATCCTACGAAGCCACCGATATACAACGACTCGCCACGGACACTATTAATGTCGAACATCGATGCTACTATCACGCTGAAAATCAAGATAAAGAACATACCCAACTCGAAGGTCTTAGGCAATTCGCGCACCTTCTTGAAGAACGAAGCAATAATCGCCAAAGTGGTGATGGTGAGGATAACCACCAACTCGTTGAGTGTGCCTGTAATGAGCAATGCCAACCCTGCACCAATAGCCAGGAATACAAAACTTAAGCCCAAACCTTTCATCATGCCCCAGAAGTTCTTCTTCTCGAACATACCTTGGTAGTTCTCTACATCGTTGGTCTCTACCTCTTCTTCATCGGTGCGACCTTTGTGAGTTATATCCTTGTAAGGCAACAACTTACGGAACACTTTGTAGCCACCACCCAATAGGAAGAATATATAAGGTGTAGTAATTACCATCTCAAACGCCAGCACGATAGAGATAACTGTTTTGTCCACTTGCAGTGCATTGCCCAGTGCGGTGAAGTTCATCGTTCCTCCTGTATAGATACCAGTCATCATACCCGATACTTTTGCTGCATCTGGCACATGGTTGCGGAAGATAAAGTAGCCCGAAACAACC
Source organism: Paludibacteraceae bacterium (assembly GCA_045121435.1). Classification (GTDB taxonomy): domain Bacteria; phylum Bacteroidota; class Bacteroidia; order Bacteroidales; family Paludibacteraceae; genus Colicola. The sequence goes on along the minus strand of JBGVFY010000081.1, from coordinate 25,906 downwards.
GACACAATAATGGCAGCAAGACCTGTCACCAATGCCCATGCGGTCTTTGGTAGGGCTTTTGTCCAAAGTTTGAAGTCACAGTTGAAAAGCATCAGCGGAATAGCCAATGGCACTGCCACATTCATCATCATAGATTGCATTTTGCCGAAACTAACTGCCACTTCTGGCTCAAAATGGAACACACCGCAGAGCGATGCAATAATACCAACTGCGTATGCAAGTACCACAGTACCAATCTTTTGCACGGCCGTCCAACGCTTAAACGCCTCAATAATTAAGACTGGGAAAATGATATAGCAAGCAAGAATGATATAAGCCTTTGTCATAATTCAAAATGTTAATTATTTCGTTTCTTCAGGTTTGTTAAATTTACGAGCAAGATACATATACTCTTGCAGGAACATCCAAAATGGCATGGTGATAAAGCCCGTCAGTGGGATAATGATTAGTTGCCATACAAACTGCACCGAGTTGTGGAACGCAGGGTCTTTGATTGCCCAACGAATAATCAGCCACGCAAGCCATAGAGGCAAGGTAATCACACCCGCCACCAAGGCCAATGGTGACATCAGTGCCAACATGAGCAACAATAGCCACTTAGGCATACGGTGTTTAGGGAACCAGTTTTTGTGCTCGGGGCGATTTTGGCTGAGTTCTTTCCAATTCTTCTCATAATGCTCATCATCTGGCACCCACAGAATCTGCTCACACATGCGCTGGGTGAGTTCCTCGCGCATAGCAAGAATGAGTTTAGGCTGCTCTAAATCAGCATGTTGAGCAATAAACTCGGTCATGTTGATTGGTTTGCCGATATTGATTATAAGTGTATCCCAAAGGTGGAACCAATCGCTATACTCTAAGCCCACAGGCACGATATAGATTGGTTTCTCCTTACCAAATCTTTCGTTGGCACGCAGGGTAATGCGGAAGATACCTTTACCCAGAGGCAAGAGCGAGTGCTTGGTACGGTGTGTACCCTCAGGCAGAATGCAGAACGGAACACCCTGTTCGAGGGTGTCTATTGCACGCTCCACGGTCTCATCGTTTTGCAAAACTTGATTAGCACCATCACGCATGCGACGGATAGGCATAATCTTGAGCCAGCCTAAAATCTTGGCAAACAACGGCTTGCGGAAGATATCCGCACGAGCCACAAATACTTTTCGTTCCGAATTAATAGATAGCACCGCCAGCGCATCTTGCAGCGCGTTGGTGTGATTCGGTGCAAAAATTACTGCCCCATCTTGAGGGATATTCTCCTCGCCTACATACTTAATGTGTCGGTATGAATGTCGGAACATCCAGTTCACGAACGGGAGAAGGATTCGATATCCACGATTCTCATCATGTATCTGTTTCATATCTTCTCAGATTTTTTGTTTCCGTGCTGCAAAGGTAGTACATTTTTTTGGAATAACCAAATTATTCGGGCATAAAATTGCCTTTGCATATTTAACCATTTGATAATCAGCCACCCAAATTGTAGTACAATTCATACCAAAACAATCGCCCAAAACTGGGCGATTGTAGAAGAATGATTGATTGAGGTTGTTAGTTTTGCTTTACCCAAATGAGTTTGTTGGTGTCATAGCCACGGCGTTCTGCTTCAGCCAGAATGAGCGACTTGGTAGAATCCTCCAATTGCGGTGTGCGCGAGAGAATCCATAGGTATTTGTGGTTGCTACCACCCACCAACACATACTGATAATCGGCATCCAACATCATAATACGATAGTCGCCAAAGAATGGTCCAAAGAACGAAACTCGCAGCAAACCAGGCACTCCTGTTGTCTTAGCGATACCCTTTGCATCTTTAGCACGACCGTCTTTTATACCCGTATTGAGTACATCAATCTTGCCATCAGGACGCAGGGTGTAGTTCGCCATTGCGTACTCTAAGCCGCGCTCGAAACTGTGGTCGAACTTAGCAATCTCATACCAGCTACCCGTGTAGCGATTCAAATCCACCGATTTAACGGTACTGTTGTCCACTTTAGGTGCGGAATCGCAGCCTACGAACATACTGGCTAAAAAAGCCATTAGAAAAAATTTTTTCATAGTTGTTTGATTTTTAAAGGTTTATATATTATATCCCTTGGATAAGGGGTATTGGATAAGGGATAAGGGGTATTGGATAATGGGTAAGGGGGTTATAGGTCTTGATATACATACTGCATAAACGGTACGCTGGCAGCCATGTGCGAGCCGTAATGGTCAATATCATAGCTGATACGCTCGTCATTAGGCATCTCTGCAATCAAGTTCTCGGTGTTAATCAGCGGAACTACCTCATCATCTACACTATGTAAGAAGTAGGCAGGTGCTTGCAGGTCGTAGCCGACATTGCTATTCCATAGTAGTACTTCGTAGAGCATATCAGCCAACGGGTTGTTGGTGTCAAGCGATTCGGGTGTCATTAGGTCGCTCATAACCACAGAGCCCATCATATCGTTGATTTGCTTGACAGTATATTCTTTGGATAGTACCCAATCCTCGTAGTGCGAGAGCAGAGGTTCGAGGAAGAAGTCGTTTAATTCAAATCCCAAATCGTAGGCATTGCTTAATCCCATCACAATCAATGGTATAGCAGCAGGAATGCCCATTGTATCGCGTTCCAAACTATAGAGATAGGTGCCCGCTGGGTCATAAGGACCTGCACCCGCATAGAGTTTGCGAATTGTCCAAGAAGGTAATTGAGAATCTTGAACTGAGGATTTTGAATTATTTTCCTCTATCATTCGCGCTACGCCCAATGCTACTGCTCCACCCTGCGAGTAGCCCGAAATGACCACATCCGTGGGGTATGAGTAGCCATAGTGCTGCAATAACGCAGGCATACAATTCAACAAATCTACCGCTGTTTGCGCTGCACTACGCCAATGCAGATAAGGGTGCACCTCCTCGCGCGATAGTCCGTAGCCCACATAGTCGGGCATAATCACCGCGTAGCCCTTCATGGCAAACACGCTTTCCATTGAGAGCATATTGCTGGGCACTTCCACATTAGAAGCCATGGTGTAGTGATTGGCTATCACAATACCATTGAGATAGCGGCGTTTGGGCAAATACACACGCCCCGACACCAGTAGCGAGTCACCCTGTGGGGTCTGGCTCCAGTATGCCACGGGGAAAGTAACATAATGCTTGTGGGTGTAGCGATAGAGTTTCACCATTGTTTTGTACACACTCTCATCCGAGAAATGGTGGTGCGTGAGTTGGCGTTGGGTAGCCTGCCAAATGGCATCATTATCCAATGCGTTACGCACCATATTGCCACCATAATCCTTCACGGGGATAGCAGGCAAATTAGCTGTGTCTAAGGGACTCAGCATGATATAATCCGTTGCCTGCGTTGCCATTGCGCTACAAAGAACAAAAGCAAGGATTAAAAGGGTTGATTGAGGTTTCATTGTTGTAAAATTTAGTTAAGGTTAATGGGTTTAATGGTTAGTTTGGTAAAATAAATACAAAAACCGTGCAAAAGTTGTGAATAAATTTTCATATTTGCAAAAATTATTGTAATTTTGTGCGCAAATATGAATATAGTATGAAATATCCTATCCTTTTTCTGAGCATTGCGGCTCTGCTGACCGCTTGCCAACCCAAGCACACACAAGTTATGATTAGTCAAGCAACCATTCAAGCCAGTATCACGGCCATTACCGAAGCCCATCCCGAAGCAAATGCTGCCCTCGTAGCACGCGGCGTGGAGCAAGTGGCAGCTCTATGGAACGAGGCAGACGGCAGCGAAGCCGATTTCCAAGAACTGGTAAGTAATTCGTATGCTGGTACTTGCGAGCAACGACAACTACTATACAATCGTTTGGCACATATCATTGAACAATGCAGTCAGAGTGCCGACATGCTCAACAATACCCTGCAAGAACCAACTACATTGGTGGGCAAAGGCGAACCTACCACGGTGGACTGGATTATCAGTGGCTATAGCCCTATGTCGCACTTTGCGGAAGACATGTTCGCCAATAAGATTGCCCATATCTGTGTGCTGAACTTCCCACACTATAGTTTAGAGGAGAAAAATACCCTTGGCATCCAATGGACACGCCAAGAATGGGCTTACGCACGCATGGGAGATATGTTTCATACCCGTGTGCCAGGCAATATAATGGCAGCCTATTCGCAGGCACTCAGCCAAGCGGAGAACTATATCGCAGGCTATAATATCATGATGCATTGCCTGCGCAACGAGCAAGGCGAGCAACTGTGGCAAGAACCTATGGCATTGCTCTCGCATTGGAACCTGCGCGATGAATTGAAATCCAACTATGCTGTAGGCGATGAGGCGAAAGGCAGAGAGAGACAAGAAATGATCTATCAGGTAATGCTGCGTATTATCCGCCAAGAGATACCCGAGTGTGTGGTGAACAACGAGGAATATACATGGTGTCCACAAACCAATGAGGTTAAAGACGAAGGGCGAGAGGCGAAAGGCGAGAGAGAGCCTGATACGCGTTATCAGCAGATTATCAACATTTTCCACGCGTTGCAAGCGTTGGATATGTATCGTGCAAATGCACCTTCGCATGTATTGCGTACCTTCAACGAGGATTTGCAGATACCTTTCGAGGAGATTGAATCGCTGTTTACTCAACTGATTCAATCGGACGAGGTGAAGCAAGTAGCAGCGATTATCCGTGAGCGTTTAGGTCGCGATTTGCGTCCATACGATATTTGGTATGACGGATTCAAAAGCCGCAGCACCATATCCGAAGACCACCTCACCGCACAAACGCAAAAGCGTTATCCCAATGCCAAAGCATTTGAGAAGGACATGCCTCGCATGCTGACAGACTTGGGTTTTGCACCTGAGAAAGCCAAAGAGGTGGCATCGCATATCGTAGTAGAGGCGGCGCGTGGATCAGGTCATGCACGCCCATGCGTGGGCAGAGAGCAACCCGCTCGCTTACGCACGCGCGTAAGTGAAAAAGGTATGGACTACAAAGGATACAATATCGCTGTACATGAGTTCGGGCACAATGTGGAGGAGGTCATTTCGCTCTATGATATGGATTACTACACCCTTGCAGGTATTCCTAACACAGGTTTCACCGAGGCGAGCGCGTTCCTCTTCCAAGAACGAGATTTGAAGTTGTTAGGCGAAAGGTTAGAGGCGAAAGGCGAGAGTCTATTCGACATGATTTGGGGTATGTATGAGATTATGGGTGTGAGTTTGGTGGATATGCGTATGTGGCAATGGTTGTATGCTCATCCAGAGGCGACCGCAGCCGAGTTGCGCGATGCGGTGTTGGCAATTGCAGCTGAGGTGTGGAATGTGTATTACGCGCCTGTTTTGGGCGAAAAGGATAGTCCGCTATTGGGCATTTATTCGCACATGGTAGGTTATGCGTTGTATTTGCCAGCCTACCCTATTGGCAATCTGGTTCAGTATCAGTTGAATGAGCATTTGGCGAAGTGTGCCACACCGCAAGAATGGGCAAAAGAATACACCCGCATTTACCAACAAGGTAGCCTCACACCTAATGTATGGATGCGCGGTGCGGTAGGCAAACCTATGAGCGTAGAGCCTATTTTGAAAGCCGTTAGGGAGCAGTTGCAGTCAATTATAAATCATTCCTCTGCCTGCTATTGATTAAGGTTTAGCAACGAATACCTTATCACAATGACGCACCATATCATTCAAGCGTTTTGCATAACGCTTCCATTCAAATTTTGTGGTAGTCATTATTACCGACTCATTAAAATTGATTTCATCAAAGTAAGTTAATGCTTTGATTGGCATAAGTACATTAGCATGTGGAAACTTTGCACTATAAAAGCCCAACATCTCATTCAACGAATAGTGAATAGATAATGTGGCAATATCAACAAAGTCTTTGATGCGTGTCCCATTTTGGGCTATGGCTGATAATTTCATCGCTATTATATCTGGTACACTCTCTAAACGAACACCATCTATAATATCAGGATTTTGTAGATGGGGGTAATTGAATCTGATACAATCAATCATCACACCATTTATAAAACCTTTGAGCGTTTGATTTCGCTCGTAAGAAACTTTTAGTCCATAGCGCAGAACCAACATAGATTTCAACTCCTCAATATCAAAATCCTCACGCGTAAACAAATCGAGGTCAATACTCTTTCTATGTCCTAAACGCAAAGCTAGCGCTGTGCCACCAACGAGATTAAAGGTTTGCAACAACGGTTCGGCTTGCAACTGCTTTAATAATTCCAATGTTCTGGGTTCGACTGTCTCTTTGTATAACATCTCAGTTCCTCCTTTTTAAGGTTAAATAAGGTACACACGAAATGCATATCCAAGTCATTGAAATGAGGTACTAATTTCAGTATTTCACGAAATCCACTTATACCTCCATACAAATCAAATGCTGCAAAAAAGTCTTCTGGTTCACCCATCTCTACAACGCGCTGAGCAACCAATACTTTTGATTTCTGCCAATCAAAAGTATCCATGTCATATTCCCAAAGCAGAGAATGATTAGGTTGGCGATTACCTGCATTATATGTATCCAACAGAACCATTTGTCAAATATAATTTACTATACTAACATACAATTATTGTGCAAAGTTACAACTTTTTATTGAATTATGCAAATAATTGAACTATTTTTTGTCAAGTTTTACTATAACTCGTACAAAATCCCTGCCAAACTTCACCTGATATCACTCAGTCATTTCTTATCAAGTTTTCTCCCTTTGAAGGAATGAAGGGCTGTGCCAATTAAAGAGTTTTAGGAAGATCTATCGGGTGGATAAGCGGTGGATAGCCTTGCCTTTGTGTAGAGTTTGAGTGTACATGTGAACATGCATGTACACATGTACACACTATTTTTTGTAATTTTAGACATTACTCTCGCTAAGCATTTCCACAGACTTTTAGTCCTTTGTCCGTGAGATGTCCGTGGGATATTCTCCCTACTCTTCCCCGCGTTCGTGAAATCAGTATCTCGTTTTTATATTTCGCCGAACATATTAATTTCATTTTCTCTCGGGGTAAATTCTAAGGACATACTGGGCGAATAGGTAGTCCGTAGTAGCGGCTGTAAACATAACTGCCCACATTGTTAGAGAAGAACAGGACATATGCATCGCTTTGCTTGCTCTTACTGAGCGAACTTGACCAATAGAAACCATAACTGTCCACATAGTAGAGCGAACTGCCGTAACGGTAGCCCGCTGCGGGGAGGAAGATAGAGTTACCGTTGCTCTTACTGGTCACTTTGTAACCATATGTTCCTTTCTGAGTAGTCCGTTCCCAAGTACATTTAGTTCGCAATTCTGTTAATTCAGCATCAGTAGGCATACGCCAACTATCACCCCAATTCACCGTTGCGGCATCATCTTCTAATTCTAATATTTTTAATTTATCTTGTTTATTATATTTTGATAAATCGTTATTTGTATATGTTTTCCTATCATAAGTTTTCTTTGAATCTATTTCTGCCCACGCAAAATAATCACCATAGTCCTCTGGACATTGTGCACCTAAATTGCATGTAGCCCATTTTACAGATAATCCTAAATCTACATATCTCTTTCCATGCTTGAATGGATTATAATTCAATGTCCTAAAATTTTTCACATCGCTATATATAGTATCTATTGCATCGCACGCGTATGCCCATACAAAATACTCTGTATTAGGTTCCAAATTCGATATTTCTTTTTCAAATTTACCTTTTGCATTAAGAATCATTTTAATACCTTGAGCATGATTAGCAGTTGTACTATATATCAATCCCGTTTCGGTAACATATCATTCGGGGAGATTTCCAGAAATCAGCACATCGGTATCTGTTATATCTATCGCAAAAATAGGTTTGACACTGGATATTTTTCTTTTTGGAATAAGCTTTGGAGCTAAACATATTTCAGAGTTTTCATCAACAACAATTTCGCGTCTATATGTCTGAAAACCTGGCTTCTTTATTGTAATAGTATATGTATTTGGCCAACAAAAGAAAGACTTAGAGGGAAGTGATACTATTCGATTAATATTATTATGTGATATTGTTGCTGATAAGCCTTGTAAGTCTGTACTATCACTCACGATGCTAAGTTTACCCTTTTTACTACGCAATTGGACAATAGTATCCGTCTGATTATTTGGTATATGAACGGTACCATTTTCTGTGTAATAACCAGTAGCAGAAATAATATAATCGTAATCTCCCTCTAATAATTGCAATGAAACTTGACCATTTTCTAATGTATAAATTCTGCGTTCTTTGTTTACTACTATTTCTACTGTAGCATCCGCAGGCTCTACGCGCAAATTGAGTTCATAGTACTGAGGACCTTGATTCACAAATACCGTATCAGTCGTGAGTTGTTCGCCTTCGGGAGTAAACTGCACCGTACAATCATATACGCAATTGGAACCCAGTTGCTGCATATTGCTCAGTAGCACTTTCTCGCAGCCATCGCCACAATCAATCAACATATACAGGCGTTTGGCCTTCACCAAAAACACGATCTGATTAGAATAGGTCGTCACCCGGCTCTCTACACGGAACATCTGACCCACATCCAATGTCAGTCGTTCTTTGGCTTCGCACACCGCTTGTCCGCTACCCTCCAAGTGCATGCGAATAACAGCATAAGGAAAAGGGATGTCTAAAGCGTGGTTCTCAAACGAACCAAACTCGTTCTTATAAAGAGCCAATGCAGAAGCAAAGGGATTTAACTCCAACTCATTGATAATCTTCACCGACTGCGCTGCCAGAGGCATCAATCCCATCCACAAACACAGCAGTGTTACTAATAACTTTGTTTTTCTCATATTGTTTTTATTATTGCTTTATTCTTCCATGCCGCTGAGCAATGTTGGCAAAGCGGAATTGTTGTTTAAGTTGTCTTCCTCTGTTTAACAATTTTTGTTTTTTATGAATATTCCTTGTTTTTAGTGGACAGTAGTGATAGGTTATATTTATTTGACCGCAAAGGTACAAAATCATTTTGGATTGTACAAATATATGCGATAATTCCATTCGTTTTACTCGCTACCGCCATCATCTTAGTGGTAACGGAGTGGTATCGTAGTGGTATCGTAGTGGTAACGATAGATCTTCGGCAAACGATAGGCACTACGAATAATCACTCACACAAGCGTGAAGGCTGTATTTATTGTTTCAAGAAGGACAGCAGTTCTGCCATAGAATCGAAGACTTGGTCGGCTTGGGCTAAGTCTTCGCGCGTAAGAATGCCCGTATTCACCGCATAAACAGTCAGTCCTGCCGCCTTACCTGAACGAATACCCAAAGGAGCATTCTCAATCACTACGCACTGCTCTTTCTTCAAGCCAGAACGCTCCCATGCCTTCAGATAAGGTTCGGGGTCGGGTTTTCCGTGCGTGACATCAAAAGCAGTAATCATTCTATCGGTTTGAAAAACAGGAGGCAGAGCCTTGTTCAGATTATCCAACAATGTGCGCATACCGCTACCTGTCACTACCCATATCTGAGCACCCGTGGACTGAACATAGCATAGCACATCAGCCACACCATCGATAACCTTCGTGCCGCCTGCTTGCTGGGCTAAGACATGAAAGCGCGCAGACTTCTCCGCGTAGATTTGCTCGATTTCATCGGGCGTTGCATCGCGATGGCGTGCCATTTGCATCGCCTCACGGATAACAGACTCGCCTGTACGCCCCTCGTTAATGTAACAATCGCGAGCAGTGAACGAAAGCCCATGTGCCTTCATCACCTCTTCCCACGCAATGGCATGGTTGGGCATGGAATCAAACAACACCCCATCCATGTCAAAGAAATATGCTTTTTGATTCATACAACAAAGACAATTACATTTTTTATTCTTTGAAGAACTTACCGATACGCGCACCGACCTGCACAATATACATACCTGCAGGCAATGAGGCAACAGGTAAGGTGGTAACAGCCCCCTCCACTGCATGGCTCATTACGGGTTTGCCATTGAGGTTATAAACCACGATTGTTTGCGCAATGTCCGCCTCGTTCATAAACACATTGAGATAAGCGTTAGCAGGATTAGGATAGAGCATCAGCGCAAGAGGCGCATCGCCTTGCACATTCTCCACATCTACCGTGTTCTTATCCGCGAAACTGAAAGGTTGTGTGCAAGTCTCACCAAAATTATTTGTAATGAGCGCACGCACATACGAGCCTTGGAAGCCACTATAGTTGAAGGTATTACCTATACCTACCACGCTGCTGCGAGTGGAAGAAGCGGCGGTAGAAGTCATGTCGGTACCATAAATCCAATAGACCAATCCGTTGGCATCAATGGTGATAGTCTGTGCCGTTTCATCCACCGTAATCTGCTGGATACGAGGTGCTTTGCCTTCGCCACTGCCCTTGGGCTCGTAGCAGAAATACGAAGCACCATGGCGCATGGCATCTTTCAGTTCTTCGGTAGTGAGATTCTCCATGAGCATATAGTTGTAGTTGCGGAACAACTGCTCGTTGTTGTGGGTATCATCGCCCGAATAGCCAAAGACAGGGCGGTTAGGCATGGTACGCTCCAAAATCTGATCCCACAAAATGCGGTCGTTAGGGCGGCGATTACCTTGGTTATACACCTCTAATCCTACCAATGAGGGGAAAGTGCGGAAGTTGTTGGCATGCCAACCTGGACCATCCTTCTGCGTCTCGCTGTAGGTATTGTCAATGCTCCAGTATTGTCCTGGGTGGTTAATGATTTGCATACCACCGAGGGCGTAAGTATAAGCATAGGACTCTTGCAGCGAAGCAAACTCCTGACCCTGGCGCCCCGTGAAGAAGTCATTGTGGTGGTTGAACTGCCCACCCGTGCGCTCGCTCCAGCTATTGGTATTGTCCTTGCTGAGCTCATTGCTTGGCACTGCCAACATACCCAATGCTTCAGGATCGCGTGCAGGTACTCCGCTCATGAATTGTGGGAACAAATTCCATGGGTAACTGCAATAGTCGTGGTCGGAAAGTGCCAAAATCTTATACTCCGCCGCATGGTATTTATCCACTACATTAGCGGTTGTAAATTCCTCAATAGGGTCGTTGGATTGGGTGGTATGCGTGTGGAAATTACTCTTGTATTGATTGATCGTTGCCCAATTGATATCTTGGTATGGGTTATTGGAAATGACAGGAGTAATGGTTGTTCCGTCCAACACTTTCACATACACCGCACGGTGCGCCTTGGTCGTAGTACCATTCAACTCAATATCCAAATAGAAACCATAAATGCCACTGGTAGGTGAAGTGACGGTATAATATTCTTCGCCATTGCTGCCCTTGCTGAGGGTGATAGGAGAGGAAGGTTGGTTGTTATGATTCATGCGGAAGGAGACATTATAGCCATTCTTATTGTTGATTTTCACCGACATCTTTACAGGCGTTCCCACGCGCACCACCGCAGGCTCTACCTTAAAGTATGCCAAATCAATATCCGAACTGCCCCATGCGGTTTCCTCCACAGTCAGGCGGTTGGTGAGATAGGAATATACCACCTTGGCTTTCAAACAGTTATCCGATACAATGGTATTGACTAACTCGCCCATATCACTACCCGAATTGACGCTACCATAATGCACGGAAATGGTTTTATCGCTACCGATTGTCACCTCAGCACTCACCTCGTAGTTACTGCCCGCGGTCATGGTCACACCATTCGCTTTGAAATGCTTGGCAGAAGCAGCGGATTGCTCGTAGGTACCATCAGCAAACACAGCCACGCGTTGCCAAGAGGTGGTACTGCGGGTATTCTTAAAGCCAATATCCTTTGGCGAAGGAAGCAATAGTTCGCCATCGCAGTTGCTACCGCTATTGAGGTTCCAGTAGTAGGAGTATTTCTTGTTGTCCACAGGGATTTCTTTGACCATGATTTGTGCTGTGGTAGGCGTTTTGCCATCGCGGTAGAAATAGGCTTTTTGCGTAGGCGTACCATCGCAAGTGAGTGTGGTAGTGCCTTCGCCTTTCATAAAGTACCAAGTGATATCAGCATTGTTCAATGCTTGTTGCATAGATTTCTTGATAGCATTACTCCTATACTCAGGCTCTTCGCTCAATACATCCTTAAGCGCCTTACCCCATGTTCGGTCATCGTGGGCTCCATCAATCTCCCAATTGGAAACAAGATAGTCCTTGTTGTACAACCACGAACCATAATATGCTATCTCATCGGTTGTCCAATCGGCATCAGCAGATGTCTCTACAAAGACAAAATGATTATTCGTAGAACTTATATCAAGCGTAGTAACATAATCGCGCAACTCTATACTATTATACCAAAAAGCAGGTGAGAATAGCACACACTTGCCAAATTTATCTAGATGATTCAGTGTTGCATAAAACGCGAACAATCCTGCCACATCCGCTCCCATGATTGTGCAAGCCGATTTGTTCGATGAAATCGCGTATTTCTGCTCAAACGCAGGCTTAAACTCCTCTACAAACCCTTTGAGAAAGGCGTCTGCTTGACCAGTACCCATATATTCCTCGTTTGCCCAAGGAGTAAATTCGGGCAATTGGGCATAGATGACTACGATGACTCCCACCTCTGTACCTTGTTGCTCCATCTCAGCCACCGTTTCTGCTACACCCCATGAGTCGGAGTAGAGGATACGGTCACCCATCTCGGCATCGTCACCTGCTTTGCGATAGCGTTGATGGCGACCGAACATATAAGTGACATTATATTGCTTGGTCTTATCATAGTTGGTTGGCAAGAGAATTTGCACGGGGTATTCTTTGCCAGCAAATGTCCAGTTTTCTACGATTCCAACGGGATTATAAAGGTTTGCCCACTTAGCAACCACATCAGGATTGCCCACCGTTTTACGGTTGGTCACCTCATCGCCAGACGCTGATTTCTCTACATATTTCCAATCAGGACCACAGATATATTTATATCCCTCCGACGCACTCACATCGGCAGCAGTGATTCCTGCAATTGTTACGGTGAATTGGGCAGTTTCTGCTACCTGAGTCATAGGCACTGCCGCCCCCGCCGACCAACTACTGAGTTCGGGCAGACCACCTACCACATAACAATACTTGGTGCCAGCAGGCACATTGACAGTGAAAGTAACATCGGCTTTAGCCAAAGAGATTGCACCAAAAATACCAATCAATAGGAGAGAAAATAGTTTTTTCATAGGTATAAATGTTTTATATGTTTATACTAAAAATAGTTCTTTAGGATATTCGATATGAGTGAGGTATAGTCCTTGTGCAGGAGCAGAGTCGCCTGCCGAGCAACGGTTTTGTAGGCGAATAACCTCAGCAAACTGCTCTTTGGTCATCTTCCCCTGCCCTACTTGAAACAGCGTCCCCACTACTGCGCGCACCATATTGCGCAAGAAGCGGTCGGCACTAATGGTAAAAACAGCATGCCCGTTACCCAATTCACGCCACTCGGCATGCGTGAGGTCGCAGATAGTGGTTTTGACATCGGTATGCGTGCGACAGAAAGAAGCAAAGTCCTGACGACCAATAAGATACTGTGCAGCCTCGTTCATAGCCGCATAATCCAATGGCATGCGCAAACGAGTAACATAAGGGAATAGGAAGGGGTCTTTATGGTTAATCACATGATACTCGTAGGTGCGGCGAGTCGCCGAAAAACGAGCATGTGCATTATCCGTTACACGAACAATATCATAAATAGCAATGGAATCGGGCAGAATACCGTTTAAACGGAAACATATATGCCCAGCATCAGGTAAGCTGAAGCCAATATCAAAATGCGCATACATCTCGCGAGCATGAACACCCGCATCCGTACGCCCCGCAAAAGTCAAAGGCACTTCCTCGCGGAAAATCATAGCCAAAGCCTGCTCCATTGTCTCTTGAACCGTGCTACCATTAGGCTGGCGTTGCGAACCATGAAAGGCCGTGCCATCGTATGCAAATCGGATAAAATAACGCATATTGTGTTTTGGGGACGCCCTAAAGGGCTACTATTTAGTGTTTAGAAATGAATGATTTGACTTGTTGGTTGATTTCGGGAGAGAGGTTTTTGAACCAAGCAAATAGGCAACCACCTCCGATAAGTGCCATTGTACGGATAAGACTACTAAGCCATATATTATTGATTGGCAGGTATTTCTGCCAAAGGAAATTCAAATTGAGTATCACCACTATCAGCAGCAGAATCTTAATGTGCTGAAATGTGAAAGTGCGTGTTTTCAGCGTTATTCGTACTGTCAGCGCGATTAACACGAAATAGATAGCATAGGATATTAGGTTGCTGACCGCAGCACCCTCCATGCCGAAATGAGGTATGAGCAGATTATTGAGCAAGATAGACATTAGGGTTAGGATAAATGAAAACAATAGCGAGAACGCATAGAAGCGCGAATAGTTGAGTGCCGAAGAAGTGAACGAACAAACCGCAATAAACAGTTGGCTGGTGCCTAACATCAACACCACCTGACGAGCCGAAGCGTATGTTTCGCCATTGGGCAGAAGGTGGAAGATTAGATCAACATTGAGCCAAATCACACAGAGAATCATGCCCCCGATAAGAAGCAAAGTGCTACTAACCTGCTGCATGAGATGGGCCGTTTGGTGTTGGTCGCTCTCCTTAATGGCAGTAGCCAACTGCGGCGAAGCAATCGCCACAACAGAGCGATAAGGGATACTAACCATCACTGCAATATAGGTGGCGATAGCAAAAATACCCGTGTAACTCAATCCCATCTCAGCGGTAATAAAGAACGAAGATATTGTAGGTGCAAGCACACTGGCTACCGCGGAAATAAGCAGAAAGCCCGTATAGAAAACATATTGTCGCACTAACAAGCGATTGTTGCGTAGGAAATCCATATCTGGGCGCAAAGAGACCTCGCCTAACGAGAACAGATAACCCATATTGCAGAGCATAGCCACTGCATATACTGCGCATAGAGCTATCACGAAGCCATTGATATTCAAGCACTCGAAGGCATATAGCAGATACACCACTAATAATCCTATACGGGTAATGAGTTCGCGTACCGCACGAGGCACTACAATATGCATCCGCACATTAGCATTGGTCTCAAAAATAGTTTGGTAGAGCATAAAGAACGCCATGGGTAGCACCATATAATAGTACTCCACAAACAATGGCGATTTCTCGCCAAACCATTGACTAAGAGGGGAATAGCATGCACAGTAGATAGTCGTAAAGAGCGCAAAACCAACCAAGGGAACAATCAGTGTCCAAAAGAAGAAGCCATGCTCGGATTCGGAAGTCTTGAAGTGCGGATAAAAGCGGATAATGGAGGAGGAGGTACCCAATTGGGCAAGTCCGATAAAAAGAGTTGCGGCATCAATCAGCACGCGTGCCAAGCCTATCTCCTCCGCAGAGAGAAAACGCGTCAGCACGAAGAATGTAGTAACAAAGCCCACCGCCACCCCAAGATAGGTGACGATGGTGCCTTGAATACTTTGTTTGGCGATAATGCCCATACAGTCTGATTTACTTCTCTATCTCAAGCAACTCTACCTCGAAAATGAGGGTTGAGTATGGAGGGATAGAACCTGCACTGCGTGAGCCATAACCCAACTCTTGTGGGATATAGAAGCGGAACTTACTGCCTACAGGCATGAGTTGCAAACCTTCGGTCCAACCAGCAATCACTTGATTCAAACCAAATGCTGTAGGTTCGCCACGCTCCACGCTACTGTCGAATACGGTACCATCGATTAATGTACCGTGGTAGTGTACTTTCACGCGGTCGGTAGCAGCAGGTTTCTTGCCACGACCCATCTTAATTACCTCGTATTGCAAACCGCTCTCGGTAACCTTCACACCCTCTTTGAGTGCGTTCTCAACCAAGAACTTCTCGCCATCCTCTTTCACATTGCCATACTTAATAGTATTCATAGTGTTTTGGATATACTCGCCTGCTTGTGTACCATCCATTTGTTCGGTGAAACCGAGCAAACCATTAACAAAACCTTGCTTAATGAGTACGAAATCGGTAGCCAAACTTGGCTCACCAATCAAGCCTTGTGCCTCTTGGTCCTTAATATTCTTACCGATTTGCTCACCCATAGTTACAATTTGTGGATTCTTTACTTTGCTCTTAAGACCCATATTGATATTGGTGATAAAGTCCTTGGTCATTTGACCTGTGGTGTCGAGCAATAATACATAGCGAGCCACCTCGTCACCGTTGAGGTAACCAAACGCATAGTTGATACTATCGTTTTGGGTGTTGAGGGCAATAGTTTGTACTTTGTACACGCATTTGCCTTTTACCACTTTACCTGGCTCAATGCTATCATTGAGCACAGAAGCTGCTTGGTATTGTGCTTGGAAATAGTCGCGTGCCTCATCTGCCTTCATTACGGTGGTGTCATGGCACAAACCATTTACCAATCCTTGGAAGAAAATCTTTTGGTTGATTGCCCATGCTGGGTTGTCAGCCAAACCAGTTTCTTCTGCATTTTTAATGGCTTGACCAATGTTACGACCGATATTACCTGCTTCGCTCAGTTGCTCCACTTTGCCATCATAACCGCGTTGGAGCGCATCGATAAACTCGGTAACGGTTTCCAAAGAAGAATCGTTGCGGAGTTGATACATTTTCATTTGTGCGCCATTGACCAAGCCGAGGGCGTAGTTCATACTGTCGTTTTGATTGGTGAGGACAACGGTCTTGCCTGTATAGGTGTTGCCACACGAAATCATTGCCATTGCAGCAATGATAAGAATAGATACTTTTTTCATTGTTACTTGTTTATTTTATTGATTATTATTCAATGCCGAGCAACTCCACAGTAAAGATCAACGCTGCGTATGGAGGGATATTTGCACCTGCACCGCGCTCACCGTAAGCCAATTGGTATGGCAAGTAGAGTTTGTATTTGCTGCCAATAGACATCAGTTGCAGACCTTCTGTCCAACCTTTGATTACTTGGTTCAAGCCGAAAGTGATACTTTCGCCACGCTTGTAACTGCTATCGAATATAGTACCATCGATCAGTGTACCCTCGTAGTGTACGCGCACTTTGTCGGTTGCTTTAGGTTTTTGACCAATAGTTGCTTCCAATACTTCGTATTGCAAACCGCTTTCGGTTACTTTCACGCCTTCGCGCTTAGCGTTCTCAGCCAAGAATGCCTCACCTGCTGCTTTTGCTTCACCTGCGATCTTTGCCTCCAACTCGCTGAAGAACTTACCCAACACTTGTTGTGCCTCTTGATACGAAATTTGTGGTTGGTTTTTCTCCAACACATCTTTGATACCTGCTGCCAAATCAGCATACTCCAAGGAAGTTACGCCACTTCCCATCAAATTTTGACCCATACTCAGGCCAATTGCATAACTAATTTTATCCATGTTTATTGTATTAATTGATTCATTCGTGTAATATACTTGCCGATAATATCGAACTCCAAATTCACTTGTGTACCTACTTCAATATACTTGAAATTGGTATTGTCGTGGGTGTAAGGAATAATGCAAACGCTCACATAGCCCTTGCCGTCCACCACATCGGGTTCGCAAACGGTCAGGCTTACGCCATTAATGCTCACCGAGCCTTTGTCCACGCAGAAATAGCCACGCATAGCCATCTCCTTGGTACTCTCATATTCAAAGCGATAGTACCAACTACCCTCTGTTTCTTTCACTTCCACGCAACGCGCAGTCTGATCCACATGCCCTTGCACGATATGTCCGTCCAAACGCTCACCGAGTAGCATACTGCGTTCTAAGTTTACCCAATCGCCTTCTTTCGCTTCGCCGAGGTTGGTACGATTGAGTGTCTCTTGCATCGCAGTCACGGTGTAGAGGTCGCCCTCCATCTTCACCACCGTTAAGCACACGCCATTATGCGCGATAGATTGGTCAATCTTCAGTGCCTCTGCATAGGGATTGCGCAGCGTAAAATGTTTATTACCTTGTTCTTGCTCAATCTTTACGATTTGAGCCATTGTTTCTACTATTCCTGAAAACATATCTTATTTTTTCTTTATCAGTGTTTTTCCATCCAAACGATAGAAAATAGCACAATATATAATAAGGAGTATAGTACCTACCCCCATTTTTATCCATTCGTTCATTGGCAATAAGTGTGCCAAACCGTAATATCCTGCCAAAATGACCACCACTACCCCAGTATAAATGCCAATTCGGCGCAAATCGTAAGGGATACTGAGGTGCTTGCGTCCTACGAGATAAGAGAATACCATCAGTACAAAGAAGCAAACCGTACTACTTGCAGCAGACGCCATATATCCAATCTTTGGCACAAATATCGCCTGCAAACCAAAAGTAATCACCACACCCATCAGCGAGAAATAGGCTCCCCATTGGGTCTTATCGGTGAGTTTGTACCAAAAACTGAGATTGAAATACACGCCTTGGAAAATATAGGTCCAGAGCACGATTGGCACAATCTTCAGTCCCTCCCAATAGGAAGGCGCAATAATAAATTTCAATAGGTCAAGGTAGAATATCATCCCCAACAATATCATGTAGGAGAAGATAACATAGTATTTCATAGCATCGGCGTATGCCTCCACCGATTCTCTGTCTTTATGTTTGGCAAACACAAATGGCTCATACGCATAGCGGAATGCCTGTGTAAACATCATCATCACCATCGCCACTTTGAAGCAGGCACCATATATACCTAATTGCGTCTGCGCATCTGCGCCTGAATAGAAGAATGGGAAGAGAATACGATCCAATGTCTGGTTCATAATGCCACACACCCCCAATACCAACAATGGCAGCGAGTAGCGCAACATCTGCTTGAGCAGTTGAGCAGAGAAGAGTTGTGCGGAGGGCTTTCGAGATAATTCCGGCATCCGGCGTCCGGAATCCAGTATGGTTGGTAATAGGCACAGCGTCTGAATACCTGTTGCCATAATGTTTGCCACAAACACATACCCTACCCCATATTCGGGATTATACCACGAACTAATGATAGACCAGTCTTGTATCTTAGGGCAAAGCACCAAAAAGAACAGGTTGAATGTAATGTTCAAGAACACGAACAGCAACTTCAGCACAGCAAACTGCAACGGACGCTTCTTGTAGCGCAGATACGCAAACGGAATACTGGCAAACGCATCCATCGCTACCACAATGCCGAGCAGTGCAATAAACTCACTATGTGCGGGATACCCCAGCGCATGGGCAATGGGTGTCTGCCAAATCACGCATGCTACTGCAAACAATAGCGAAGTGGTGAACAAAGCAATCAGCGAGGTGCTATATACGGTTTGTGGGTTCTGACCTTCTTTATTAGCAAAGCGGAAGAACCCTGTCTCCATGCCATATGTCAAAATCACCAATAGCAACGCAGTCCACGCGTACAAGTTGGTCACAATACCATAGTCCGATTGCTGCTGTAGCACATAGGTGTACAGCGGCACCAACATCCAATTGAGAAACTTGCCTACGATAGATGAAACGCCATAAATGGCGGTCTCCTTCGCTAATATTTTCATTTGCAGATTGCTGCTCATTCTTTCTTTCCTTCTACAATCAGTACGATTTCGCCCTTAGGTGGCGTTTGTTTGTAGTGAATTGCTAATTCGAGTAGTGTACCGCGTTGGGTATCTTCGTGCAGTTTGCTGATCTCACGACTGACACTCGCACGGCGTTCGCCACCCATCACCTCGGCTAACTGCTCTAAGGTCTTTACCAAACGGAAGGGCGACTCATAAATAATCATTGTATGGGTCTGCTCCGCGAGGATTTTCATGCGTGTCTGACGACCTTTCTTTTGAGGTAAAAAGCCCTCGAAATAGAAGCGGTCGTTAGGCAAACCCGAATCCACCAAGGCAGGTACAAATGCCGTTGCACCAGGCAAACATTGTACCTCTACACCGCGCTCTACACATGCACGCACCAACATAAATCCAGGGTCAGAGATACATGGCGTACCTGCATCCGAAATCAATGCCACCGTCATACCTGCAGCAATACGCTCTGCCATATCGTCGCTGGTCTCATGTTCGTTGAACTTATGATGGCTCTTGAGCGGCGTATGAATATCGTAATGCTTGAGCAATACGGATGAAGTGCGGGTATCTTCTGCCAAAATCAAGTCCACCTCTTTCAGCACGCGGAGTGCGCGGAAAGTGATGTCCTCGAGATTGCCAACGGGTGTGGGTACGATGTAGAGCATAATGATTATCATATCTCCTAACGCTGTCGCGTAGAAATCCAAACTATCTAAACCACCTTTTTTGTTGGGATTGTTTAGATTTCTCGAGCGTAGCGAGTAGGATGTTATTAACTAAAGCGGCGTTTGAGTACGTTTTCGAAAAGTTGTACGGCGGTAGAGTCCTTATCCCAATCGAAATTGTCGCGCACATACCCCATGGCTTCGCCAAGCGAAGAGAGGGTGTTGATCTCGTCCAAGGTCTTCTGCATCAACTCACCATTGCCAGCGAACAACTCGCGTTGGAAGAGGAAGCGATCGCCCAAAGAGATGGCCTGACGAATATCCTCAACGGCGGTGCCAAAGAGCGATGTCTGTTGTGGCACTGGGCGTGGCGCTGGTTGTGGCGCAGGAGCAGGCGCTGGTTCTGGAGCAGGTGCGGGAGCAGGTTCTACAACTGGCTCAACGATAGGTAGTTCTACCATTGGCTCTGGTTCTGGCTCAGCGGTTGGTGCTTCTACCACAGGTATTGGTTCCGCGATAGGTTCTTCTGCTACTGGAGTTTGTACTATATCCAGTTCTTCAAGTTCCTCTTGTGATTCTTCAGCAGAAGGGAACTGTTCTTCACTCTCCCCATCAATAGGATTATCTTCCTCAACAATGAGTTCAATCTCCACTTCAGGGTCGGAGGTTGGGAGTGCTACACCAGTAGCCGCCAAGGCTGCCACCTCTGCTTGCAGCGCAGCAATCAAGGCTTTCGCCTCATCGCCTTCTCGCCTCATCGCCTCATTGGCTTCTTCGAGCTCAGCCACACGCGCCTCCAGAGCAGAGAGTTTCTGCTCCAGAGCCGTCGTGTAGTCGGTTATTGCTTGAATTAAAGTATTCATTGTTCAAAATAGTTCAATATGGTTCAGACAATGTTGAACGCGAAGCGCTGAACAACTTTGAACGACTGTTGAACACGCTTTGCGTTTATTACTTCGTTGCGTCTTCGAGTTTCTTCATCATGGCAAACATGAAGATAGCAGCCACAGCGCAAACGCCTACGAATACGCTCCATACGCCCCACAATGGCATGTCGCCCCAGAGGTTACCACCGATAGATACCAAGTAGTTACCGATAGCGGTAGCCACGAACCAGCCACCCATCATCATACCTTTGAACTTAGGAGGAGCCACTTTACTTACGAATGAGATACCCATTGGGCTGAGCAACAACTCAGCAAAGGTCAATATCAAGTAAGTATATATCAATACATTAGCGTTTACGAAGGTAGGGTCGCCAGTCACGCGAGCCAACTCTTGTGCGTTTGGAGTGAGCAAACCAACGCAAGCTACAGCCATTACGATATACGCGATAGTAGCTACCACCATACCCAACGCAATCTTGCGTGGAGCAGATGGCTCTTTGCCTTTCTTAGCCAACGCACCAAACAATGCCATGCTGAATGGGGTCAAAGCCACCACATAGAATGGGTTGAATTGTTGGAAGATAGGTGCGCTCAGGGTGATACCGTCTGCAGAAATGTTCAAATACTTGTATGCCAACACGCCCAAAGCAGCAGCGATAGCCACGCCAGAGATAGCTTTTGTTTTCTTCTCTTTACTTTGTACGAGCGAGAAACCTGCGTAAATGATTACCACGATCATCACCAAGTTGATGATATCAAACCACATAGTTTGTACGCCAGTGCAAAGTGGTTGAACGAACTCGTTAGCGAAGTAGGTCAAGGTCAAACCATTTTGGTGGAATGCCATCCAGAAGAAGATTACCACTGCAAACACGAGGCACAATGCCACGATGCGTTTCTTGGTTTGCTCTGGGGTCAGTTCTTCTACTTTCACACCAGTAGCAGCAACTTGCTTAGCAGAGTTCTCTACATGTTTGAACCAAGGACGGCAAGCGTAGTAAATAGCAATACTCAATACCAATGATGCGCAAGCCACCATGAAGGCGAAGTGATAACTATCGTTTACGCTCCAGCCAAGACTGGTTTGTGCCCAATCCATGATCTTCACAGCAGCGGTAGGAGCGAACATTGCACCGATATTGATTGCCATGTAGAACAATGAGAACGCAGCATCGCGCTTGTCAGCGTACTTAGGATCGTCGTAGAGGTTACCTACCATCACTTGCAAGTTACCCTTGAATAGACCAGTACCGAAACTAATCAATACCAATGCAGCAATCATCGCACCCATTGCGAAGCCGTCGCTTCCCAAAGGCAGTGCCAGCAGGATATATCCCAAGAACATCACCATGATACCGATAGTCACGCACTTGCCGTAACCGATCTTATCAGCCAAGATACCGCCCACGAGTGGCAAGAAATATACCAACGCGAGGAAGGTAGAATAGATTTGTCCTGCGGTTGCAGCTTCCAATCCGAAGTTCGCACGGAGGAAGAGTGCAAATACGGCTAACATAGTGTAGTAGCCAAATCGTTCGCCTGTGTTGGCCAGTGCCAATGCAAACAGACCTTTAGGTTGATTTTCAAACATAATAAAGTTGTTTTTTATGGTTAATAATTGTTTTTACACAAAATTCCGCGCAAAGGTAATATTTTTTTTGCAAATATGCAAATAAAATCAGCTGGCAGTGTAATTTATTTTGAAAAGTGATACTATTGAGCAGAATATTTGCGGGGAAACTTTTAAAGTTTCCCAAATGTACCGATACCACCTCGTTACCACTCCGATGATGCCCGGTGACAGTTTGTCGGGAATACTGAAGAGTAAATAGCATATACAACACGCGGGAAGTGTAGTGTTTACTAAGCTTCCCGCGTGAGTATTTTTTAGAAAAAAGTTTTGAGAGTAGCTTATTATAGTGCAAAATAAATCAATGAATCCATTTTGTGAAATTTGTTCCAACGTATTCAAATCTATTGTGTAATGGAAATAAGATTTGCAAATTTTTGAGGGAAAGGAAGATTATCTGCGTGATTTGAAAAACTTGCATTAATACGCTATTATTGAGTCGTTATTTGAGGTAGATATGTGTATGTAAAAAAAATGCTACTCTTACGTAAGGGTAGCGCAAGAGTAGCAAAGATAGCTCGAAAAAATCTTACTTATTTGATGTTGGAACTATGAATGTAAAAGAATTACCTTCACTTTTTGTATAACCTTTATATGTAGAATTCCAGTATAAATTTGTTGGTTTGCGTTTGTATAATGTACTTTTGCTGAGTACTCGATATGTTTTATAGAAGGATGTTTCATCTCCAACTGTAATATATCTATCATAAATTGTTGGTTGGTATTTTTGTGCTTTAATTTCTGTTGGAGTTAAAATATTCTCACATGTTTTCTCTCGTTCAACATATTCCGTAACATCTTGCTTAACATAATTAGCGACTTCGCAAACATAAAATTCATTTTCAATGCTTTGTAAGTCTGAATTTTCACCAATCTTGAATGTAATATAATTACCAAATGTCACAGGAGATGTTTCGGCTGTAAAAGTAAGTTTATCTGATTCTTCTGGATAATACTTCAAGTCGCAACTTACTATCTCGCTTGAGATGATAGAGAAGTTTTCAACAAATTTTGATGACCTAGGAGGAATCGCAAGAATTGCTGTATTAGAAGTTGACACGCTCGTTGAACGCCCTATCATGGATGTAGTAGTTGCAGCCCCGAATAGCATTGCACCATAAGACTTTGACACTCCGAGTGTAGCACTAGATGCCTTAGGATCATATTGAGTTAGTGGTTTTACGCCAAAGTTTCCTGTGTAATATTGAGAAATAGATGCTGAATATGAGCGCGTTGCAGAAAGACTATATCCTTGAGTGTGCGATATGGATGTATTTGTACTTTCCGTTTCGGTTACTGTTTGATCTTGGTAATAATCATATGCAACTCCATTTCTAATGAAGAAAGTCTTACTTAAATCCAAATAGATGATTTTATCTGTTTTGTTATAAAATTCAAAACCAGCATTGCCACCATCGCTCCAAAACTTATAGAATACAGCGCAGTTTTCATCTTCATATAGAACTCCTCCATTTACTTGAGAAATAGGTGCAGATTGATTGACTGGTTTGGTGGCTAACATTTGGATGTAATCGTAATAAGTGCTGCATGATTGGAGAAGGAAAGAGCAGCATGCAATTGCCACATAAAAGAATTTAGATTTTTTCATAATATTATGTTATTTTTGCCTACTCTTCATCGGATTTTCGGCATCCTCCGTTGATATTTATCAGTATCGGTTTCTGTTTTTTTTGTATATGGATTCTAGTATTGTTCAATATCGTAAGGAGATACAAAAGGTGTGAACCTCTATTCGCATTTACGGAGGAGCCTAGGAAGAACCGCCGCCTACAACCTATAGAGAGTCCACACCAAGTGTGAACTATTAGGTTGTAGTTAGGAAAATCCTTGTTGGTAAGGTTTCCTTTGATATTATCCGATTCTTTAAGAAATCAGTTTCCTAGGCTTTTTCTTTTGAATGCGAAATAATAGTAATACTATGTTAATATATTATTTTATATTTCTCCGACACTTCGGAGTATATTTTTATTTATTTTCATACACATAAACACCCCAACATCCATTTTCTGTTCGTGTTATTCTATCTCGATAATAAGGTAATAGTAATAATGCAGAATCCACTTTTTCAGATTTCATATAAACCCTTCCACTACTTTCAACGAATTTTATTTCATATTTTTGTTCTACAAGGGATAACTTATATTTGAAACAATCTAAAAGGTTGTATAATGAATCTCTTTCTGACATAATTTCCTCAAATGTAACAATCTTTCCATCTGAATTTTCGTATATTAAGTAATTCCCCTCTTTATCTGTAACTACTTCCCGCGCATTTAACCAAATTTGATTAGATTGACATGTCCACGAGTCATAATCTATAGTTACTGCACCTGTTTCTATAGCGCTAATAGCAAAAGAATATAACTTTTCTTTGATCAAGTATGTCTCCTTGCGCAAAGAATCGCATTCACTCATTAGTTCTTGATATGAAACGGGGTGATTATTTTTTGTTCTATATGTATATCCTCCAGATTCATTTTTTATAATAAGTTGATCTGTTAATTCTTTTTCTGATTGTAACTCAAACATACGCATAGCACAATAAGCACCACCAACCATAACTACAATAAGAAAAATAGTAAAAAGAATAGCAATTGGTAATGCTTTCTTATTTATTTCTTTTTGCTGTGATAAATATTTTTCTAAAAACGAAGTTGTGGTGCTGAGCTTTGTTTCAGCAGTTTCATTTATTTGTGAAGCATCGCAAAGAAATGAATATATATCCTCTATTTTTAATTCATCTCTGTCTTGTTTCATATATCTTAATAATGATTTCCTTTTCTTTAATATTTGCTTGTTGTTCTATCAATTGTTGTTGATATTCAAATTCTTTTTTTTTGCCATTCACATCGTTTTTCTTCCTCAAATTTTGCATATTCACGATTCATCCTTGCTTCCTGATATAAACAACCAAAGCGAAACCCTGCACCCGCAATAATGACTATGATAGACAATTTTCCCCAGGTAGTATTCAATAATTCTAAAAACTTAATGAATATGTCATTCGTCTTTTTTGCCATTATATTGATTTTATTCTATGCCTTCTATTTCACCAAGATATTTGTTGCACTTTATTTCAAATGTAACTAAATTTAATGAGGTATATCTATTTTATCTAGCACTCAGTTGTTGTAACACATTGCCTATCGTTTCACAATGGATGATTGGGGTGTCGGTTGTGGAGCGTTGGCGAGGTAAGAAGCGTCCTAACTTGACCGCTGAAAGCATCTTCTCAACAAAGGGCTCTACATTGATCAAATCCACACTCATAT
>JBGVFY010000080.1:0-19654 GCA_045121435.1 Paludibacteraceae bacterium | reverse complement strand
CCCTACCCTCACGCTCACAGGTAACTTGGGCGATGTAATGAAAGAGTCTGCCACCATAGCTATGGGCTATATCAAAGCGCATGCCGATCAGTTTGGCATAGCACGCAAGACCTTAGATAGTACTTCGGTGCATATCCATGTGCCAGAAGGTGCGATTCCAAAGGACGGACCAAGCGCAGGTATCACCATGACAACAGCCCTCGTGAGTGCGTTCACACGCCGCAAAGTGCGTCCACGCATTGCTATGACAGGTGAGATGACACTCCGCGGTAAAGTACTACCTATCGGCGGTGTGAAAGAGAAGATACTGGCTGCTAAGCGCGCTGGTATCACCGACCTGGTACTCTGCCACGACAACCGTAAGGATGTGGAAGATATAGCCGCTAAATACCTCAAGGGATTGACCTTCCACTATGTGAAAGATATACAAGAGGTGATAGATTTTGCGTTGTTGTAATTTAGGCGTCTGGAATCCGGATTCTGGGGGCCCAATTATCGCAGAATAGCGAGAGTGTAAGCGTACTGCTTATCGATATTTACCTTGGTTTGCAAATCGATATTGTCGAGAGCGACCAAGGTATTTTTTATGTCGCCAATAATGCCCGTGCCCTGCAACTTCAGCACCGCCTCTTTTCGTGTCCAAAGGCGAGTGAAAGCGATATTCGGTTGGTCGGATTCCCAAATCTGTTGTTGTTCGGCTTCGTTCATGGTACGCTCTACTAATTCGGGACGGGCAATGCGAATATGCTCAATATCAATACCAATAGGTGTTTCGCTAATGGCTACCGCTATGGCATTTTTGCAATGCGAGATAGAGAAGCACGGCCCATGCTCCAAACGGGGGGCACCATATTCGTTGTAGAGGAAGGTTGGGCATCCGGCGTCCGGCGTCCAGCATCCAGTATCCGGAGTGGAAAATCCGGCATCTGGCGTCCGGAAACCAGAAGAGGCGAGGAGTTGCAGGAGCAACTCATAGGATTTGAGGCAGCAGAATTGTCCAAACAAATGTTTGTATGCCAATGCCTGTTGGCGGCGTTGGTCACTGACCAAAGGCAGCAAACGAGCAATCTCTTGCTCGTTGCACTGGTTCATATTATCAAAAATACAATACTGCATAATCATTGATTTCCCCAAGCAGCAGGCCATGGGTTATCGGTGATACCCGCCATTTGTTGCATTTGCGTATGCGCAACTTCGCGCAATCGATCAACCTCTGTTTTGCGTGGTTGCGTGGTATCAGGATAAATGGGTTCGCCAATAGTGACGGTCAATAGTGGCAATTCCTTTGGACCAAACAGACGGAAGATACCCTTACGCTCGCGGTAGGTAATCACACAGGGCAACAAAGGCATATCGTATTTGTAACTCATGGTGAAAGCCCCTTTTTGGAAAGGGCGCAGCGGTTTATACATATCCCAACGACATGCCTCTGGGAAGATATGGAACCACCAACCACGGCGGTGGAACTCATCAAAAGCCTCGTTGAACTTCTTCATGGCACTCATACCAGCCTCTGCCTCGGGAATAGGTATGCCACCTGCAATACGCATGAAATAGCCATCCTTGGTGCGGAAATTGGGTGCGAACATAGGTATTCGCGTGTTATGTGTCCTATTCACAGCGATCAGCACGCATGGACAGTCCAAACGATAGACGTGATTGGCTATAGTGATAGCGCCGTTCTTCAGACCTTCTTTATACTTCTTAAGCACCTCGCGTCCGCGAATACGCAAACCCATTTGCACACGCAGTTTGATACGAAGCAGCAAGTGCAAGAACACATAGTAGCCTAAATAGAGATTGCACTTATACCCTACACTATCATCCAGATAGGGATATTTATCATCTATAGCGAGTTGCTTGGTATATTTAGGAAAGAGCGTGCGCGCGAATGGATTGTCCTGTGGATAATCCATTGCAGGTTGAGGGATATACTCCCCTTCCCTCACGCGTAGCTGTTCGTATTGCTGATTCATAAGCGTGTTGTTGATTAGTGTTTGCGGTGTTTGGCTTGTCGTGCTACCTTGCGGGCTTGATGTTTTTGCTCCAAGTTATCAATGGCTTTGCCCACTGCTTCTTTGGCATCAAGTGCCAATTGTTTGAACTTAGCATGGCGATTTTCGTCTTGCAAAAGCAGGTTTAATTTGAACTGACCGTCACGACCAGAACCATCCGCAATAGAGGCTTGTTTGAATTGGTCAAAAGCGTTGCTACGCAGGCGGTGGGTGATTGGATCTTTCAGGCGTAAGCTGTCGCGTTTGGCTTCGTACTCAATGTTCATATTCTTGAGTTCCACATCCACAGCAGCTGCAAAGCGTTCAGCATCGGCTTGCGAGGTAGTTTGGTCGGCAAACTCAAAATAGAAGTGATAAGTACTGCGTTCGACATCGGCAAAAGCTATAGAGAATTTGGTTGGCATATCCAGATCCTTCTCTACCTTTTGTACCGAAGTCATAAATTGATTTTCTTGTAGTTTTTCGCCTGTGATACTGACTATACCATTCACCTTTTGCACCATATGTATAGTAGGTGTATTGAGGTACTTAGGTCCTACTTCTACTAAGTCGCTCACATCGTAGCGATACAAGCCAGCATAGGTAGTTACGATAGGCGAATAGCGTTTGCCTTCCTCCAACTCATGCAGCTGCCAATAGCGTGGATTAGGATTATCCAAATCCTCTTCAGCTATAAACTCATAGTAGTGGAAATGTGGGAACAAAGTGGTATCTATACCTTCGTCCATCACGAAGCCAAATCGGCACTCGGATGAGAAGTAACCTATCTCTTGGTGACAAATATCGTCTGGGAAAGAGCCTTGGAACTTGTCCAGATACACCTTCGTATTGCCACACTTCCATGTAGAGAGTGTCTGCAGATTAGGCCAATAGTGGCGTGGCAATGGTGTATAATATTCCTTCTTCAGGCGGCGTAACTCTTCCGCACGCTTGGGATTAGGTTTGAGCGTAGCCTCCAACTCTTGGCGGATATGGTCGGGGATATTCATATCCTTGTTGATAGTACCTGTCTCTATGTCCTCCACATACTTGTCGTAGTATTCAATAGCATTGTGCTGCATCTCTACGATGGTGCTGGGGTTGGCAGTCACCAACATCGTGACATCTTGCTCAATGCTCAGACGCATGATGGCATAATAGCGTGCGTTGTAATCAGGTATATCGTACACGGTAGCAGGGAAAGCATAGTGCTTTTTGATAAACTGTGGCACATCTTTGCGCGTGAGGCCCGATACGGAACCAAACACCGTGCCATCCAAGGCGCGACCCTCCTCTGCTTTACCCACAATAATCACCACACTGCCTGCAAAAACCATCTGACGATGGCGGATGAAATTGTATATCCATAGGCGTGTCATCTTGCCGTAGATACGCTTGAGATAGTGTTTGGTGATAGGTATCCATTTGGGTTCTGCTGTAGTGCCACTGGTAGTAGCGTACATAACTGGATGACCTGGGAAGAGAATATCAGAAGCACCTTCTTTAGCACGATTGACATATGGACGCAGTTTCTCGTAGTCTTGCTTATGTACATACTGTTGATAGCGAGCGTACAACTCTGTATCGGTTTTGCAGTCCAGTATCTCAGCAAAGTGATGCTCACGTCCATAGACAGTGTCCTTGGAGATTTCAAGCATTCTGCGAAGCGTCTTCTCTTGTGCCTTGCGGGGATCTTTGGAGGCGGCGTTCAGTTTGTGCAACTCAATCTTGCCTACAAGCCCCATCACTAAATTAACAAGTAGTGGATATTTAAGCATAAAATATACGATTTTTATGTTTTTACGCTGCAAAATTAAGAAAATTATTTGGAATATGCAAATTTAGGTGCTATTTAAGTACCAAAAATGCTATCTAACCTATTTTTCTTGTAAATAATTTGGTAGTACGAATATCACTTCAGTCGTAGGAATCCGATGCCAA
Organism: Paludibacteraceae bacterium; assembly: GCA_045121435.1. Classification (GTDB taxonomy): domain Bacteria; phylum Bacteroidota; class Bacteroidia; order Bacteroidales; family Paludibacteraceae; genus Colicola. Next base: position 15,719 of record JBGVFY010000080.1, on the reverse strand, counting down.
ATCGTTTGACAGCAGCACGCTCCAATTCTTCTCTTACCGATGGGTCGGCAATGCTAATCAGGGCTTTGGCACGCTCTGCCAATGGCAGGTTGCGCAGGTAAACGATACCATGCTCGGTGGCGATATATTGCGCTTGGAAGCGGGTGGTTACCACGCCTGCACCTGGAGCCAGATTAGCAACAATCTTTGATTGTCCCTTGCTGGTCATACTGGGCAAAGCGATAAAGCATTTACCTCCTTCAGAGAGCGAAGCACCGTACATAAAGTCGTGCTGTCCGCCTACACCCGATATAATCGTTTCGCCAATCGAATCGGCACAAATCTGCCCCGTCAAATCCACCTCAATGGCGGAGTTTATCGCCATGGCTTTGGGGTTTTGGCGAATGTTTTGTGGGTCGTTGGTGAAGGCTACATCGCGAATTACGAAGTCTGGGTTGTTATCCATGTATTCGTAGAGGTGTTTAGAGCCTAACACCAAACTGCCCAATGACTTACCCGGGTAGATCTTCTTAAGCGAGTTGTCAATGATACCCTTCTCTATCAATGGCAATACGCCATCAGTGATAGCCTCGGTATGCAAACCCAAATGTTGGTGATGGCTCAGCGCATTGATTACTGCGTTAGGAATGCCACCAACACCAATCTGCAGGGTAGCGCCATCAGGAATCTCGTTGGCGATAAAATTGCCAATGCGCGTTTCTATATCGCTTGGCACGGGTGTAGGTACCTCTATCAATGGTTCATCTCCACGACACATTGCAGCGATTTGGCTGACATGTATTACGGGGTCGCCAAAAGTGCGAGGCATGTATTTATTGACCTGCGCAATGACCGTCTTGGCACATTCAGCCCCCGAGAAGGCAATGTCCGCAGAGATACCGTAAGAGCAATAGCCATTCTCATCGGGTTCGCTGACATTCAGAAATGCCACATCCACAGGCACTTGCCCACTGCGGAAGAGGAAAGGCACTTCGCCCAAGAAGCATGGGATAGTGTCTGCCACCCCCTCGCGCATGGCTTGGCGGAGATTGTTGGGTACAAAGATATTCAGCGCGCGGAAGGAGTCCATCAGTTCGCGTTTGGCATAGGGTGCTGGCTCGGGATGGATACCAAATCCCGAGATTACTTTCACATCGCGTAGTTCGCTGGCACGCTCGGTGAGTGCGCGCAATAGGACCATAGGAATGGAGGTGGAACCTTGCACCACAATCGTGTCGCCTGATTTCACGAGGCGAACGGCTTCTATGGGAGATAGGTATTTCATATTCTTTGTCTTCAAAACATTAAACACTAAACTGTAGCCCTTTAGGGCGTTCACTAAACACTATTTATCGTGATAATCCCGATTGAACAGCGCAAGGCGTTGGTCAAGCAGTTCGTATTGGTCGTCGCGTATGCATGATACACAACCACGCATACCCTCTCGTTTGGCACCTGTGCTGCTGAGCGAAATAGCCGATACACCGTAGTAAATGAGTTTATTCACCATCTTCTCGCCTGTCCAATCCTTATAGCCGAAGGTGAAAAAGAAACCATCGCCTACTTCCTGTCCGTCTGCATCTTCATCATAAACGATGTGAAAACCATTTTTGAGCATAATATCCTTCACAATCTTGGCTCTGCGGGCATACTCGCGTGTGGTGCGCACAAAGTCAATCTTCCCCTGGCATGCTGCCTTAAACATGGCTGTCATGGCATATTGCACCGAATGGGTTACACCCGAAGAAAGGCTATACAAGACATTATATACAAAGTTGCGCAGGAACTCGCCATCGTTTTGATAACGCTCGGCCAATGAAGCAAATCGGCGGTGCGCCAGATACGGATTGATAGCGATAATCGCTGCACGCTGACCTGCATAGGAGAACATCTTGGAGCAAGAAATCATGTGCAGGCAGTTGTTGGTATAGCGTCCTACAGTAGGCTGATAAGGTGGCTCGTATGGCGTACCGCGCTCCGAATCGCGGAAGTCCATATTCAGATAGGCTAAATCCTCGATTACCAACACATTATATAGCGATGCCAAGCGTCCTATAATCTCCAATTCGCGTTCAGTAAGGCACATCCACGATGGGTTGTTTGGGTTGGAGAAGAGCATTGCGGCTATCCTACCCGATTGGAAATGGCGTTCCAACTCGGCTGCTAAGGCTTCGCCACGGTAATCCGCCACATCAAAAGCATCCACACGCACACCAATCACCTTGCATTGCTGCTTTTGCACAGGGAAACAAGGGTCGAGAAAGAGAATCGTATCGCGCTTTTCATCCAACTGCGACACCAACATATTTATTGCAAAAGCGGCTTGCATACTGCCCACAGTAGGCACAATGCAATCGCGCGGAATATCCAAACCAATAAACGCCCGCACGAACTCGCTACCCCAATGTTTCACCTCGGGAATACCAGTAATGAGAGGATAATGCGAACCGCATCCGTCCTTCAGGGCTTTGTGTTCGGCGGCGATACCAATCTGCTCGGCAGCAAGACCCGGTTCGCCAATCTCCATGTGGATAAACTCCACACCTGTGGCACGCTCAATATCTTTGACTACGCCCACGAGTTGGCGGATAGATGAGGCACCCAACTCCTTGGCGTTGCGCAGACCAAAATCAATACATGTTTGGTCCACGAGTTGTTTATTTAACGGAAAACTCATTCGGTATTATTTTCTTAAGACAACATAGACAACATCTGCGCGGCGCCAACATTGCGCCTTGCCTATGAGTAACAATATAAAATCCATCTACTATTTACTATTTAGAAGCACAGAATCCAGCTTCAATGGCAGCCACATTAGCAGCAACAATGGCTTCGCCCTTGCGCGCAAAGATACGGCGGACACCAGCTACAATCTTGTCATGGTCTATGCCTAACATTGGGATAGCTGCACCCAGTAGCACCATATTGGCCGCTTGCGCAGGTGCACCCGCTTCCTTAGCCAGTGTTTCTACATCCAATAGCACGTGGTGAGGAATAGCCTCAACATGCTTGATAACCTCCTCTACGTCAGGATAATTAGGGATATTCACAAAGGGTTTGTTGCTGGTGACAATCCAGCCATTTTCCTTTAGATAAGGTAGATAGCGCAAGGCTTCCATTGGTTCGAGTGAAATGATAAGGTCTGCCCCACCCTTGGAGATAAGGTCTGAATAAATGGGCTCTGATGATAGACGGAGATTCGATTGCACATCGCCGCCTCGCTGGCTCATACCATGCACTTCGGCTTGCTTGAGATAAAGACCTTCGTTCAGGGCTGCATCGCCAATCACGGTGGCAATAGATAGGATACCTTGTCCGCCTACGCCTGCTAAAATAATATCGCGTTTCATGTTTTTTAGGGTTCTAAAAGTTTTAATAGTTTTAAGGTGCTAAAGGTTATTTTTTGGCTTTCAGGTGTCTTTTGAGTGTTTGTATGCACTCGCGGCGAGCGATGACTACGGAAGTACCATTGTATGCCACCTCCTCGCGGAGCACTTGCTTGATTTCCTCCATATTCTTTGGCAATGGCACTACCACACGCACATGCTCTGGCTCTACGCCTAAACCCAAACAAATGGCCTCCAAACGACCCGTACCCGCCGAGTCTTGTCCGCCCGTCATACCTGTGGTGAGATTATCGGAAATCAGCACTACCACATTGGCTTGGGTGTTCACGCAGTCCAACAGACCTGTCATACCCGAGTGGGTGAAGGTGGAGTCGCCTATCACGGCAAACGATGGAAATTGCCCTGCATCAGCAGCACCTTTCGCCATGGTGATACTGGCACCCATCTCTACGCAAGCGTGAATGGCATGGAAGGGCGACAATGCACCTAAAGTGTAGCAACCAATATCGCCGAAAATCTTGGCACCTTCGTGCTCGGCAGCCACCTCGTTGAGCGCAGCGTACATGTCGCGGTGACCGCAACCCTGGCACAAGGCTGGTGGACGACCTACGACTATTTCGGGGATCTGGTATCCGGCATCCGGCATCCGGTCACCCAGCAAGGCTTGAGCTACGCAGTCAGGTGTGAGTTCGCCTATGCGAGGCAGGTCACCCGTCAAACGACCTTTGACTGCGACAGAGGATGGCACCATTCCGCGCAGCAGTTCTTCTACCACGGGTTGTCCTTCCTCCAGTACCAAAATCTCTTCTGCACCATCTGCCACCATTTGGTCAATCAATGCCTTTGGCAATGGATATTGTGTAATCTTTAATATACTCTCGCCTCTCGCCTCTAACCTCTCGCCTCTAGCCTCCATCAAATAATTATATGCTATACCGGTTGTCACGATAGCCCTTTTAGGTTGTATACCCTTGGTATAGGTATTGTATAGCGACTCTTCGCTTGTTTGCACGAAATCGGCTTGTGCTTCTACCAGTTCGGCGTAATTTTTGCGTGCGAAGGCAGGCAATAAGATAAAGTGATTGGTATTCTCAGGCGCAGAGAGAGTGTTTTGTTCGCGTGGGGTGTCGATTGTTTCGACCACCGCGCGCGAGTGCGCCATGCGCGTGGTCACGCGCAATAAGATAGGTGTGCGCAGCGATTCAGAGAGGTCGAAGGCATAGTGCATCATGTCGTATGCCTCTTGTTGGTTGCTGGGTTCGAGGCAAGGAATCATGGCAAACTTAGCGTAGAAACGCGAGTCTTGTTCGTTCTGCGAGGAGTGCATAGATGGGTCATCGGCAGCCACTACTACTAGTCCTCCGTTCACGCCTGTGATAGCAGCGTTCATGAAGGCATCAGCACAGACATTCATTCCCACATGCTTCATGCAGACCAACGCACGCTTGCCCATATAGGACATACCCAATGCGCCTTCCATAGCGGTCTTCTCATTGGTTGACCATTGGCAGAAAATCTTGCTTCTATCCTCTACACCGTAGGCGTAATCAGTGCCGTTCTCTAAACTAACGCTTTTCACTTTTCGCTTTTCGGCTAATTGAATATATTCTGTAATTTCCGTTGAGGGTGTACCAGGATAGGCATATACGCCACTTAATCCTGCATCAATAGCGCCTTGCGCTATGGCTTCGTCGCCTAAAAGTAGGTGCTTCATATCCATTAACGATTAACAGTTAATACTTGGTATTTATTTTAAGGTGCGCAAAGATACAAAAAATATCGCACTTGTGCAAATGCATAGTGCGATATTTCGACTATTTGTGTTGTAGAACATTAATTTGGCATAAGATTTACATTTAAATATACATAAATAAAAATCGCTCGTTTGAGCGATTTTTATTTTACTAATCCTGCTAATGTCTGCCACAGCGTATCATCTGGTACTGGGGCAGTAATGCTGATAGGCTGTTTGCTCACAGGATGAATAAACTCCACTTTGCGGGCATGCAGCGATATGCCACCGTCTGGATTGCTGCGCTTGGCTCCGTACTTCAAATCCCCCTTAATAGGACAACCAATAGCCGACAACTGACAACGAATCTGATGATGACGACCCGTTTCAAGATTTACTTCTAACAATGTATAGCGGTCGCTCTGAGCAATCGCCTGATAAGTCAGCACGGCGCGTTTAGCATCTTTCGTGCCTTGTTTCACTACGAAAGATTTATTTTGCTTCTCGTTGCGCCAAAGGTAGTTCTCCAACCTTACCTTACCGTTTTCCGATATCCGATTCCCGTTATCCGTAGATACAATCGCCCAATAGGTCTTGCGTATCTGCTCGTGCGATTGGAACATGGCATTGAGGCGCGTGAGTGCTTTGCTCGTACGGGCAAAGAGTACCACGCCCGTAGTGGGACGATCGAGGCGGTGGGTCACACCCAAGAACACTTCGCCTGGCTTTTGGTACTTCTCCTTAATGTACGCCTTCACGATCTCGGATAGTGGCGTATCGCCCGTCTTATCACCCTGCACAATCTCGTGGCAGGTCTTGCTGACAGCAATGATATGGTTGTCTTCGTATAATACTTGCATTTTTTAGTTTAAAGTTTAAAGGTTATAGGCAAGTATTTCTTCCACTTCGCGGAGGGGAATGAGAACAAAATCGCGCTCATGCATACGCGGGTGAGGAAGAGTGAGCGTATCGCTGTTATATTCTACCTCATTTCGACTTCCGGCTTCCTGCTTCTGGATATAGGCCTTCAGCAGGTCTATATCGATCACTCGGTCGTGGTAAATACCATTCACCGACTTCTCGGTACGTCCCATCTCGCGCTCTATCTGTTGGGTGAGGATTAGTACTTGTTCTGGCGAATGGTCTGTTGTGCATACGGCAACGATATTCGCAAACTCATTCTCCGACACAAATCCTTGCGGTGCACTGCGATAGATAGATGAACATGCCACGCACTCCCCTACCCGTTCGTGGAGCAATTGCAGTGCCGTGCGCAAGTTCTCCTCTCGATTGCCTAAATTAGTTCCTATACCGAAATAAATGAGCATGGTGTAGCGTTGTTATGGTACTGCAACAAACTCGTAATCAATCTTATCGCCCATTGTGACGAGCATATAGTATGGCTCTTTGTCCTCATCCTTCATGGAGTCCACCACGATAGAAGTTAAGCCTTTCACCTGCGTAATCTCACGCGCGTGGTCGTGTCCCGACCAAAGCATATCTACACCATGCTCCGTAAAGAGATTCAGCAATGCGTAAGTCTCCTCGATGGTAAAGTTGGAGGTATGTCCCTGCGAGCCATCGCGTTTGAAGAAATGCGTATGAGAGCATGCTACGATATGACGGAAATTCTGCGTATCTGCCCACTGCAAGGTAGTCTCCAACCACTTGAGTTGTTTGCTGCCTACTGTGCCATCAGCCGAATCATACACAACGAACAAGTCCTGCTTGCCCGAAGGTGTTTGCACTACAAAATAGTAGGTGCTGGTCTTGAAAGCTTTGATGAAAGTTTCCCATTGTTTGAAATAGATATCATGATTGCCGCATACAGCCATCAGTGTATCGGTTTTGTAGGGCAGAATCTGTGATAATGGATGACGCTCCAAGGCATCTTCCACATATTCAAAATCGGTTGTTGCATCAATTACATCTCCCAAATGCACAGCCACAGGACACAACATATCCGCACGATAGCTCTTGATAAAATGCTCCCAGCGTGTGCGGGTTTTATGTATATGCGTATCAGTGCATACATACACATGATAATCATCCGTCAGGGCATTAATTGTGGCAAAACCTGCTTGCTGATTGTATGCCTGTGATACTTCCCAACGTTGGTCAATATTTGGCGAACTACCTGCAAACATACCCACCATATCCAATCGTGTATCTGGACCGCACGCAGCGAAAATGAAACCAATAGCCAATAGCCAATAGCCAACACTTATTTGTATATTCTTTTTCATAAATTCCTTGCCTTTAAACTTTAAACTATCAACTAAAATCTATATTCCACACCAGCACGAATCTCGGCACCATAGTAGTGCGCATTGAGGTGGAACATACCTGCCAGTTTGTATTTACCCGAGAGGCGTACACGCCAATGATTGTTGATATCATACCAACCACCCAAATAGAACATAGGTTGCCACATGCGCTCCACTTGGTAGTTATCCATATTGGAAACACAAAGGCTAATATTCCATGGCGACATTTGTGGACGCACAAACACCTCCACACGATATACTGCATCAAAGGGTTCAAGAATCATTGCATCCTCGCTGCGATTGACATAAGGCAATGGCGTAATGATACGGTTGCTCATACCCACTTGCACATTGACATACTGCATCTTATATCCCACCGACAGAGCGTGTACAAAGTCGCGGAAACTGTCGCGCGACATAAAACGCATCAACAGTCGGTCTTCAATGTATAATTCGCCAATAGGTAATGCGAATTTAGGACGCAGTTGCACACCCATAGTGGTGAAATCAGCCGTACTGGTACGGATATTGGCTTGCATATCAAAATGCTGATTGATAGGCATATACGCATCCAAATCAAAGTTGGCGTGTGAGCCGTATGTCAGATTATGCGCATAACCCACATGCAACGAAACCGCATACTGCGACTCACCATGTTGCACCTGCGCCATGGCTCCCATAGTCAATAGCAAAGTGCCAAAAACAACGATAATTTTCTTTTTCATATTTCTCTCTTCTCTCAGCGCTTTGCGCCGGTCTATCAATGAAATGGTCTCTCTTCTCTCAGCGCGTAGCGCGGTCTTATTTATTAATGTATAAACAATAGTTCACGATACTTAGGCAACGGCCATAGTTGGTCATCTATGACCATCTCCAGGTCATCGACATGCTGGCGAATATCCTCCATGAGAGGCACGAGGTTGTCGTGGAAGGTGATGGCACGCTCGCGTTGATCCTCAATATGATTCGCGTGTGCGCGTTCCTTATTCATCTTGTCCACACCTGCCACAATAGCACTGGCATGATTCTCAATACGGCGAATCAACAGCAAGTCCTGCTGATTGAGTGTAGCCGCTTCGCTCTCCGTAAACACTTGCTTCACGCTGAGCACATTCTGCAACAAAACCGTCTGATAGCGTTTAGCTGCAGGAAGAATATGATTGATAACCAAATCGCCCAATACGCGCGACTCAATCTGCAGTTTCATGGAGTAGTTTTCCCATTTCACCTCGCTACGCGCCAATAGTTCGGCATGATTGAGTACGCCCGTGGAGCCGAACATCTGCACGCTATTCTCTTTGAGATATTGGTCAATCATCAATGGCACGCTGGTCTCGGTGTCCAATCCGCGACGGTGTGCCTCTTGTTGCCACTCCTCGCTATATCCGTTGCCGTCAAAGCGGATATCGCGGCATGCGTGCAAATAGTGTTTAATCACCGTAAACAATGCACGCTCTTTGGCTTCGCCCTTGGCTATAAGTGCATCTACCTCCTCGCGGAAGAGGTTGAGTTGCTCTGCCACAGCCGCATTCAATGCCAATACTGCGGCACCGCAGTTAGCAGACGAACCCACCGCACGGAACTCGAAACGGTTACCTGTGAACGCGAAAGGCGAAGTACGGTTGCGGTCGGTATTATCCAGCAGAATCTCGGGAATATTACCCACGCCAAGTTTCATCTCCTTCTTGGCATTAATAATGATACCTTTATCCACATCGGCATGCTCAATCTGGTCGAGTGCCTCGTTGATCTGCGCACCCAGGAACACACTGATGATAGCAGGTGGCGCCTCGTGTCCGCCCAAGCGATGCGCATTAGTGGCAGAGGCGATGGATGCCTTCAGCAAACCATTGTGGCGATGCACAGCCATCAGCACATTTACGAGGAAAGTCACGAATTGCAAGTTGTGGTATGGATTCTTACCCGGTGCCAAGAGATTGACGCCCGTATTGGTACCCAACGACCAGTTGCAGTGCTTACCGCTACCGTTCACGCCCCCAAAAGGTTTCTCGTGCAACAGCACACGGAACTGGTGATGGTGCGCCACTTGCTCCATGAGCGACATCAGCAGTTGGTTGTGGTCGCTACTGAGATTAGCTTCCTCATAGATAGGCGCCAACTCAAACTGATTAGGAGCCACCTCATTGTGGCGCGTCTTGATAGGAATACCGAGTTTCAGGGCTTCTTGCTCCAGTTCGTTCATAAAAGCGAGTACACGCTCGGGGATTGTACCCAGATAGTGGTCATCCAACTGCTGACTCTTGCTGGCATAGTGTCCCATGAGTGTGCGACCTGTCATCATCAAGTCGGGACGCGCATTGTATAGTGCCTCGTCCACAAGAAAGAACTCTTGCTCTGTACCCAAATAGGTATATACGCGTTTGACATTCTTATCAAAATAATTTGCTACTGCTGTTGCCGCCTTTCCCACTGCTGTGATAGAACGCAACAAAGGTGTCTTATAGTCCAACGCCTCGCCTGTGTAGGCAACAAAGATAGTAGGAATACAAAGGCGGTCGCCAATCACAAAGGCAGGCGAAGAAGGGTCCCATGCCGAGTAGCCACGCGCCTCAAAGGTGTTGCGGATACCGCCATTAGGGAAAGAGGAGGCATCAGGTTCTTGCTGATAAAGCACTGAGCCTGAGAACTTTTCCATAGGTGCCCCTTTCTCATCAAAATCGAAGAATGCATCGTGCTTCTCCGCGGTGCCACCTGTTAGGGGTTGAAACCAGTGGGTATAGTGGGTAGCCCCCTGCTCCATCGCCCATTTCTTCATGCCTATAGCCACGCTATTGGCAATATCGCGACTGAGGGTCTTCTCGTTGTCCATGAGGTCAAAAAGTTCCTCCACGATATTGCTGGCTATGTATTCTTTCATTTTCTCGCGTGTGAACACATTTTGCGAGAAAATGACACTGGCGCGGTGCGTAGAGGCTACATGCTGAGGTTGGTGTGCCCAAGCAGTTTTCAGGGCTTCAAATCGAATATTCGACATAGATTTTACGCTGATTTTTGTTTTTAATCTGATTATTTTTCAAAATCAACCGCAAAAGTACTACTTTTTTTTGGAATATGCAAATATCCGGTCAATATTTATGGTGTTTTTTCGTAGATTGTTTTCTTTTTGTGTGATTTTATGTCATTTTGCAATATTCTCGTATCAAGATTACATTCGACCTATTGCTATGCAAGCAATTACGGGTTCTTGACGGGTTCTTGACGGGTTCATAAGGTACCATCGTGAGCCTATCCGTGGCATATCCATGGCTTTTTTGTGGCACTTTAGTTACCTATCCTCCGCTTATCCACCGCTTATCCACCCGATAAACTCTCAGCATTTGCAAACTTTGTATATCTACCTACTCTGCAAATTCATCATCAATAGTAAGCACCAAACGAAAGCCTGTATCATCCATTTTATATCCTGGATTTTTTTGGCTACGATAGACTACACTACAACAAATGACTTCATCTCTAAATCCACCACATCGCAATACACGCGGCACACTCCATGATTTTGAAGTACTCATAATTTGCACAGCGCCACCATAATCGCTATATTTATCCTTGCACCATTCTCTCACAGAACCACTCATATCGTATAGTCCTAATTCATTGGGTAGTTTCGTTTTTACTTTACGAATATAAGTAGTATTATCGTAACATACTGCCACATGATTTATGTTATCACTACCTGCATATTGATATCCGTTGCTTTTCTTGCCACCACGAGCAGCATATTCCCATTCTGCCTCTGTAGGCAAACTAAAAGTTTTACCAGTTATCTTGTTCAGTCGAATTATAAAATGTACACAATCGAAATAATTAATGCCCGTTTTAGGTAGAGAATCGGAGTTGTGCGATTTGCTTCCTATAATTTCGTTCCATAATTGTTCCGTAACCTCTGTCTCTCCGATATAATAATTCGATAATGTTACTTCGTGTTGGGGTCTTGCATTTTTTATTACGGGCTTCTCCTTTTCTGATTGTCCCATCATAAAAGTACCACCCTTTACATATTTCATATCGAAATACACATCACCAACCTGAAAAACACAGGTACTATCTGCTAAATAATGGATGCGTACATTATCATCCTTTTTTCGTTTGGGATGCATCGCTAAGCGCAATCCTATTGCAGAGGATTTGGTGTTTTCAGCAATAGTTTTATTCTTGGCTAAGATAGCACAATCGCTTCTTGAAGACTCCCAACTACCGCCTATCGCATATTTTTTATCATTATAGTAGCACCATTCTGCAACATTACCCGTCATATCGTAAAGACCTAAACTATTGGGATTCTTTTTAGCAACAGCTTGCGCAGATTTTGATGAATTATTATCAAACCACGCCAAAAAAAGTAAGTCACCACTACCCGAATATGTATTCGTTGATGTTGTTCCACCTAAGGCAGCATGTATCCATTCTGCTTGAGTTGGGAAATCAAAAGTTTCTCCAGTAATTTGATTTAATCGACAGATAAACTCCAATGCTTCATACCAATTAATCGTTTCGATTGGATGCTGTGGAGTAAAATGAAATTCACTTGGATTATATCCCATCACAGCATTCCACAGTTCTTGGGTAACTTCAGTTTGTCCGATAAAGTAGTCAGATAATACAACAGAGTCAATATCTTGATCAGGGAATGATATAATGCCACCATTTACCTTGACCATTGTAAAAGGTACACCATTTACCTTGAATTGCAAATCATTAGACTCTTCCTCTTGAGTTTCCTCTTTTTTTGCAGCGCCACTTTCTAATTGCTCTAAGCGTTGCTTCAGTAATGCGATTTCTTCTTCTAATGCGATGACTTCTTTTGATTGTTGATAATGCACGGTGCAATAATAGACACCATTCGAACGAAGTTGCTGCATATCACTCAACAGTACCTGTTCGCACCCATCGCCGCAATCAATATAAATTTGAGGTCGGCGAGCAGGCACCAGAAATAATATCTCGTTAGAACTTTCTATATTACGATCTACTACAGCAGTCAGTTGTCCCATGTACAAAGTCAAGCGCTCTTTTGCTTTCTTCACTTCGTTTTCGTCACCTTCTAATCGCATGCGAATAACAGCGTAAGGGAAAGTATCTGTCATATCAGGTTTCTCCCATTTGCCAAACTGATTTTTGAACATCACAATCGCAGATGCCAACGGATTGAGTTCCAACTCTTTTGTAATAGTTACCGACTGCGCAGCCAAAGGCATTAACCCCAACCACAAGCACAGCAGTGTTAGTAATAATTTTGTTCTTCTCATATTGTTTTTTGTTTAATTAATAAAAAGCGTGCGCTTTCGTTCGCTTCAATTTGATGTTCTGAGGTCTTCGACTACCTATGTGATTCAAATCTACGCACGGAAAATTCACGCTGAAAGCATGAGCGTGCATAAACTATACTTGAATTAATGATTCCTAGAAAGTGTCGAGTTTTCAGGAAATCAAGTCTGGGCTTATAACGCTATATTAAATATGTCATGGTAGGCAACACTTTGCCAAATCTACCGCAAAGGTACTATATTTTTTTCATTCCTGCAAGATATTGCACAAAAAAATTGCCATTCTTGTGCGAAAACACAAATGGCAATTAGAAAGGGAATAGTATGAACACAGAGGTCACTCCTCCATACAGACTATCGATCAGGAAACTCACCGTATTCCTCGAATGTGTAGTTTAAGAAATCATTAATCGGTTTCGCTGCGCGTGAAATGTCCGTTACCAAATCCAAGAAATCAGGCGCACACACTTGCTCATCGGTTAATGGCGTAGAGAAAGTATAAGCCTTGCGCTTCAACCAATCGGCATGTACAAAATCCGCAGGAAAACCCTGTGGCACCTTCTTGAGCATATACTCTGTATCGAAATCTTGGAAATAGCGATTGGTCAAAGGATTGGCAAAGATATCCTCCACCTCATCATAGTTGGCAAGAATCTCTTTGCGTAGCGCATGCAGCAAATCTTTGTTCGGACACCAGATACCTCCGCCAAACATACATTGATTGGGTTGAAGGTGGATATAATACCCTCCACGGTCGCTCTTACGCCCACCTTTAACAGCAGGGAATACACCAAACCACTCCTTAAAAGGACGCTTATCGTGCGAGAAACGCACATCGCGGTATATGCGCCAAATACAATCTTTAGGCTGCAATCCTGCTAACTCGGGGTCAATATCCACCAATCGTTCTAACCACTCGGCAGTAAACTGCTCGAAGCGTTTTTGGCAGCGAACATACCAATCGTTATGCTCGTTAAACCATTCGCGGTTATTATTACACGCTAATTGCGACAAAAAATCAAGAATTTCTTTCATTTTGTTCGTTTTGTTTGTATATGTGCGTAATTTTATGTACCTTTGCAGGCGAAATAGATAAACATACCTATTTCAATGGGGCTCCATAGTTCAATGGATAGAATACGGGTTTCCTAAACCTTAGATTCGGGTTCGATTCCCGATGGGGCTACTACTCAATTTAGAGTTTAGTGACTCGGATTCTATTCGGCTACAAAGGTAATACAATTTTCTCACATGGCAAAACAAAAAGCAAAATTTTATGTTGTTTGGCAAGGTCGCGAGTCGGGCATCTATGACTCGTGGGCTGCATGCGAAGCCCAAGTCAAGGGCGTTGCTGCCAAATACAAAGGATTTGCCACGCGTCAGGAAGCCGAGAAAGCCCTGGAGGAAGGATATGAGAAGCATATAACAGGTCGCTCCGCTGCAGAAAAAATATCAGCCTCTTCGCTATGCTCGCTGAAAGATTCGCCCGAAGAAATGCTCAAACATGGCGTGAAATTGCCTGCCTTGGCAGTGGATGCTGCGTGCTCGGGTAATCCTGGGAAAATGGAGTTTCGCGGTGTGATAGCCGACACCAGTACACAGGTTTTTCACCGTGGACCATACGTAGGCGGAACAAATAATATAGGCGAGTTTTTGGCGATTGTATTGGGATTGGCGTACCTGAAACAGAAGAACCTGCCATGGGCTTTGTACTCGGATAGCAAGACCGCTATTGCATGGGTACGCGACAAGAAATGCAAAACCCAAATTGAATGGACTGCTAAGAATCAAGATCTATTGATAGCAGTTCGTGCAGCCGAAAAATGGCTGCACGAAAATACTTGGACTACCCCAATCTATAAATGGGATACCGAACACTGGGGCGAAATCCCCGCCGACTTCGGAAGGAAGTGATTTACTCCACAGGATTATCCTGCAATCCCCAACCCGTAATAGTGGCTACATAGGGGATATACGCATACGAGAACTTTTTATGGCCAATATAGTTAGGGTGCATGCTTGCGCCCAGATCCTCATCGGTAGAGAGGTGCAATGCAGGGCAACATGCCATGAAATGCACATTAGGCATTGGGCAGAACTTCACCATATCGCGCATATAATCCAACAAAGTGCTGTGTGCCTTGGACGATACACACAATACAGGGTGATCCTCTCCATAATAATCTTTTATTGAGCGAATAAGGCGATAATAGCCATCGCGGAACTTCTCGTAATTAGGTTGCAACGCCACTGAGAAGTCGTTTCCGCCCAAATAAATACATGTGAGTGCAGGACGGATATCCGACTCAGCAGCATTCCAACGAGTATCCTGCGCTGAATCCATATCAAAGGTTTGGAGATAGCGGTCTGGCATGTGATAGCCATCGAATTTAGAATTATAGTTGCGTGCAGCACCCATACCCGAATGCGCAATCACCACATAATCCGCATCAAAATAGCGCGAGATAATCGCACAGAACGAGCGCGATGCATTCTCTGTTTCTGGGGTGAACTTCGCCAAACGACTGG
Source organism: Paludibacteraceae bacterium (assembly GCA_045121435.1). Lineage (GTDB taxonomy): Bacteria > Bacteroidota > Bacteroidia > Bacteroidales > Paludibacteraceae > Colicola. Next base: position 580 of record JBGVFY010000080.1, on the reverse strand, counting down.
TATCATCCACACCATAACCGCAATCGTAACTGGCACCAATAAACTCCAATTGGCGTTGGCGGATAGGCTCCGCTTGGTGGAACACACCTTTGGCATCGGTAGCAAAAGAGTGAATGGTCATTTTGCCCTGCTCGCCCTCGGTGCGTTTTTGGACAATGACGGTATGCACTTTTTGTTTAGAAGACTTTAGATAGGCAGGGTCGATAAGTTCGATAATAGTATCGGTACTTGCCACCTCAATAATACGGTGAGGTTCGGCACTCATAGGCGCGTCAATCCACACATTATAATAGTTGTGGCGAGTAGCAGCCATTTCAGGCGTAGCGTCCCACTTCGTGTCAGAGGCATGCATGGTCAATGACTTGCCCGAGAAAGCAAGGCGGAAATAGGTGGCTGTCCAGTCGAAAGACACATTGTTGCCTTCTACCAATGTACGACCCACATAAGTCACACGCGAATCACTCGCAGGCATAGTTTCTGCAAAGGCAGTAATGGTTAGCAGCAACATTGCTGCAAAGAAAAATATCTTTTTCATAAAAATTGGTGTTTGGTGTAAGGTGTATAGTGTAAAGGCAAGGAT
>JBGVFY010000079.1:0-2021 GCA_045121435.1 Paludibacteraceae bacterium | reverse complement strand
GTGCGAATGGGACTCTATTTTTTCCAACTGATTAAGTTACAATAAGTTGGAATATTGGACACACATATAATGAACTAACCGACTGATATCAACAATTACCACTTAAAAGCAGAAAAATTATGGCACAAACAATCGAAGGCAAACTTATTTCCAAGATGCTATATAATAGGCTGAATGCGCTGGGTATGATTCCCAACGATGTGCGCGAGATGAATGTGGGCGAGAGCGACTATTCTGAACACCTCATTCAGCCATGGGCGATATGGCTGGACTACGACCTTAATCCCTGGGATGCCGACATCGTGAAGAGGGTGCTACGGCACAAGAAAGGCGAGAGTCGCAGGGTGGCTTATGAGAAGATAATTCACATCTGCAGGGAGTGCATCAGGCAGATTGATTGCGAGGAATAAACATGGAGATAATTAAGCTGATAGCGATTGCGCTTGGTGTTGCTCTGGTGGTTGTGGCATTCGCGATGCTCCGTCTCGCCTTGCAGATGCGGAAGTGCGAGAGATCGGCAAAAGGGGTACGCGAATCAATCGAAAAGGCGTTACGCAAGCGCGATATGGAGAGTAAAAACAGTAAGCACTGGAGGGTATCAACTCCAGCTGCGAGATAAAATGACAGAACTATGCCGAAGAGAAACATTGTGATGGTGCAGTTGCCACCGGTGCAGCCTGACTGTTGCGCGGAGTGTCCGCTGCTTGGCTTGGTGCCGAAGTATGTGGCGAGGCCGAAGAATAGCAAGGAGACTCATGTGTGCTGCGGCACCATGGAAGCAGTCACGCAGAGAGGCAGCAAGGTGAGGGCGAGTCAGAGGGATAGCAACCACCCATTGAGGAGGCCATGCGATAGCCGGTGGCACTCATGGATGCAGCTGCCTGGTAGGAAGTTGGGTATCAGCACCCAAACATTCAATGACTGCCGGATACCTTATGAGTGTACACTACAACTTCAGATTAGATTTCACAAATAACCCCTACAACTATGGAACAAAACATTACTCAAAAAGCACTACGGCTACTGGAAATTATTGAGGAAGCAAAACAACTTATTGCAGAGATTGAAAAATGTACAGAACCTCAAAGGTATGCAGGATTTGCGGACATTACTATTGCGCAGCTCGACATCCCCAAAGGGACACTGACAACACGATTTACGAACATATGCTACAACGAAGGCATTACAACCCTGCAAGAACTTCTGAACACGCCTCCCTCTTTATTTAGAAAATACCGCAATAGTGGCAGAAAAACAATCCTATGGGTCAAACAAGCCCTCCAAGACCGATATGGTGTGGTGTGGAAAAAACAAGATTAACGAAAACGAAAACGAAAACAATATGAAAAAGGAGATCAGATTAGTGTTAGCGATGACGATGCTACTGGCATTGTGTGTCGGTGTTGTTGCCTGTTGTGCGATGGCTATAGGTAGCGCGGTGCGCGAGGATGATAGCAACACGGTTGGATATTCATTTATGGCTGTGGTGTTCGCGGTGTTTGCTACCAGGCTGGTGGGCATAATAGAATCCAAGGAGACTACATCTAACTCTTCTCTCAAGAAGATGAGCGATGAAGCCGATGAGCAGATAGCAAAACTTAAAGAATTAGAGAATAATATAAAAACCATGGCACAATGAAAAGGGTAGAGCTATTTAATGACCATTTCCAAAATTTTAAGGTATATGGCATCCCTCACGCACAGCTTATCATCGCTGACCCTCCCTACAATTTGGGAGCAAACGCCTACGCAAGCAACCCATCGTGGTATATTGACGGAGACAATAAAAATGGTGAGAGCGAACTTGCGGGAAAAGAGTTCTTTGATACCGACAAGAATTTTCGCCCTGCCGAGTTTATGCATTTTTGTTCGCAGATGCTTGTTAAAGAGCCAAAAGGCGGATTGACCGATGCTGATGTAGAGGCAGAAACCATTGGAGAGAGCGGGCGCAAGAAAAGCAAATCTCCTTGTATGATTTTGTTTTGCGCTTTTGAGCAACTGCACTACTATATAGAACTGGG
>JBGVFY010000078.1:0-57422 GCA_045121435.1 Paludibacteraceae bacterium | reverse complement strand
CCGTCATTCGCCATACATTGATACAACCTGCAAAGGCATAATTGCCAATCTCTGTAACCGTAGCAGGGATAACTATCTCCGAAAGGTTGCGACCGCCTTCTATCATACTCTCAGGGATAACCTCTATCTGCTCAGGTAGGTAGAGTTGAGTGAGTTGGTAACTATTGCTCAATGCGCCATAAGGCAAGGTGGTGTTGGTCGCGTTGGTGAGGTCAAGCACCTCCAAAGCCGTAGCGTTGTTAGCGATATACTTTATGGCTTGGTTGGTAAGGAAGCCATCGGTGACCTCAATATAGCGCGCTTTATGTGGTACGCCATAGCGATTCTCTAAGGCGGGGTCTGCATTGGTGCAATGCCATAGAGCAGCGGGAGCAATAATGGTATTGAGATGTACGCAACCAATGAGCGGATGCACGGTTTGGTTGTTAATGGTGGTAGGATTGCCCTCGTAGAGAATGGTAAGCAGGTCGTTGCAAGTCTCGAAGACTTGTTCGCCTAACTCAGTCACGGAAGCAGGGATAGTGATTGACTGCAAGCCTGTCCACGAGAATGCGCCATCGCCAATGCTGGTTACACTGCTTGGGATAGCAATGTTGGTGAGGTTAGAGCAGTCAGCAAATGCCACATTGCCAATGTGGGTGATCTTTTCGGGAAGGATTACATTGTTTACGCGCGCTGGGTACCAATCCTGTGTGCGATAAGACAGGAGGTCAGGGTCGTCGTACATCTCGCCGTGGCCAGTGATGGTCATAGTATTGTTGCTATAATGCCAATAGAGGTTAGGACCACACTTGTTTGGTGCTTCTACGATGAGATTGAGCACATATACCACGCTGTCGCAGTATGGATAGTTGGCAAATGACTCACTATCAATGTATTTTCCTGACTCATAACAGCGTTTATTACGCCATATGTATGGCAAGTGTGTCTCGTTGATAGTAACAATTTCCTCCGTAATGATAGCCTCTGGAAGTACGGTAAGGTTTAGGGTCACTACGCTATCACAGCCATTAACGGAGGATAGGACAACACTATACTCGCCTTCAGTCGAGTAGGTCTGACCGTTCCATGTGTAGATCTCGCCGTAGCAGATGGTGGCGTACTCTTCGGTATGAATATCTTCGCAAGGAGGAGTTGGTTCACAGTCTTCGACTATACTTGCTATGTTGAGATACAAGTAGTCCACATGTGCAGGTACTATGTTGGCAAAGTCAGCATAAGTCATTGTTTGTTGGGTTGTGCCTAATTGATAAGTGGCAGAACCTTCGATAAGTGCCTCGTTATCCTCGCAATTAGCGTAATATGCTCTGGTCACTCTGGTTGGGCAAACCAAATCGTTTATAATTAGGGATGTAATATCTGACTTATTAGCGTGAATATCAGCGATATTGAACTTATACCAACCTGTAGTTAATTGACTTAATCTAATACCCGCTTGCCAATTGATTTCTATCGCATTTGCGCAGGAGTCTTCTTCTGCTGCCATTTCGCGGATATCGAACTCTTGCCAGATTGGTGTAGCACGGTAAATGGCACCTGTGCCGAATGGTACATATACTGGGATAGCGCGATTGACGCTCTCAAAAGTCTTGCTGTCCACCGCAGGAGGAGTGATAGCATGAACGGTCATGGCACTCAACTTGGTACATTGCGCAAAGCCATTATCTGCAATGCTCATCATAGAGGCAGGCAATACAATGGAGTCGAGGTATGCACAACCATAGAAAGCACCATTACCGATAGTAGTCACACCTTCTGGTATCTCCAAAGCTTTCAGATTAATACATTCATAGAATGCCCAATGGTCAATCGTTTGAAGTTGGCTGTTCTCTGCAAAAGTGACGGAGGCAAGGCTACGGCAGTTCTCGAAGGCGCGTTTGTGAATGGTCTTCACGGAAGCAGGGATGGTGACTTCGGATAGGAACATCAAATCCATAAAAGCATTAGTACCTAACGAAGTGATACCATTGCTCAGCGTGAGCGCAGAGACTTCATCGGCATACATGTTCCAACCATATTGGCTGAGGTTCCACATGTCGCCTGTACCATTGAGGGCGAGAGTGTCGTTGAGGAAAGTGTACAGAATGTCATCACCGCAATAGTCGCCCGTGATGAATAGGGCTTCTAATGTAGTATCTTGGGTCATAATGATGGTGCGAGGGTTGTCGGTGTTGCCATCGCCCCATTGTTTGAAACGATAACCGCCCAATGGGGTCACAGTTAGTGTGGCTTCCTCGTTAGGATAGTATTCGCCAGTACCTGAGATATGCCCTTGCTTGGGGTCATAATTTACGGTAAGCTGGTAGGTAGTCAGTGGCTCGAAGTTGGCGATATAAGTGGTGTCTTGTGTAACAGTGATAGTACGTGGGTTGTCGGTGTTGCCATCATGCCATGCAGCAAATTGGTAGCCTTCGCGTGGGAGTGCTTCGATGATAGCGGTGTTGTTGTCGCAGGTGTTTGGCGTGGGGATATACGCCTCGCCCATGCGGTTGTCGTTGGACTGTACAGTTAGTATGTTCGAAAATATCTCGTTGATTGGGTATGTTAATTTAGCCCAATTTGCATCTGCCATATATGCCTCCTTCGCCCCACATACAAGGTTGATTTTCATAGTAGATGGAGTTCCGTAAAGTGGTTGATATTGAGATCCTGAATTTGAATTTTTTATGGAGGGAGGTGTCAGTGGAAGAAGATTAAGATTAGACAAACTTTTGCATGCATTAAAAATAGCGCTACCAGTTAAATCAACAACTGTACTTGGTATAGTTAGCGAGCGTAATGCAGAACAATTGTAGAATGCAGAACTACCAATAGCCGTCAGTCCTTCTGGTAATGTAATCTCTTGTAATGCAGTGCAATTGTAGAATGCAGAACTATTAATTTTCGTGATTGAATTGGGTAGCGTGATTGAAGTCAATGCAGTACAACCAGAAAACAACTCAGAAGATATAGAGCTTACCTGATTGGGTATAGTAATTTCTCGCAATGCCGTACAACTTGCAAATGCTTTGTTACCAATACTTTTTACACTATTAGGAATGGTAATATTACGCAATGCAGAGCATGACATGAATGCTTCTTCACCAATGGAGGTTAATTGAGAGGGAAGTGTTATGCTGTCTAACGCAGTACACCCAGAGAATACATACGAACCAATTGTTAATAGTCCTTGTGGAAGCGTTATTGTAGATAAACTCGTACAATTTTTGAATGTGTAACCGCCAAGAGTGGTGAGGGTGGAAGGTAGTGTTACTTTTTTGAGTTTAGAACATCCATCGAAGGTTGATTCTAAGACGGAAACTCCTTCTGGAATATCCATATCGACTACTCCACTGGTAGCAAAAGAGCGATAAAGAGAGGTGACTGTTTTAGGCAATTGAACCGTTTTCAATGAGGAACAATAAGCAAAAGCCATTTCTCCAATAGAAATCAATCCCTCCGGCAGATTGACTTCGGAAAGAGCATAACATTCATGGAAAGCTGTAGCAGGAATAGCAGTTATTTTTTTAGGAAATGTGATACTTTCCATAGCGAAACAATCATTAAAAATTCCTGTTCCAAGCGTTAAAAGGTTATCATTTAATACTATATTTTTCAGGGAATGACATCCTGAAAAGGTATAACTTCCTATATGTGTTACATTGTTAGGGATAACAATGGTAGTAAGATTAGGATTATTAGCGAATGCACCATACCAGGGTCCATTCGTAAGAAGTCGAATAGCATCATTAACAATCGTTAGGGATTGAGGGAGCGATATGTCTCTTAAATCGCAATTATAAAATGCTGCACCTTCAATAGTTGTTACACCTTCAGGGAGTGTGATAGAACGCAAACTGCTACAGTTTTGGAAAGCAAATTCCCCAATAGTCGTAATACCCTCGTGCAACGTGACTTGTGATAGAGAGGTACATCCATCAAAAGCATAGGAACTGATTCGTTCTACTCCACCGTAAATAGTAACAGAGGTGAGAAATTTGTTACCTTGGAATACACCATTATCTCCAATCGTTTTTAGTGAACGAGGAAGTGATATTTCTGTTAGTCGGCAATTTGCAAATGCATCTTCTTCTATGGTCGTTACACCCTCTGGAATAATTATAGAACGCAAAGCACCACAATCTAGAAATGCGTTAGCACCAATTTCTTTCAATCCTTCTTGTAAAGTAATTTGTGAAAGAGATGTACAACCTTCGAAGGCATACGAACCAATTCTGGATACATTTGCAGGAATAACAACGGAGGTAAGATTGGTATTGTGCGCAAAGGCTCCTAAATAATATGCACCTGAACAACTATTGCAATAAGCCCTGTTACCTATTACCTCAAGTGAATTAGGAAGAGATAGGCTAGTTAAATCACAATTGTAGAATGCTTCTCCATATATACTTGTAACACCTTCTGGAATAGTAACGGAGGTTAGTGATGTACACTCCCAAAAAGCACCTGTTTCAATAGCGGTTACACCTTCTGGAATGACAATGGAAGTTAAACTGCTACAATGGTCAAACAGGTTGTTCGGGATTTTAGTCATCCCACTTGGAAGGGTTATGGATGTAAGATTTTTACAATATGAAAAAGCGTAGGCTTGTATTTCAGTAGCAGAACTGGGGATAGTAAATTGTGTAAATGCACAATCTCTAAATGCATACTCTTCAATTTTTAGTATGGTTTGAGGCAGTGTGACTTCTTTGAGAGAAGTACAACCATAAAATGTATGATTTTCAATGCTGGTAATTTTGTCTGGGATAACAATAGATGCAAGCGATGAACAACCATAGAACACAGAACCTCCGAGGTTAATCAGCGATGATGGTAGAGAAATCTCTGTTATTCTACTACAGCCTTGAAATGCATGTATATCTATAGTTGTGACACCCTCTGGAATGGTAATGTCGTTTAACTTAGAGCAACCTTCAAAAGCATTCGCACCTATCGTTTTGACACCTTCTTCTATGACCAATTTGCGTAAACTAGTACAATTATAGAAAGTCTTCGCTGCAATAGAAGAGAGATTTCCAGGAATGGTAATCTCTGTTAATTGTTTACATTCATAAAAAGCATATTCGCCAAGAGAAATAAGGGTAGAAGGAAGTGTAATAGAAGTAATAGCAGTTTTATAAAATGCGTTTAAGCCGATTGTTTCCACAGCATTGCTCATTGTTATCTGCTTTAGGGAGGTGCAGCTATAAAACGCTTTCTGACCTACTGATGTGACTGTATTTGGAATGATGACAGATAGTAACTTGCTGTGATATTCAAAAGCATAATCACAGATATTGGTTACTCCCTCAGAGATAGAGACATGGACAATTTTGGATGAATACGAATTCCATGGGCGGGAGTTGTCCATGGCACCAGAACCAGTAATGATCAAGGTGTCGTTGACCAATTTCCATGTGAGGTTTGTACCACAGGTGCCGCTCTGTGCACGCAGGTTGAGTGTAAAGCAGAGCAATAATGCTACGAGCGATAAGATTTTAGTTGTTTTCATATTGTAATTGTGTATGTTTTTAATAAGTGATTATTCGTTGTATTTTTATGTAAAAAAATATTCAATTTGCAAAGGTACTGCTTTTTTTGTAGATATGCAAGGAAAAATAAATAATTTTGAATTATGGATTGAGAATTATGATTTTTAGAACCAAAAATGAAGACATGTCTGAAAACAAAAATTGAACAAACATTAAAACCTATTCAAAATTATTTATCACAACAACTCAAACAACTTGAATCAACAACTCTTCCGCTCGCAACAACACAGCTCGCGGCAGGGGATTAAATGGAAAGAATAGGGTCTATAAGTGCCATAGATGTCTTCTTTAGGGTATGATGAGGGTATGATAGATCTTGCAGATTTATTGCATGTTGGATTGAGATTTATGAAAAGTGTTTTTGACCTAAAAATAAATTTTCGCCAAAAACACTTGTGTATGTGCATATTTTTTCGTACCTTTGCAGGTTGAATGAATCTTGATGCAAGAAATAGAATGGCACCTAATCAACGATATAGTGTATTTATTTTGCTCTTCGCGCTCATTATCAGCGGGTTTACACGCGCGCAAGCGCGAGAGGTACGCGTATTCGGCTATGTGCTCGATACTGACAACCGAGGCATTGAACTCGCGAATGTCTACGTAGAGGAAAATACAATAGTCGGCACTACCACCAACCAAAATGGATACTACGAACTATTCCTCAACCTACAAGACACCATTACACTCGTCTATTCCATGATTGGCTACGAAACGATTCGCCAACAACTCTTCACCACACGCGAAGTCATAGGCGTGAATGTGGTTCTACCCACCAACGAGGAACTACTCAACGAAATCACCGTTAGCGCAATCCAACGACAAACCAATACCATGGACCGCGTGGATATTAGCACCGCACGACTCATGCCAGACGCTACAGGTGGCGGCATTGAGAGTCTGCTCATTACCTTCGCTGGCGTAAGCCAAAACAACGAAATGAGTAGCCAATACAATGTGCGTGGCGGTAGTTATGATGAGAACTCCGTATATGTCAATGGACTGGAAGTGCACCGACCACTACTCATTCGTAGCGGACAACAAGAAGGATTGAGTTTCGTTAACCCCGATATGGTGGAAAGCGTGGACTTCTCCGCAGGCGGATTTGATGCCAAATATGGCGATAAAATGTCGTCCGTCTTAGATATTCGCTACAAACGCCCTACCCGACTGGAATCACGACTGAACATGAGTCTGCTCGGCGCAAGCGCATATGTGGGTTGGGGCGATAGCACACAAAGTCATATGCATAGCATTCGCTACAAGACCTCGCGCTATCTGCTCGGTACACTCAGCACACAAGGCGACTATAATCCGAACTTCGTGGATTACCAAACACAAATGACATGGAAGGTGGGAGATAGGCGAGAGGCGAGAGGCGAGAGGCGAGAGGCGAAAGGCGAGAGGCGAGAGGCGAAAGGCGAAAGGCGAGAGGCATGGGAAATTACGCTGTTGGGTAACCTCTCACGCAATACCTACGAGTTTGCGCCCAGATCCGACAAAACCTCTTTCGGACCCATGCAAAACCCCTTAGAGATTCAAAAAGAACATACCGGCACCGAGAAAGATATATTCCATACTGCCTTTGCAGCCCTCAGTCTGCAACACCAACTGAATCGCCATATCCGATTGGGTATGGACCTCAGCGGATTCTATACCAACGAACAAGAAACCTTTGATATTCGCACCGAATATGTACTAACAAACAAATCTGACGAGGATACGAATAATCAGTTCGGCGAAACCATTCATGGCAACACCAACAATGCCACCGTATTGGGCACTGGCAACCTGCACGAGCATGCCCGCAATACCCTGCAAGCAGGCATGGTGACACTGGCACACACAGGCGAATGGAAAAGCGACGAGAACACCCTGCAATGGGGCGTGAGCGGACAAATAGAAATGATAAACGACCGCATCAACGAATGGGAATGGCGCGATTCTATGGGCTATAGCATGCCTAACAACCCACAAGAAATGACCTTGTACTACGCCCTGAAGGGTGCCACACAAATGGTCAGCGGTCGCCTGCAAGCCTACGCACAAGACTCCTATCGTTGGCATACCGACAATGGCAATGTGTTGCTCACTGGCGGCGTAAGACTCAACTGGTGGAGTTTCACCAACGAAGTGCTACCTTCGCCACGCGTGAGCGTAGCATGGATGCCAGGTTGGAAACGCGACTTCACTTTCCGCGTGGCCACAGGACTATACCACCAAGCACCCTTCTACAAAGAATTGCGACAAGTGGTGAAAGAGGAAGGCGGAGTGAATCGCATTCACCTCAACGACAGCCTGCAAGCACAACGCTCGTGGCAACTGGTCCTTGGTACGGACTACTACTTCCGTGCATGGGGCAGACCATTCAAATTCACCGCCGAAGCCTACGGCAAATATATCGACCGACTGGAGAGTTATACCGCAGAAAATGTGCGCATACGCTATTCAGGCAATATTGACAGCAAAGGTTATACCATTGGATTGGACATGAAACTCATGGGCGAACTGGTGCCTGGAGCCGACTCGTGGATTAGTTTCTCCACCATGCGCAGTAGAATGAAATTCATAAACGACCAATACGATTTAGGATGGATACCCATGCCACGCGAGCAACGCTATAACCTAACCGTATATTTCCAAGATTATGTACCGCGTTTTCCGCAATACAAACTGCACCTCAAATTCATTTATAGCGAGGGTATGCCTTTTGGATATCCACACAAGGAACAAATGCGCTACTTGGGACACATAAACGACTATCGCCGCATTGACATTGGTGCCACACGCACCTTCTCCGCCAGCACCGATAAATGGATGAAGAAATCAAAACATATAGAGAGTTGGAGCGTGCAACTGGATGTATTCAACCTTATTGACTGGGAAAACGAGAATAGTTACTATTGGGTGACAGCCGCCAATGGATTGGAATGGGCAAGCCCCAACTACCTGACAGGCAGAATGATTAACCTGAAGTTTGATGTGATGATAAAATAGGATATAGGCGAGAGGCGAGGATATTGGTAGCCGGAAGCCGGAAGCCAAAATAAAAAAAGGATTATGAGCAAGATAAACGAAATAGAAACCCCTATGATGAAGCAGTTCCGCGAAATCAAGCAGCAATACCCTGATGCAGTGCTGCTGTTTCGTTGTGGCGACTTCTATGAGACATACGCCGAAGATGCGGTGCGCGCAAGCAAGATACTGAATATCACCCTCACCCACCGTAGCAACGGAGGCAACAAAGACGCCAAGGCACTGGAAATGGCAGGCTTCCCTTTTCATGCACTGGATACCTATCTGCCCAAACTGGTGCGCGCAGGGTTGCGCGTGGCGATATGCGACCAGTTGGAGGACCCCAAACTGACCAAGAAACTCGTGAAACGCGGCGTAACCGAATTAGTCACACCAGGCGTTAGTTATTCAGAAACAACCCTGCAACAACGCGAAAACACTTGGCTCGCCTGCGTGCAATGGGGCAAACAGACCATTGGCGTGGCGTTCTTGGACATTTCTACAGGCGAATATCTTGTGGCAGAAGGCACGGGGGACTATGTGGATAAACTATTGGTGAACTTCGCCCCCAAAGAGGTGCTGTATGTCCGTGGCAAGAAACGCGACTTTGAAGAGGCGTTTGGCAATAAGTACTTCACCTTTGAATTGGATGACTGGATGATGACCCACGAAGCCACCAACGAGCGACTTATCAAGCAATTTAGCGTACAGAACCTCAAGGGCTTTGGCGTGGATAACCTGCCCCAAGGCGTGATAGCCGCAGGAGCGATATTGCATTATTTAGACGCCACACAACACTTGCAGACAGGACACATACAGCACCTGAGTCGCATTGAGGAGGATAAATATGTGTGGCTGGATCGCTTTACGATTCGCAACTTGGAACTGCTAAGCGGACAACGAGAGAATAGCACCACGCTATACGATATTATTGACCGAACGATTACCCCTATGGGTGGTCGCCTACTCCACCGCTGGATGGCATTCCCGCTCAAAGAGGTACGCCCTATCCGCAACCGCCAAACGGTGGTGGAACACCTATTCCGTCACCCACAAGAGCGCGAGATTATTCGCGAGAACCTACAACGCATATCCGACATGGAGCGCGTGGTGAGCAAGATTGCCACTGGGCGTATCACTCCCCGAGAAATGGTGCAACTGAGCCAAGCACTAAGCGCGATTGCACCCATTAAACAGATATGCCAAGAGGCTATAGATAATGCGTATCTGCACCTATTGGGCGAGCAACTAAGCCTATGCACCGAGATACGCGAGCGTATCGAGCGCGAGATTGTACCCGACCCACCCGCTGTGCAGGGCAAACCGAATATCTTTGCGCGAGGCATACATGCCGAATTGGATGAACTGCGCGATATTCAGCAGAATGGCAAAAACTACCTCCTACAGTTGCAACAGCGCGAGATAGAGAACACAGGCATTAGCAGCCTGAAGATTGGCTACAATAATGTGTTTGGCTACTACTTAGAGGTGCGCAACACCTATCGCGACCAAGTGCCCGAGACATGGATTCGCAAACAGACATTGGTTAATGCCGAACGCTACATAACCCAAGAACTCAAAGACTACGAGGAAAAGATACTAACCGCCGAAACACAAATACAAGTCATAGAAAACCGCCTCTACACCGAACTGATGTTGGCAATGACCGAGTATGTGGCGCAAATGCAGCAAGATGCAGCCGTAGTAGCGCAACTGGATTGCTTAATGAGTTTTGCCACTGTGGCGGTGGAGAACCACTATGTATGTCCCGATATAAACGACAGTTTGGTGGTGGATATTCGCCAAGGGCGTCACCCCGTGATTGAAAAACAACTGCCATTGGATGAGGAGTATGTGCCCAATGATGTGCTGTTGGACAACAACGGACAACAGATTATCATTCTTACAGGACCCAACATGGCAGGTAAGTCCGCCCTACTCCGTCAGACAGCGTTGATTGTGCTAATGGCTCAAATGGGTAGTTTCGTACCAGCAGAGAGTGCCAGCATTGGTGTGGTGGATAAGATTTTCACGCGCGTGGGTGCCAGCGATAATATCTCCGCGGGCGAGAGTACCTTCATGGTGGAAATGAACGAGGCAGCCAGCATATTGAACAACCTCAGCGAACGCAGTCTGGTGCTGTTTGATGAGTTGGGACGCGGTACAAGCACCTATGACGGTATCAGTATTGCATGGGCGATTGTGGAATATATCCACGAGCAGAAAGGACATGCCAAAACATTGTTTGCTACCCACTACCACGAACTGAACGAAATGGAGAAAAACTTCTCGCGCATACGCAACTACAATGTGTCGGTACGCGAAGTGGACAACAAAGTGATATTTATGCGCAAGTTGGTGCGCGGTGGCTCGGAACATAGTTTTGGTATCCATGTGGCGAAGTTGGCAGGTATGCCCATGTCTATTGTGGAGCGTGCCAACCACATTCTTGGCGATTTGGAATCCAACCATAGCCAATCACCCATTGCCCATAGCCAATCGCCAATAGCCAATAGCCCCAAAAATATCGGCAGCGGAAAAGCCACTATCAGCGCACCTGAAGGGATGCAACTGAGTTTCTTCCAACTGGATGACCCCGTGCTGGAGCAGATACGCGATGAGGTAAAGAGTTTGGATATTAACAACTTGACGCCATTAGAGGCATTAAACAAGTTGAACGAAATCAAGAAACTTGTAGGAGGGAAATAGAGGTTAGAACGCCTACGGCTGTTAGATGTTAGACCGCTTCGCTGTTAGAAGTTAGATTAAAGAGAAAAATAATGAAGATAGCATTTACCACAGAATTACCAGCAGAGGGTTTTACCCGATTAGCGGGACATACGCTATACGCTCCTTTGGCGGAAGCCGAGGTGCTGGTGAGCACCTTTGATAAGCCCGTGACGCGCGAAATGATCATGTCGGCACCGCACTTGCAGTTGGTGACCAACTTCGGTGTAGGATTCAACAATATCGACTTGGAGGCATGTCGCGAACGCGGTATCCGTGTGACCAACACCCCACAACCCGTGATTGAGCCTACAGCCGAATTGGCGTTTGCCCTTATGCACGATATTGCCAGACGCACGGCGGAGTTCGACCGCAAGTTGCGCGCAGGCAAAGCCGAGGCGTTTGGGGTAATGAACAACCTCAGCCACTCGCTCTATGGCAAGACCTTGGGGATTATTGGCATGGGGCGCATAGGTCAGGCATTAGCACGCAGAGCGGTGGCAAGCGGCATGACGGTGATCTACCATAATCGCAAGCCAATAGATATTTCCCAATTGGAAGCCGGAAACCGGGGGCCGGAAACTAAATTGGAAGCCGGAAACCAGGGGCCGGAAACCAAATTGGAAGCCGGAAACCGGATACCGGAAGCCATAAAATATGTCACTAAGGAGGAACTCCTCCAAACAGCCGATTTCGTGAGCCTCAACCTCCCCTACACGCCCGAAGTGAAACATATCATTAATGGTAAGGCGCTCCGCATAATGAAGCCCACCGCCTACCTCATTAACACTGCGCGTGGCGCGCATGTGGATGAAGAGGCATTGGTGCAAGCCCTCAAAACGGGTGAGATAGCAGGTGCTGCCATGGATGTGTATGAACACGAACCACAGATTCACCCCGAACTGCTCACCTTGGATAATGTGGTGCTCTCACCCCATACAGGCACAGGCACATGGGAAGGACGCATTGCCATGTGCGAGAATGTTTGCGATAATATCCTCGCATGGGAAAAAGGCGATATCCAAGATATGGATATTGTAGTTTAAAGTTGAAAATTGAAAGTTTAAAGATTAAAGATTAGAATACTATGAACATTACAGACAGATTTTTGAAGTATGTGAGTTTCTGCACCACTTCGGATGAGGAAACCAACATGACACCCTCTACTCCAGGGCAAATGGAGTTTGCAAAGTACCTCGCTGCTGAATTGCAAGAGATTGGCATGCAAGAAGTGACATTGGACGACAATGGCTATGTAATGGCTACCCTACCCGCTAATGTGGAAGGCAAGCCCACTATTGGCTTTATTGCCCACATGGACACTGCACCAGATGCCAGCGGCAAGAATGTGAAAGCGCGTATCGTAAGCAACTATAATGGTAACGATATCGTATTGAATGAGGAAAAGAACATTGTGTTTGAGGTAGCCAAATACCCTGAGATTTTGGATTACAAAGGGCAAGACATCATCGTCACCGACGGTACTACCCTGCTCGGTGCAGACGACAAAGCGGGCTTGGCTGAGATTGTGACCGCCTGCGAGTACCTGATTCAACACCCTGAGATTAAGCACGGTAAGATTCGCGTAGGCTTTACGCCTGACGAGGAGATTGGTCAAGGTGCCGACCACTTTAATGTGGAGCAATTCGGTTGCGACTTCGCTTATACCATGGACGGTGGCGCTGTGGGCGAATTGGAATACGAGAACTTCAACGCCGCAGGTTGCAAAATCAAGGTACATGGCGTGAATGTGCACCCAGGTTATGGCTACCACAAAATGATTAACTCTATTCGTATTGCTAACCATTTTGCCAGTATGTTGCCTCGTTGGGAAACCCCTGAGCATACCCAGGGCTACGAGGGCTTTTACCACCTGATTGCCATGAATGGCAGCGTAGAGGAAACCACTTTGCAATATATCATTCGCGATCACGACCGCGTACGCTTTGAGAGCCGCAAACGCGAAGTAGAACATCTGGTGCGTAAACTCAACCAAGAATATGGCGAAGGCACCGTAGAGGTGGAAATGCGCGATCAATACTACAACATGCGCGAGAAAGTGGAACCCGTAATGCATATCGTTACCCTCGTGGAAGAGGCCATGAAGGAAGTGGGCGTAACGCCAAAGGTACAACCTATCCGCGGCGGAACAGATGGCGCACGCCTCTCGTTTGAAGGACTGCCCTGCCCAAACATCTTTGCAGGTGGCGTGAACTTCCACAGCCGATTTGAATACCTGCCTATCCAATCCATGGAGAAAGCAATGCAGGTGATACTGAAGATTGTGGAGAAAGCGTAGTTAACAACAACGATTATTATTATTTATTAAAGACAACATAGACAACACCTGCGCGCGCCCAACATTGGCGCTTGCCAAGGAAATGTTGATTATAGTTGAAAGATTAAAGTTTAAAGGCGAGAATATATGAAAACAACTCCATTTACCGACATCCATATCGCTTTAGGAGCGAAAATGGCTGATTTTGCAGGCTTCAACATGCCAATCCAATACCCTACGGGTATCAACCAAGAACACATGATTGTCCGCGAGGGCGTAGGCGTCTTTGACGTGAGCCACATGGGCGAGTTTTGGGTAAAAGGCGAGAAAGCATTGGATTTCCTGCAATATATCACAACTAATGACGTAAGCAAACTTGAGGCAGGCAAAGCACAATATACCTGCTTCCCTAACGGCAAAGGTGGCATTGTGGACGACCTGATTATCTACAAGTACTCCACGACCAAGTACCTGCTCGTAGTGAACGCAGGCAACATTGACAAAGACTGGGCATGGGTAAACGAGCACAACACTTTTGGCGTGCAACTGGAGAATGCCAGCGACCGCTACGGTCAATTGGCTGTACAAGGACCTAAAGCCACCGAGATGTTGCAACTGCTGACCGACGCTGATTTGAGTGCGATTCCATACTACGCTTTCCGCGAGTGGTCATTCGCAGGCGTTCAGGGCGTAATCCTCAGTAACACAGGTTATACGGGCGCAGGTGGCTTTGAGTTGTATTTCCCTAAGGAGCATAGCAAACAGATTTGGGATGCGTTGTTTGAGGTAGGAAAAGACTTTGGTTTGGCACCAATCGGATTGGGCGCACGCGACAGTTTGCGTCTGGAGAAATGGTACTGCCTCTACGGACATGATATTGACGACACCACATCGCCATTGGAGGCAGGTTTGGGTTGGATTACCAAGTTTGACGCCAAGGACTTTATCGACAAAGAGTTCTTGCTCCAACAAAAAGCCGAGGGCGTGAAGCGCAAATTAGTACACTTTGAGTGCCAAGAGCGTGCTATCCCTCGTTGCGGATATGAGATTTGTGACGCTGAAGGCAACACGATTGGTAATGTGACCAGCGGTATCATGCTGCCAACCACCAAGATGGGTATTGGTATGGGCTATGTGCAAACCGCTTTTGCCAAGAAAGAGACTATTATCTATGTAAAGATTCGTGAGAAACTGATTCCTGCAAAGATTGTATAAGGTAGGCATACCCTTACGAACTGCCATACATGTCCTATAGTGGTCGCGAAATGGTCGCCTAAGACCTTCGACATTAGTAAGACAAAAAAACAACTGACACCCTATTGAGTGTCAGTTGTTTTTTTATATCAGCCTATATCTTTGCTGCGTTATATGGATTTAATCCTCATCGCTATCATCGATATAGTAGTGTGGTTCTTCGGATTTTTTCTTGGTGAACTTCTGGCGATAGTAGTCCACATACTTGCCGTATTTGCCATACTTGCCATAGCCATAACTGCCACCATAGCGTTTGCTCTTACCATAACCATGACCGTAACCGTAGCCATAGCCATGTCCGTAGCCATAACCACCATAACCGTAACCATAGCCATAGCCGTAGCCATAACCATAGCCGTAGCCATAGCCTCCGCCCGATTTGCCCACTTGAATATCGGAAAGAATCAAGTGAATCTTATCCTTATGGTTGAGCGAAAGGGCTTGCAGGGTCTGTTGTGCGAAATGCTTGTTGGTGGACATACAACGGATGATGAACAAGGTGAGGTCGGTCTTCTCAATCAGTGATAATGCATCTGGCACCATACCCACAGGCGAAGAGTCCACAATGATATACTCGTAACGCTCGCGCAGGATTTGCATTAACTCTGCCAATTTATCGCTGCGTACCAACTCACCTGGGTTAGGTGGAATAGTACCCGCAGGAATAACATCAAAGCCCAATTCCTCATGGGTGAGAATGATATCCTCCAACTCGCAATCGCCAATCAGATAGTTGGTAACACCTGCTTTCGCCTCCAAGCCCAACTTATCATGCACATTTGGCTTACGGATATCCATATCAAGAAGGACAGTTGGGTGACCCGTCATAGCATATTGCGCTGCGAGGTTGGTGGAAATAAAGGTTTTACCATCACCCGACTGGGTAGAAGTAATGGTGATAGCGATATTGCTCTTGCGTTGCACGATAAATTCGATTCGCAGTCGGATACTACGCATCATCTCGGCATATCCTGATCGCGGGTGTTTCTTAGCGTGCAATGGGTTTTGCGATTTCACACGGCGCAATGTACCAATCACTTGGAAGTCGCCCAATTTCTCCGCCTCCTTAGGATTGCGCACTTTATTGTTGAGCAATTCCGAGAGAATCAAAATGAGCAATGGAATCACCAAACCGATAGCCATATACGCCACCATGTTTTTGCGTTTCTCCTTGCTATTCATTGAGCGTGTTGTGCGTGCGCGATCCATGATCTCACTATCAGGGGTGTTACGCGCCTTTTGAATCTCAGCCTCGGCACGCTTTTGCAAGAAGAAGGTATAGTAGTTGTCATCAATGCGGTAGTTACGCTCGATAGCCACCATTTGCAACTCCTTCTCTGGCAGCAATTGAATGTCCTTCTCCACCTCTCGCAGGCGATTAGCCAAATCCTGTTTCTCAATGTTGAGCGACGCCTTCATGGATTCTACCAACTCGGCAATAGCCGTTTTTACATTATTAATGTCGTTGGTATATTTCGCATAATATACATTGCGCTCGCTGAGTTCGCCGCGTTGAATGTGCAGGTCGTTCAACTGTTGCACCAAGGTCATTAACATAGGTTCGTTCACACCCACAGACACAGGCGCTACCACTGTACCCTGCTCTATCTTTTGCTCGAGGTAGTTGGTGAGGTAGTTGAGATAGGTCTCCTTGAGGCGCAGCGCCATTTTCTGTTGGTCGTATTGATTGATTTTCGCCATCAATCCACCTGCATACGAAGACACATCCACAAACTTATTCTCCTGACGGAAGTCCGTCATAGCGCTTTCGCTTTGGCTCAGGCTGACTTGCAATACGCCCAACTGTTGGTTGATAAACTCAATGGTCTTATCCGCCACCATGTTCTTGCGTTCTACGCTGTGCAATAGATAAATATCGGACAGTTTGTTGATAAAATCGCGGTCGCGTTCAGGCGTTACACCCACCAACTGAATACCCAAAATGGTACTACGGTCGGTTACGAAGTTCAGTTGCAAACGACTGGAGAACTCGTTGGTCAGACCATCGCGGGTACGGAATCGGAAGTAAATGTGTTGCCCAGGACGCATCATAATATCCGTAGGCACGATAGTGGCCTCGAAGAATTGCGTTTTGAATGGTACACCATAGTGAGCAGTGTGTTGGAAACGCAAATCTTCCGCCTCTGGTATCGTGATATTCAACGAGCCATCTGCTTGTACCTCACACTTATACAGATAGTTATACGCCATTGGATCCAAACGCGTGTATTCCACAATAATAGGTGTATTGCGGTAAATATTGCGCGTTTTGAATCGACCTTTGGTAATGTATTCCACATTGAGGAATGGCAAGGAATCCACCGTGCGCGAAATGAGGTCGTAACTACCCAAAATAATCAATTGGTTGTTCACATTGCGATAGCCCGCCTCCATACCGAAACCTTGCATCAGAGCGGAATTGCCATAGCCACCACCTTGCGATTCTTGGATAATCATTGTACCCGTGGTGAGGTAAGTTTCCATCACCTTGCGGTTTTTCAAGTACGCCAACGAGAATGCAATAATTCCCGCAATAGCAAAGAGATACCAGTGGTGGAGTATTCGAAATACCCACTCCAAGATATCAATACCCGAACTCTCCTCCTCTACCATTAGAGGGGCTTGCTGTACGGGCTGCTGTTGTTGTGCTGCCTGCTGTTGTTGCAGGACTTGTTCTTCTTGTGTCATATTTGAATGTATATAAATTTACGCGATTAATACAAAACACCTGGGATATAGTTCAACACCGTAATGAGTAGCGATACCGAACTGGTAATCAAACCAAGGAATCCACTGTAACTGGGTTGTTTATAGAAACTTCCGCTATCACGACTGACATAAATCAGGTCGTTGGGATATACATAATAATACTTGGAATCGATAATCGAGTTGGTACGAATATCAAACTCCAACACCTCAGGCTCATTGTTGCCATGTGGGCGAATGATACGCACATGGCGTCTGTCGCCCGAGTTCATTAGATCGCCCGTCATTGCCAATGCTTGGAATATCGTAAGACGCTCTTTATAAATAGAATAGGTGCCCGAGTTGGCATCACCCAACACGGTGAATTGCTTATTGTACATAGCCAACTTGACATCGGCATCCGGGATAATCTCGCGCATGGCTTTGCGGAGGGTATCCTGCGCCTCTAACTCGGTCAGGCCCTCTAACTTAATAGGTGGCAAGAATGGAATATCCACCGTACCATCCGAATAGATACGATAGGAATTGGCATATTGTCCACCAGAGGAAGCGTTTGCCGACATGGTCTTGGCAATGGTCTCGTCCATGGTTATAACGCGATAAATCACCTCATCGTTCACCTGCAAGCGATAGGGCTCGTAGGCTACGGAATCATATTGTGGCAGGTCCTCACGCTCCTGCAACAGACCCACTTGGCGATAGCCATAGCAACTTGTTAGTGCCAATGCCACGCCCATTATCAATGCTATATTCAATATATTGTATTTCATGCCTTTCATCCCTCTTAAATTATTCACCATTTGCATTATCCACAGCATTGATTGTCCGAACCACCAATCCATAGACAAAACCACCAAACGCCAAGGTTGTTGCCACTACGCTGATTGTCGTGGTTACAGAGTTGATACCAAAACTTTGTCCCTTAATGCGTTGAATATAAATCACATCGTTGGGTTCAATGTAATAGAACTCGGAGTTGATAATATCCTTCGAGCGCACATCAAACTCCTTGACTTGGGTTATACCTTCTTTCTCGCGCACGATACGCACTTTGCTTCTATCACCAAAGTCGCCTATGTCGCCAGCCATTGCCAATGCCTCAAAGATAGTTACTTTCTCCTTTTGGATATTGAATGTACCGCTACCTCTGTCGCTGATTACGCTGAACGAGCGGCGCACAATCTTCACCTCTACCGACATCATTTGGTAGTCGCCATAACTCTTAATGAAACTGCTCAGTTCCTCCTCTAAAGCGCGTTTCACACCGCGCGTAGTCATACCGCGCACAGGCACACGCCCCACCATTGGAAAATCAATACAGCCATCTTCTTGCACCAAATAGGTATAGAGGTCGTAACTACCACCTACTCCACTACCGCTTTGCAGCATTTGTATGCCAATAGTTCCGCTGGAGGAATTGAACATTTTATCCACGCGCTCGTCCACCGAATAGACATAAATATACAAACGGTCGCCTATTCGCAATTCATAATCCTCATACGACACTGTATCAGCATACTGAGGGATATGATTTTTCCCAGGCTCTTGCATGAGATTCACGCGTTTGCTTGTCACGCATGATACCATTAGCAGCGGGAGCATACATATCAAAAGTTTCTTAAAACTCATAATTCAAAATCTATCATTCAAAATTATCGTTTCTCATCCCAACCAAATGGGTGTAATGCCAAGGGCAGTTTTGCCAATGGGTGGTAATCGCCTACCAAGCCAATAGGATTGGCATGACGTATAGCACTCACAATCTCAATGCTGGGGCGTGCCTCCGAAATACGGAAACCATTACCTGCCAAGATTTGGCGATAACTCTCGGTATGCAGCTCGGTGAAACCTTGGCTAAATTCAAACTCCTCACCATCAATCGACAAGGTGCGATAGGTCTTCTTCTCGCCCTCAACCGCATTCGCTGGCAAACACAAGGCGTTGATACTCAAGAAATAGCGTACACGCGCACGCTTCAGTTGCAAGTAGCCTGCCACGCGGTCGAACGACATCACATGCACAATGTTCTGCTCTACCTCGCCAAACAACCATTGCAGCATATCATAGAAATGCACACCGATATTCGTAGCTATACCGCCTGCTTTATGCACATCGCCTTTCCACGAACTGTAGTACCACTTACCACGGCTGGTGATATAGATCAAGTCCACATCATAGATCTTATCTTGTGGACCTTCTTCGATTTTCTTTTTCAATGCCGCAATACGGTCGTGCAAACGCAATTGAAGAATGGTATATGCCTTATGCCCTGTTTCTTGCTCCAACTCTACAAGGTTGTCAATATTATATGGGTTCAGCACCAATGGCTTCTCGCATATCACATTGCAACCCAAACGCAAACCATAGCGGATAAACGCATCGTGGGTGTAGTTTGGCGTACAGATACTCATCCACGACAAGGGATTATCCGAGCGCATCTGCTTCGAGCAGAAACGGTCAAACTGCTCATGCTCCGTAAAGAACGAGCAATCAGGGAAACTCGAATCCAAACGACCTACCGAGTCAAACTTATCATATGCTACCATCAGGTTGTTGCCTGTGTCAGCAATGGCTTTAATATGGCGTGGTGCTATATAACCTGCGGCACCAATCAGTGCAAAGTTCTTTGATTTGTTCATATCTTATTTTTTTGTTATTCCGTCACGCTCCAAAAGTGCATCAATCGAAGGCTCACCACCGCGGAAAGCGCGATAGAGTTCCATTGGTTTGGCAGTACCACCGCGCTCAAGAATATTCTTGCGGAAGAGGTCTGCCGACTTCTTATCGAAGATAGTACCAGTCTTAGCCTTGGCTGCTTTGAATACCGAGTAAGCATCAGCGTCCAACAACTCCGACCACTTATAGCTATAATAACCAGCCGCATAGCCACCTGAGAAGATATGGGTGAAGGCAAACTCCATTTGTGTGCCTGCCACGAGTGGCAACACCTGTACAGGAGCCATGGCTTTGTCGCCGAAGCGAATCACGGCCTCTGAAGCGGTCAATGCCTCTGGTACAGCAAATGGCTCGGTCAAGGTGTGCCATGCCATATCCAAATAGCCGAAACTCAACTGGCGCACACAAGCATAAGCAGCATGATAGGTAGCGGCTTTTTGAATCTTGTCCACCAAGTCTTGTGGGATTACTTCGCCCGTCTCGTAGTGCTTAGCAAAGGTATCTAAGAACTCTTTCTCGCCGAGGAAGTTCTCGTTGAATTGGCTTGGCAACTCCACAAAGTCGCGTGGCACATTGGTACCATTCTGCGCAGCATATTGGCATTGGGTGAGCATACCGTGGAGACCATGACCAAACTCATGCAAGAAGGTCTCTACCTCATCGTAGGAGAAGAGAGCAGGCTTGGAGTCTGT
This sequence comes from Paludibacteraceae bacterium, assembly GCA_045121435.1. Lineage (GTDB taxonomy): Bacteria > Bacteroidota > Bacteroidia > Bacteroidales > Paludibacteraceae > Colicola. The sequence continues at coordinate 36,540 of JBGVFY010000078.1, read as the reverse complement.
AGCACGGGTGAAGTTCATGACATTCACTACATGAGGACGCACATTCGTCTTGCCCACCATATATTGCTCTTGGAAATTATTCATCCATGCACCACCGCGTTTACCCTCGCGTGGATGGAAGTCGGCATAATACACAGCCAGGAATCTACCTTTCGCATCAAAGACCTCGTATGCAGTTACTTCTGGGTGATATACTTGGATATTCTTATTCTCCTTGAAGGTAATACCATAGAGGCGTTTTGCCAAACCGAACACACCTTCTACGACATTCTCTTTCTTGAAGTATGGACGGAGCAGGTCATCCGAGATAGCATATTTCTCCTCTTTGAGTTGCTTGCTATAGAAACTCCAGTCCCATGGTTGCAGGGTAGCATAGAAGCCTTTACCTTTGGCAAATTCTTGCAATTCAGCCACCTCTTGTTTTGCCACTGGCATATAACTATCGCGCAGTTGGTCGAGGAAGTTCATGACATTCTCCTTGCTCTCTGCGCAAGTCTTTGTGAGGGATTTGTCGGCATGACAACTCTTCTCAAACAGTTGTGCCAACGCAAGGCGAGTGTTTACTATATCAATGATTACCTGTGTATTATCAAACTCGCCACCAATACAACGGCTATTGTATGCGGTGTAGATCTCGCGGCGCAAGTCGCGGTTTTGGCAGTCTTCCATCACGGGGAGATAGGTGGTAGGCTTCAGGTCGAGCAACCAGCCTTCCAAGCCTTTCTTCTCGGCATTGGCTTTCAACATGGCTTTGGTATCATCATTCAAACCTGCGAGGTCAGCCTCGTTGGTCACGAGCATGGTCCAGGCGTTGGTAGCCTTCAACACATTTTGACCATAGACCAATGTCAGTTGCGACAGTTTTGCGCTCAGGTCTTTATATACTTGCTTTTGCTCGGCATTGAGGTTGGCACCATTGTTGGCAAACGACTCGTAAATATCCTCGAGGAGTTTCATTTGCGCAGCGTTCAATTTCAGTTTGTCCTTTTGGTCGTAAACGGCTTTGATACGCTTGAAGAGTCCCTCGTTGAGGCGGATAGTAGCCGAATACTCCGACATTTTAGGCGACAATTCCATAGCAATGGCCTGCAAATCATCGTTGGTCTCAGCCGAAGTGAGGTTGTAGAAGCAACCTGCTACTACACTCAGCAATTCACCCGACTTCTCGTATGCCTCAATGGTATTCTTGAAGGTTGGCGCAGCAGGGTTATTCACAATGGCGTCAATCTCTGCCAAACCTTGCTTGATACCCTCCTCAAAAGCAGGCATGTAGTGCTCTGGCTTAATGTCGTTAAATGGATAAGTCTTGTGTGGAGTCTTCCACTCGTTGTAATGGAAAAATGGATTGGCACTTGCCAATACGGTTACTGCTAATGCAGCCATAGTCAAAATTGATTTTTTCATATTGTTGTTTTAATTTTTATTCAATTATCCGGTGTCCGGGTTCCAATATTCGGGTTTCGGTGTCTGGGGTCTAAAACTGTATCTCCCCGAAATATTCGGGCAAGTGAAACGCTGGTGCCTCTGCCTCTATCGGATTCCACGAGGCGTAGTGCTTCATCGCCGTTTTGTCGCCACACTTATAAAAATTCGCGCGACGCGCGTGCTCGCGCGCGCAATCCCACTCTATCAATGCCAATGGTATCCCCACCAGCAACGACCAATGCGCCGCGCACAACTGCACAGGGAAACGCTTGATTGACTGCAACTGCTCTGTATTCAATCGCACCACATCCTCTTTGCGCGACTTGCGGTGGGAGGCGTTGCACACGCCTGCGGCGTTGAACTCAAAGTTCCAATAGCGCGTGTTATCGGCATTCGCGATAAACATCTCTACGCAGGCATCTTCATTCACATGTTCCAGGTCCTCGGTCTTGGTCGCCAATGGCACTTCGCCTTTTACCTCAAAGCGCACATACAACATGTCATCCGTATGCGCCAACATAAACACCGTTTCGGGTGCCGCAGGATATTGCTCTTTCCAGTTCAGCGTATCAATGGCACCAGCCATAGGCATAACCGCCATTCGTTGGTCAATCTTTGCCAACGACAGCCCTTGCCAATCTGCTTGATATGTTGATTTTGTGCTCTTCATACCTTTAACCTACAATCACTTTCCTCCGCGAAGCAAGTTAATTGAGCCCGATAGTTGATACACCCCTATCAATGCCTCATCTTGTTTCTTGATTTTGCTGTTATAAACAGGTTTCAGCGTATATTTCGCATTCGCATCGGCATCCGTGCCCAATGCGCGAATCACATAGAAGTATGCTCCTTCGGCAGCAGGTCTTCCGCCAATTGTACCATCCCACCCCTTCGCAGGGTCGCTCCACTCATATACCAAATGTCCCCAGCGGTTATACACCCAACAATGAAACTCCTTCAGCGAGCGATATACCACGCGGAACTCATCGTTTGCGCCATCGCCATTGGGAGTAAACACATTGGGTACGCGAAGCATAGATTCGCTAACGGAAATCGTAATCTCCGTGGAATCCAACTGGCAATCGCTATTGCTAATAAATGCCACAGCGCGGTAGTGTCCTTTTTCCATAAAGGTATATCGGTGTTCAGCATCATTGCGTGTGAGCAACAAATCGCTACCTTTATATAGTTTCCACTGGTAGTATTCAGCATTCAGGCCATTGGATTTGAATAGTATCTCCAATGGGGCAGACATATTCTCTCTATCATCGGGTTCGTAAGGGCGATCTACCTCGTTGCTCAATTCGCCTTTTTGTCCACGAGTAGTAGTAAATGCCATAGGATTGGCTTTCAGTGCTATAGGCTGATATACAGGAGAGTGCAGTGTATCAACCGCTATGCCCAACTGCTCAGCCAGCATATCGCTAATGGCGTAATCCGTAGCCACTGGCGACGCTGCTACGGTTATGTGCTGTTCAAATTCCAATTCTTGTATCGCCACCGAGTCCACCCACATCTCGCTATCATTGCTCCACATGGCATCCATATATTCCACGCGGCAAGTGCGTGTCAAAGCGGTTTTTCTGCCATTCAGACGAGTATATTCCATTTGAGGAACTTCGCCCGTAAGGTGCAACAGCGTATTTTCGCATGTCTGCTCTGCCTCAATCTGCGAGATAGCAGGGCGCAACTGCTCGTAGTCAAACACCCAGAACACATCACGCTGTTCGCCCACTTTCAGCATATACCCCTCTCCATGTTCGGGATAGAAATAGTCGGTACCCGTCTGCACAGGGGTAATGGTGTCGGGCAAGCGATACCAATCTACCTCGCCTACGCTATTCAGCGTTTTTAATTCAGGTGCCGAAGCAAACAGCAGCAGCGTATCACGCTCGTTTGTCAGTAGCGTTGCCTTTCCCACGCACTCCACATGCAGTGCGTAGGTAACAATCGTAGTAAATAATGTTAATAAAATCAGTATTTTCTTCATCTATATCTAACTTCTATCAGCGCAGCGGTCTCTATTTATTCACTTGGAATTTCGTCACGCCATTCTCAAAGAAATCCACAATCTGTTTCGCAGCAGCGATACCTGCATTAATATTGGCTTCGGCAGTCTGTGCACCCATCTTCTTTGGTGTCGAGAAATAGCGTGCATCAAATAGTTCGGTCATTTTCTGATCAGCCGCAGGCATGATATCGGTCACATAGCGGAAGTCTTTTCTGCCCAGCATAAATTGGATCAACTCATCCTCGTTGATTACCTCCTTGCGCGCGGTATTCACCAACACAGCACCTTGTGGCATATGGCTCAGCAATGCAAAATTGATACTGCCTTTGGTTTCTGGCGTAGCAGGGATATGCAGGCTCACCACATGGCAAGTAGCATACAATTCCTCCGCCGAATGCACAGGCGTTACGCCTTCTGCCAGCATTACCTCATCTGGGCAATAGGCATCATACGCATAAATATCCATGCCGAATCCTTTTGCTATGCGTGCCACATTGCGACCCACATTGCCAAAAGCATGAATACCCAATTTCTTGCCTTTCAACTCTGTGCCACTGGTACCATTATACATATTGCGCACAGCCATCACCATTAAGCCCAATGCCAATTCTGCTACTGCGTTAGCGTTCTGACCTGGGGTATTCATTGCCACCACCTTGTGTGCGGTTGCTGCCGCAAGGTCGATATTATCGTATCCTGCACCTGCACGAACCACAATCTTGAGTTGCTTGGCAGCATCCAACACCTCTGCATCCACATTATCCGAACGAATAATGAGCGCGTCTGCATCTGCCACAGCATCCAACAACTGTTGTTTTGCGGTGTATTTCTCGAGCAATGCCAGTTCATAACCTGCTTGCTCCACTACCTCACGAATACCATCTACTGCCACTTTGGCAAAGGGTTTCTCTGTTGCAATTAGTACTTTCATATCTATGTATTTACATTTAGCGCGCAAAAGTACTAAAAATTTCTGACATACACAAATAAAAACGCAAAAAGATAGATTTTATCTATCACTATTGAAAATTATTTGCATATCTAATATTTTTTTCGTACCTTTGCAGTCAAAATGGCAAAAGCAATATTCATAGCAATGATAGCGATAGCAGCAGCACTGCTGTTGCTTTGTGTGCGTGTACTTATCAAGAGGAACGGCCAATTTAGTAGCGAGCACATCTCTGAGAACAAACGACTGCGCCAAGACGGTATTCACTGTGCCACTTCGCAGGATAGAGAAGCGCGCCGAAAAACCAAAAAGAAACTCGACTTGAGAGAATTATGAATTATGAATTAAGTATTTCAAACTATGCATAATAAACTTTCATTCTATATTGTCCTACTGTTGGTGCTAATGATAGGCACAACCTCATGTAGCATTAATGCGCGTATAAAGAAGGCCGACCGCAAATACGCTATTGGCGAATACTACGAAGCTGGCGAAATGTACCGTCAGGTGTATCGCCGTATCCCTACTAAAGACAAGGCATTGCGCGCGCATGTAGCCTTCATGCAAGGTGAGAGCCACCGTGTTCTCAACAATTCGCGTGCTGCCTCAGCGTACAAGAATGCCATTAAATACCATTACCCCGACTCAATTGTGTATCTGCACTATGCTCAGGTGCTGCAATACCAAGGCAAGTACAAGGATGCCATTAAACAATACGACACCTATCTGGCTACTTATCCTACGGATTATGTGGCACAAGCGGGCAAATATGGTTGTATGCAGGTGGAGCAATGGAAGAAGCAACCTTCGCGCTATAAGGTGGCATTGGCTAAACCGTTCAACGAGAAGCGCACCTCCAATTTCGCGCCTGCTTTCTTGACCGAAGATGGCGATGCATTGGTGTTCACCTCCAATCGTCAAGAGAAGACCACCGACAAGAAAAAGAAACTGCGCACTTCGCCCGTCACGGGTGTAGCCACATTCAACCTCTACTCCACCCGCAAGAACGCGGCTGGCGAATGGGAGGATATCATGCTATGCGAAGGACTCTACCAAGAACCAGAAGGCGATAGCGAGAGCGAAGAAGGCGGCAGTGGCAAGACCTCTTCGGCGGAGTTGGGCGTATGTTGCTTCTCGCCCGATGGCAAGACCATGTACTTCACCTACTCCTGCCCGGTCAATGGGCAAGACCTCGGTGCTAAGATATACACTTCTACCCGTGCCAGTGGCGAATGGGGCGAAGGGCAAGAACTCAAACTCTTTGCCGATAGCAGTATCACAGTAGGACACCCCACGCTGAATGCCTATGGCGATACCCTCTATTTCGTGAGCGATGCACCAGGGGGCTATGGTGGCAAAGATATTTACATGGCTATTTTGGATGGTAGCGAGTGGAGCGACATTCAAAACCTCGGGCCACAGATCAACACCGCTGATGATGAACTCTATCCGCACTTCCGCGCCGATGGCAGGCTCTATTTCGCCTCTAAAGGTCACCCTGGCTATGGTGGTTTAGACCTTTTCTATGCGGTGCGCCGTGATACGGTATGGGATTTGTTTAATATGGGGGCGCCCTTCAACTCCGCCAACGATGATTTCGGTATCACCTTTGCGGGCGTAACAGAACAGGGCTTTTTCTCCTCCAACCGCGGACAAAAACGCGGTTACGACCAGATCTATTCCTTCTTCTTGCCCGAGATGGAGTTTATCGTAGAGGGAACGATTATGGATAATAATGGCGAACATTTGGGCGATGCCAATATCCGTTTGGTGGGCGATGATGGCACCAATGTCAAGGCGCAGATTCGCCGTGATGGCACCTATCGCCTAAAGCTCAACAAGGACACCCGCTATGTCATGTTGGCTACTGCACGCGGCTACCTCAACCAGAAGCAGCAACTCGCCACCACGGGGCTCAACGATAGTCATACCTATCAGCAAGATTTCACCTTGGCACCTATCTCCAAACCGGTGAAGATGGGTAATATCTTCTTCAAGTTCGGTAGTTGGGAACTCACCGCAGACTCCGAGGATGGTATGCAAGCCCTTGTGAAACTGCTCAACGATAATCCGAATATCACCATTGAGATGGCAGCGCATACCGATATGATTGGCAATAACGCAGCCAATCAGGAGTTGTCGCTCAAGCGTGCTCAATCGGTAGTGAATTATCTTATCCAACATGGTATAGAGAAAGCCCGCCTCACGCCTGTAGGCTATGGCGAGGAGAAGCCAGTGGTGGTGGATGAGGCGCTGCACAAGCAATACACCTTCTTGCCCAAAGACCAAGTATTGGACGAGGCGTTTATCTCTACCCTAACAGCAGATAAACAAGAGATTTGCAACTCGCTGAACCGCCGCACCGAGTTCCGCGTACTGAAAACGACATATAATTTGTATTAAGATGAAAGTTTAAAGTGTAAAGTTTAAAGGCACGAAACCTATGCCTATAAACTATAAACTATAAACTATAAACTAAAGCATAATGAAACAATATCTCGAACTTTGCCAACGCGTTCTCCGCGAGGGAACAGAGAAGCACGACCGTACGGGTACGGGTACTTTGTCGGTTTTTGGTCACCAAATGCGTTTTAACCTCGATGATGGTTTTCCGTTGCTGACCACCAAGAAGTTGCACTTGAAGTCTATCATTTACGAGTTGTTGTGGTTTCTCCGTGGCGATACCAATGTGAAGTACCTGCAGGAGCATGGTGTGCGTATTTGGAACGAGTGGGCGGATGCGGATGGCGAACTGGGTCCTGTGTATGGTCACCAATGGCGTTCATGGCCTGATTATCAGGGCGGTCATATCGACCAGATAGCGCAACTCGTGGAGCAAATCAAGCATAATCCCGATTCGCGCCGTCATATCGTTAGTGCGTGGAATGTGGCAGAGGTCAATAGCATGGCGTTGCCTCCATGCCATACATTGTTTCAGTTCTATGTGGCAGATGGACGATTGTCATTACAACTCTACCAACGCTCAGCAGATATCTTCTTGGGTGTACCATTCAATATCGCTTCGTATGCTCTGTTGCTTCAGATGATGGCACAAGTAACAGGCTTGAAGGCAGGCGATTTCGTGCATACTTTTGGCGATGCGCATATTTATCTCAATCACATTGAGCAGGTGAAGCTGCAACTCACTCGCGACACGCGTCCTTTGCCAAAGATGGTGATTAATCCCGATGTGAAAGACTTATTCGATTTCAAGTTTGAAGACTTTACCCTTGTCGACTACGATCCCCACCCTCATATTCCAGGCGTAGTCGCTGTTTAAGCTATTAGGCGAAAGGTTAAAGGCTATGGGTTCGCCCTAAGGCACAGCGGCAGAGCCGCATATTCTGGCCTTTACACTTTACACTTTACACCTTACACCATACACTATAATCTCCAGCCTTTAAACTATAAACTTTAAACTATAAACTATAAACCAACCATGCCCGAAATCCTACTCCATTATATTTGGCAGCAACGCTTGTGGGCGAGCATCCCGCAGGCTACCACGGATGGGTTGGCTGTTGAGATTCTATCGGTAGGTCAGCACAACCGCGATGCAGGACCTGATTTCAGCCACGCACATGTGCGTATCGGTGCGCAAGAATGGGTAGGCAATATAGAGATGCACATACGCGCCTCCGACTGGCGCCATCATCGCCATCACACCAATCCTGCCTACGATAATGTAATCTTGCATGTGGTCTGCGAAGCAGATGAGCCCACCTACAATACCCGTGGCGAGTGTATTCCACAATGCGTGCTACGCTATCCGCACAACCAAGATTACCTCTCGCAACTCTTTTCTGCAGCCCAGCAGATGGATTCTGCATGGGCTACTATCCCCTGCCATCAGTCGTTGTTGCATAATGCGGCATTGCTTACCCAAGGGTGGCGCGATGCCCTCCTACTCCAACGCATGCAATGTCGCCACGAGGCTATTCTGCGACTATTGACCATTACCAACCACAATTGGGCAGAGGCTTTTTATATCACGCTGGCGCATAACTTTGGTTTTCATACCAATAGCCTGCCATTCGAGGCATTGGCATTGCAAACGCCTCTCCACTATCTGCTCAAGCATCGCGATAGTCTTTTTCAGGTCACCGCCATGTTGCTCGGTCAGTCGGGTCTGCTCACCGAGCAGAGCATTAAGACGGACGAAGAGGCTGCTTTGCTCAATGAATATCGCTTTCTGCAAAAGAAGTTCGGTTTGCAACCCATAGCCCCAGTGATGTGGAAACGCGCACGCTTGCGTCCGCAGAACGCTCCCGAAAGGCGAATACGACAATTCGCCCAACTCATTTGCCAATCCGAGTGGCTATTCTCGCAAATGCTGCAGCAACCTACCGTTAACGACCTCCGCCAACTGCTATGCCTGCAACTTGCGGCATCGCAATCAATCATTGTCCCTCCTCCGGCTATAGGTAAGAAATCGATAGATATATTGCTGATTAACACCTTGTTGCCTTATCGCTATGCGTATGCTTTAGCGCATAATGATAATCTGGGTGCGGAGGTGGCTTTATCGCTTATGCAGCAGATTCCTGCGGAGGATAATATGATTATTCGCCAATGGCGATTATTGGGGCAGCATGTAGCCTCTGCCGCAGATACGCAAGCACTGATACATTTGTATCAGCACTATTGCCAAAACGAGCGTTGTATCCACTGCGAAGTTGGGCAACAAGTATTTGCCTCAAGAGAAATATCGTAAGACAATAAAGACAACAAAAGGACAATTCCGAAGGACATTATAACAATTTCGAAGAACTATAGGCATTTTGCAAAACGCAGAAGATTTTTGGCACGAACCCTTAGCCGAAGGGTGATGGTGGATGATAGGTTAAGACAGGAGCCGCAATGTCACACATTAGCGGCTATGGATTAGCCTATTATCACTAATGCTTCGCGTAGCGGAGCATAGTGCCAAATTTACCCCGTTATTTTTAATTATTTTTGTACCAACAATCACTCCCCTCGTTTGGTATATACCGCGAAGGTATGCGCATACGGATTCTTTTCGTCCGCTTCGTGACGCTCCTCGCTGACGCACTGCCAGATAGCAGGGTCTATCTCAGGGAAGAAGGTATCGGCGTCCTCCCAGGTGTGGTGTATATGCGTGATATACAGTTTATCCACCAATGGCAAGAATTGGCGATACACCATGCCTCCGCCAATGATAAATGCCTCTTCCTCCGCCACCATATCCATTACTTCTTGGATAGAGTGTGCCACTTCCGTTTGGTCATAAACAAAATCTGTACTGCTGGTCATTACGATATTCCTGCGGTTAGGTAGTGGGCGTTTGGGCAAGGAGTAAAAGGTATTTTTCCCCATTACGATGGTACAGCCACTTGTCTGACGCTTGAAGTACTGCAAGTCATTAGGCAAATGACAAAGCAGATCGCCCGCTTTGCCGATGGCATTATTTTCGGCTATAGCCACTATGAGAGATAACATGTTCTGTTTTGTTTTTAGTTGATAGTTTAAAGTTTACAGTTTATAGGCTAAGTTATGCGGCTCTGCTGCCCTGCCTTTCGCCTCTAACCTTTCGCCTTTAACCTTTAACCTCTAACCTTTAACCTAATCGCCAACTTCGCCGTCTACACATACCCCGACAGATGCAGGAACTGCGACACGATGCGTTTCCATGCGGTGCGTGGTTTATTGTTGATATACGCCTCCAGCAGTTTAGTTTCGCTGGTTTGTGGTATGATATGATAATCGGCTATGGCAGCGGGGATATAGCACGAGAAGCCCTCTTGCAGTTTCACCACATCGCCTGTACTGCGGATACGGATAGCGCACGAGCCACGCATGCAGGCTATGATTACAAACGAATCGTAGTGAATCATATTGCGGTGCAGAGGGTTATTGAGCGACACAACGCGCACGCTGAAATACTCGGTATCGATGCATGGGTTAGCCATGTCGATATTTTCTTGGTAGGTACTGCGGTATTCGTCATACACGGTATAGTCCAATGCCTGTGCAGCCAAGTCGGTATGCAACTCGCGCGGCTTACCGTTCAGGTCCACTCGTCCGTGGTCATAGATACGATAGGTGATATCCGATGTCTGTTGCACCTCCGCCAGCAGCACCCCTTTGCCGATGGCGTGGATACGCCCTGCGGGCAGATAGAACACATCGCCTGCATGTACTTGGTATTTAGCCAGCGCATCCATGATGGTGCCATCTTCCACTTTGCGTGCATATTCCTCGGGGGTCAATTGCTCTTTGAAGCCAGCGTAGATATACGACTCGGGTTGTGCGTTGATGACATACCACATCTCCGATTTTCCGCGTTGGTTGTGGATACGATGTGCCATAGCATCATTGGGGTGTACTTGCACGCTGAGGTCATCTGCAGTGTCAATAAATTTCAGCAGGATGGGCAGCTGGTTATTATGATCCTCTGCCACGGCTTTGCCCAGCATGGCCTCTGGCATCTTGCGTATCACCTCTGTTAATGTGTAACCTGCCCATGTGCCATTGGCGATGACGGATGGCGATGTAGGCACTGCCGACACCTCCCAACTCTCGCCCACATAGTTTTGCCGAGGCAGTTCTTTCCATGCAGCCAGGTCGAGGCTACCCCACACTTTCGTATGTAGGTTGGGTTCGAACAGCATGGGGTACAGTTTGGTGCGTTGTGTCTCGATTACGCAACCCATGGCAAGCATACGCACATCGGTGATGGCGTGGAGTTCGTATGATTTCAAGTGTTCTACGAAAACGAAGTCATCTTTCTTGCAGCGGTTCACTTCTTTGCCGATGGTTATTTCTATTTCGCCATCGAGGATATAGAATATATCTTGCAGGTCGGGGTGTATGTGTTTGGCACTGCGGTCGCCAGCTTGTAGCTCGAGTATGGCTACTTGGGTGATGCTGCATCCGCTCTCGTTGGCAGAGAGCAGCACGCGCTTCATTCCCATCTCATACGATGTCGCCAATGGCGTTATGTCAATTGCACTTCGTTTCATGTTCGTTATGTTTTAGTGGATAGTGTAAAGTGTAAAGGCAGGAGAATTACCAGCACAAACCACTATACCCATCTTGCTCTTCCAATTCTTTGATACGCACAAGGTCAATAATCGGTGTGCCTAACGCAATGCGTGCTTGACGGAACTCATCATCTTTATTCGCTATGATGATACAATCCGCCCAATCGGTAACAGCCTTCATATCCTCTTGCAACATCACATTCAGGTGTGGCAATTTGCTGGCTATCACACTCTTATTGCGACCTATCAGACGCGACAAACTCACATTCTTATCATAAATACGCACCTCATATCCTTTTCCATGCAATGCCTCTATTACATTCACGATAGGCGAGTTGCGCATATCATCGGTACCTGCTTTGAAGCTCAATCCGAGTACACCTATTTGCATCTTTTTCAGTCCCTGCATAGCACGTTGCTCTTCGATACGTTCTATTTGGCGAACTACCTGCGCTATATGCAGTTCGTTACTATGCTCGATGGCACTGAGTACAGGTGTCTCCAGATAGAGGTCGTGTGCCAATGTCTTCAGTCCCTTGAGATCCTTTGGCAAGCATGAGCCACCATATGCAAAGCCTGGACGGAAATAGTAAGGTGAGATATTCAACTGCTTATCCATGCAGAAGATACGCATCACCTCATGGCTATCAATACCCAATTGTTTGCAGATATTGCCAACTTCATTTGCGAATACCACTTTCAGTGCATGATAGGAGTTATTCACATACTTTATCATCTCGGCCACACCTATCTCAACTACTTCGATAGGAGCATCCGACAAGTCCTGATACAGACTGCGCATCACTTCAATGGCTTGTGGACAGCTGCTTCCCAATACGGTCAATGGTGGGTTGAGATAGTCTTGTACGGCTGTTCCCTCACGTAGAAACTCGGGATTGCTCACTACCGCAAAATCCACATCATGTTTCTTGCCCGACTCTTGCTCAATGATAGCCGTCATCTTGGCATTGGTACCAGGGAAGACGGTGGAGCGAATCACTACGATATGGAAATCCGTTTTCTCCTTCAGTGCTTGTCCTATCTGATGAGCAGTTTGCAAGATATAGGTCAGGTCGAGGTGACCATTTTCGGATGATGGTGTACCCACACAGAGGAAGGAGATGTCTGTATTCAGCACGGCATCGCGATAGTCTTTAGTTGCGCGTATGCGTCCTGCTTGATGTCCTTCGCTGATGAGTGCATCAATATCTTTTTCTACGATGGTGGGTTTACCTTGGTTGATAAGGTCCACTTTCACATCACTTACATCCACGCCTACCATGGCATGTCCTTGTTTTGATAAGCAGCCGATGCCTACGCATCCTACGTATCCGAGTCCAAAAATTGAGATATTCATATTGCTTGTATTATTATTTTCGTGATTAACCTTCATTACTATAGTCGTTCTTCTATCCAATGACACAACATGTCTTGCGGCACATTAGCCATCCCCATCTCCATAATCAGCTTATATTCTGACATGGATGAGCGCAGTACCCATCGTCTTGCTACTCCATTGATGGTGGCATATAGGTGGATATTGCCTTTGTAAGCCTGCTCTAAATACACATGGGTGAGTGATTGTCCGCTGTGTAATATCCACTCTTTATTATCTGGTTGTGTTTCCACGAACCCCCACTCTCTCAGATGTGCTATCAGGCATTCTTCCACACAACCTATCCATTCATGCCTTACGCCATGGCGTTGAGCTATGAATCTAAATTGCATAATAGCCGTAGCCACCTGTCCAATGATTTTCTCCGCATTGCGAATACCATTTTGCTCTGCAAACTGCATGATGTCTTCTTTGCTCCAATCTGCCAGTTTGCCACGCATCATAAGGCAATGTTCGCGTTGCGGTTGATATCCTCCCACATTGAAGATAAAGGTCATATCGTATGCAGGCGTCAATGCCCATTGTCCGTTGGGCGAGAGCATAAAGGAGAAATTCTTGTTGTGGTCATCGGTATTGTTAGCCAGATAGTTGAATACCATTCGACGAAATATCTCTTCGCCTGTTGCATCTGGTAGATGTAAGTTGCGGCAAACCAACAGTAGCTGCTCATAGCTGTCGGCATCTGGGTTCATAGCAGCTAATGTCTGCAAATGCCATTTTTGACCATTCATACGGTCGAAGCGTTGTGTCAAGAAATGTTTCTCTCCGTCGGCCTCTAACAGTCGAGAGGGCATCATATGGATGCCTGCATTGCATGCCATCTCGTAGTACGTCATCTCCAGTTCGGCGAAACTGCGTGTAGCATTGCCAAATTTCAGGATATAGTAGTCATAACCCTCTAATCCGCTTATTTGCCCCGAACGAATCTCTCCTGTTTCTCGGTGAATGGCAATGAGTGCTTTTGGTTGTCGTCCTCCCACCGAAGTACCTACCATCATCAGTAGTTTCTTGGTGATGGTCTCGTTGGGTTCTATGACCGCTTTCTCTCTATCGTTAAATATCTTCTGTGCTAATTGTGCTAAGGCTGCTATATCAATTTTCTCCGCATGTGGGTTCATCTGTGCATCGGGTACGAACTCCAACGCGCCCATGCCTCGGCTACCTATGAACATCAGTTTTTCCAGCGGCGTCACCTGTGATACGGATAGCCCTTGGTCTATTCGCCATTGCTCAAACAGCGCATTACCCCAATCATCAGGCAAACTATCTGCCAAGAAGGCGGGCAGTCGCTGATACATGCGTGCGGTATCGCTATGGAAGGTGCGGTTGATAGCTCCCTTTTTGGGCGCCATCAAGGGGAAGGGTTCTATGGGATTATTCAGGTAATCTGGATGATAGACAAAGTAACTACAGTGTCGTTCTTCACGCCACATGAGTGAGCCTATCTCTTTGCCCCAAAGCCATATTTTGATACAGTGTTGCACTATTTACGCACGCGTTTAGCGTCTATGGTTTTGCTTATATAAGGCGAATCGGGTATCTCGGGCAATAGTTCCTTCATATTATCCAGTTGCCCGATCACACGCCACAATCGGATAATGGTAGTGAGCGACACATCTCTTGAGGTGCCACTTTCGAATTTCTGTAGGGTCATTACGCTGAGTCCCGCCTTTTCGGCCACTTCTTTTTGCGTCATACCCAATAGCATTCGGTACTTCCTATATTGTTCTCCTAACTGAGTAACAATTTCAGGTGCTGAATATGAATAAACATCCGTCATTATGCCATGTATAATATAATTCAAATGATATTTAACTGCGTTTTTCGCTCTTAAAATATATTACAATTATATTCTTCCGCTGCAAAGGTACTACTTTTTTTTGGTATATACAAATTTTAAGCCAACTTTATGCTTTTTATCGTTCTTTTTACCACTAAAACCACTGAAATATATCTTTCCATGGTTATTTTTAACCACTGAACACCACGGAACTACACTGAACCGAGGATATATGTTTCGCGTATCCGTGTCCATCCGTGCTCGTCCGTGGGGCATTATATCTCCTTGCGCTTCGCGCAGAAATCTTATTAATCTTATTTAGTTCGTTTCACTCACTCTGCGTTCTCCGAAATCAATTACCTTACGCTATCGCTCGCTATGCTTGCCCGCTATCTTAACTCTAGGAATTTAGATTCAGCGGACGAACATCAATTGGGGGCCCCACGAGCTTCGTGAGCGAGTGGGGAGAGGAGAAACAACAGCAACCTTAACGAGCCAAGCGAGTTATCTGTTGCGAGTTTGTTTCGACGAAGCGGTGGCAATTTATTGCGGAGCACATTGATATGGGTGGATGATTGCGTAATAAGATTTATTTAGATTTCTCGAGCGTAGCGAGTAGGAGGTTATGTATCCGTGTATCCCTGTTTCCGTGCTCGTCCGTGCTCGTCCGTGCTCGTCCGTGGTTAATCATCTCCCTGCACTCTCCACTTGCTCCACGAGATCCATCATATATGCATTGATATCTATAAACTCCTCATCGATATGCTGGCGCAAGGCTACCTGTTTTTGCTCCGCTTCGTCGGGCGTAACAGATAGCTTCTTCACCCATTCCGCGAAGTTGGCGGTCTTTTGGTTTTGCAGGTTCGCCACTTTGGCTGCAGCAGCGTTGGCAGGCATATCGTAGCGTATGCCGAGATAGTAAGCAGGCACACCTAATAGTGCCGCTTCGCGTGCCATACTATCACCTGAAGACACGAGTCCCGCGCTATAGTAAATGAGTGAGTGAATATCCTCAATCGGTTCTTGCAGGAGAATCCACTCCTTAGGGTACAAGTGACGTTTATCTTTCTTCTCTAACGAAAGCAATACAGGCATATCCGCAGGAATCATTGATGCAATTTTCAATATAGTATCCGCTTCTTGATCTGAATAGTTTAGTGTACCTACTGATACTTCTCGCATGAATATGTATTTCCGTGGTTCGACACCATATTGCTTTAACGCATCAACATTGGGGTGGAACAGTGTTGGATTTAAGTACGCCCACTCTTTTAACACCTTCAGCAATTTATCTTCAGGATGTAAGTTGTACCCATCAGGCAAATCATATATTATGCTGTGATTTTGTGTACTGAACTTCACCATCAATTGATAATCAGCAGCTTGTGGATCATCCTCAAATTCATAGGCAGGAAATCCAAATATTTTACCCATCATTCCCACATGCGAACCATTAGAAAACGACACATCAATCTTATGCTTTGCACACCACACCAATAGTTGCATCAATCGCAATAAGTTAGCTTCTAATATCACAGATATTTTATTCATCCGATGTCGTCCTATCACCGACACCGCTACATTAGGTATACCATCTAACTCTTTACGCACAATCACTGGCAATTTTCCACGATTGAGTGCCGTCACATATACACTATGACCATGCTCAGAGAGCATAGTGATAAAAGGTTTATAAAAGTTGAATTGTGGTGTATGCAAAATATCTATCCAAATATTCATATCGCTATCTCTTTATATGTTG
This sequence comes from Paludibacteraceae bacterium, assembly GCA_045121435.1. Classification (GTDB taxonomy): domain Bacteria; phylum Bacteroidota; class Bacteroidia; order Bacteroidales; family Paludibacteraceae; genus Colicola. The sequence continues at coordinate 20,213 of JBGVFY010000078.1, read as the reverse complement.
GTATCATTATTAATTCTTTCGTCAATCGTTCTGCCATAGGGCACGAACCTTCTACATAACCAAATTCTTTTGCCCACTCTATAGCACGTGCAAAGTGCGTAGCCACTTCTACACCATGTGCAGCAAACATCGCCACTACTTTTTCAGGATTTTCATGGCGCCCAATTAGCATAAATGCATTATCACCATACCACACATGACTACCCAATCCTAACTTCTGCCACACATTGAGCATATATTGCGCATTCGTTTTGCGTTGAGTGAGTTGCACTTGCATTGTAGGTAATGCCATATTGTATAGTCTACTCACACCTTTAGCCATACGCTTCATAGCGATTTTCTCCCTGCAAGATCCACCTTTACGTTTTCGCTTCAAAGGCAGAGTAATCATGCTATACATCAAAGGTATATGCATCCATGCATTGAGCAACATAATGATAAATAGCTTGATTTCAGCGATTAAACTATACTTCGACAATTGCACATATTGTTGTTCAACCGTTTCCTGATATTGTACGTTGTTCACACACAACAGGCCTCCTGCTCCCAAAGCAGGCATCTTTCCTTGGTTGATACTATACACCGTAAAATCCCCTTCAATCGGCAGTCCATAGCCATGGGCATTATCCACGATGATAATAGCGTTTGGTTGCACCGCTTGAATAGCAGCAATATCATTGTGCATACCAAAGAGGTTGGTCACTACGATTGCATCCAAACTTAAATTCGCCAAGTGCTGCAAACTAATATGCAACTCCTCCGTTACATCGATAAAGACGGGAGTACATCCACCCTCTACCACAGCGTTAGCAACCGTATGGCAGTTATAGGCTACTATCCCTACTCTACCTCCCTGAGGCATAGCTGCACGCAAAGCCATAACGATTCCTGTTCGCGCATGGTTCAGCAGATACTCACCTTTTTGGGGAGAATACATCTTTCCGAACCAAAATGTTATTTGATTTTTCAAAGGGAATGATATGTGTAGACGCGGAATCATTATCTCTTTTTCAACATTTTCACACCTATTTTGCCAATCCAATAGAGCAATGGTTTGCGAACGTAAAGATATCGCCCATGCTCTACCTGTTCGCCGCCGAAACGCGCTTTAAAGTCGCGTACTCCATACGCTTCCTCTGGTTTGCCGGCGCCCATCATATCAAAAATCTGACAACCGTTCTCGGCTGCATAGCGTATGCCGAGGTAAGTGGCATAGGAAGAGGGAAAAATATGCTCATATACGCCATCTACACCACATACGAACCACTCATATACCGCTCGATTAGGTAATACTACACATACCGTACCACCTATAATCTTTCCTTTATATTCGGTCAAAATAAATCGCCCATGGGCAGTATGATACAACTGTTCAAAGAAGTGCCACGAGAACAAAGGCGTCTTTACTTTAGTAGTATATAAATCTTTGAGTATGGCATAGTACTCACGTATTTGCTCGATGGTAGGATTCAACACTGGTGTCACCCCATCTCGAATGGTGGTACGTATATCGCGCTTACGGCTCTTACCGAGATTCTTATCCACCACCTCCACAGAAGTGGTATCCACATGGAAGTTCAAATGCGCTTGATAAGTAAAGCCATTGGCTTCAAACACAGTTTTCCAACGGCTGTAGTCATGAAAGTTTCGTGTTTCTATGTATATTGGTGTAGGGTGTAGGGTGTAAGGTGTAGAGGCTGGTATTTCAGCTACGCTGTCCTCCGTGCCTTTACACTTTAAACTTTCAACTTTACACTCCTTCACCGCCTTCAGCAGTGCTGCCACCTCAGCATCCGATGCATCCTCAGCCAAGAGTGGACCACCAATGATGATGGCACGGCGTGTGAAGAACTGCTTGAGTGCGCTGTTTGCTTTCGTGACATAGCCGACGCATACTGCTTTTAGGCGATAAGGCGATGAGGCGATAAGGCGTGAGGCAGGTATATCGGTTTCGCCGTTCTCCGTGCCTTTACACTTTACACTTTCAATTTTACACTGATTGTCCGTGCCTTTAACCTCTAACCTTTCGCCTTTAACCTCTTCTGCAACAGCATAGACAAATGGCGTCATTTCATTATTCACAGATGCATAGAACTGATACGCCTCTGGCGTTTGGAACCAGGTAGCGTAGGGGGAAAGCGCCACCAATGTGCGCCACTGGTTTTGATCAATCTCGTTATATGTTAGTATATGGATCATCTTTTTAGTGTTATATTTTTCTCTCACAAAAATACGCTTCGTTACACTCGCTACAAAAATATTAAAAAATCTCGTTTCGTACTTTCTTTTGCTCATAAGGAGCAGCTCGCTGCTGGATGAGCAAAACAAAGTTATTTTCATGTTCTTAAGTGATTCGGAACGATTTTGTATTTCAAAGGCTGTTCGCCAAAGTTAATCAATATACCTAACGACATATTAGTTGCTTTCAAATAATTTAGCAATTGTGCTGTATGCTCCGACTTCAATTTCTCTACTGATTTTAGCTCCACCACAATATTATCATAGCATACCAAGTCTGCTTTATATGTTCGCTCCAACAAATGACCCTTGTATGATATTGTTATCTGTTTTTCTGTGTCAAATGGGATCCCATGTAATCCTAACTCTATATTTAATGCTTCATGATATACCAACTCCAAAAATCCACGCCCCAATTCATTCTGTACTTCCATTGCTGCGCCTATTATCGCAAATACCTCGTTTTGGAATTGTATGTTATTTGATTTATTCATTTGTTGTATATAGATTATTTTCTTTTTAACATAAATACGCTCGTTACACTCGCTACATAAATATCAAAAAATCTTGTTTCATACTTTCTTTTGCTCATTAAGAGCAGCTCGCTGCTGGATGAGCAAAACAAAGTTATATTCTTGATGTTATGTTTCTATGTTCATTCTCTTGGTCTTGCTCACCAATGCAGCGTGCTGCATTTATTTGGGCAAGGACAAAAGATATTATTCCTGATTTTTGTTTATTTTTGTAGGCATCACAGATGCCGTATTTATGCTACAAAAAGTACTGTTTACTAACAAAAATACGCTTCACTTCGTTCGCTACATAAATATTTAAAAATCTCGTTATACACTTTGTTTTGCTCATAAGAAGCAACATGTTGCTGAATGAGCAAAAGCAAAGTTGGTTTCTTTGGTTATTTATTTCTAATTTATTCTTTTGGTCTTGCTCACCAATGCAGCGTGCTGCATTTATTTGGGCAAGGACAAAAGATGTATTCTTGATTTTTAATTATTTTTGTAGGCATCACAGATGCCGTATTTATGTTACAAAAAGTACTCTGTTTACTAACAAAAATACGCTTCACTTCGTTCGCTACATAAATATTTAAAAATCATGTGTTATACTTTCCTTTGCTCATAAGAGTAGCACGCTGCTGGATGAGCAAAAACAAAGTTGGTTTCTTTGGTTATTTATTTCTAATTTATTCTTTTGGTCTTGCTCACCAATGCAGCGTGCTGCATTTATTTGGGCAAGGACAAAAGATATATTCTTGATTTTTAATTATTTTTGTAGGCATCACAGATGCCGTATTTATGTTACAAAAAGTATTCTGTTAGTTAAGACAAACACACAGTGCTACATAAAACGCACTATATTCTTGTGTCACTCTAAAAATCCCCTGACCACCCATGTCCTAAATCCCAATGTTCATCATACACAAATTCAAAGAATGGTAATGCGAAATATTTCTCTATCAACGCAGTTAGCTCCTCCTCATTGCCTTCTGCCCATTTGCCGACAAAAACAACAAACTTATCTATGCTCCAAGCCACACGACCACGGGGAATCATCGTATAATCACCAGTAAAACGGGTTGGTTTATGCTGAGATAACGCACGAAAATACTGCTCTTTCCACACCTGACGATGCAACTTAGGATAGTTAATAAAAGGCAACCCTTTATCTGCTGCATCTTCAATCATCTTAGGTGTCAGCTCTCTCTTGTACACACCAAAAAAATCATGTTCTTCAGTATCATACCAAAAGATACCGACAGAAGGCATATCTTCATCTAAAGACTTCATATCAGCCATCATTGCAGCCTTATCTTCTTGTGATAGTGTAGTCATATAGCGTCGTATAAGAAAATCGGTGCAAAGTTAATAAAAATCGTTGATATATGCAAATTTATGTGGAAAAATTTAGCGATTAGATTAAAAAGAGTATTATGAAAGACAATATCGACAACATTGGAAACTATTTAGGACAATGTATGGATATGTTTTTCTGGGATTATGTTTCATACAAAAATACGCCCTCTGTGAGGGCTACAAAAATATTCAAAAATAACGCGGAATATATATTTAAGACAATTTATGTCAATTAGATGTCGTACAGACGAATGAGCATAGTGAAATGAGGCAGATCGTTCGAGCCATCAGGCGAGATAAGAATTATTGTCAATTCATGGATATATTTGGTGCTATGCTTGCTATCGCTACGCATTGGCAGATAATTGTCCAAAACACAGCCGCTCAAATATGATTTGGCAGCTTATTTTGTCCACTTATCTTACGTCCTGCGAATGGCAGGACGTCGCACCAAATAGATTTTAATGTTCTCCGAACTATTTTAGATGTTCTTCGAACCTTTCACCGTATTTATCTCCCTTCGGTTGAATAGTGATGTTCTCCGAACTCTTCTGTGGTTTTGACCCGCGTTACTTCGTACCGCTCCTGCATCTGCTTCGCATCTGCGTCAAAACACTGCCTTTGGCAGGGAATGGGCGATAAGGTGAAAGGTTAGAGGCGAAAGGCACGGATAGCGGCACCCGCATAACCCAGCCTATAGCCAATAGCCCATAGCCAATAACCCATAACTTCAGCCTAAGGCTGTGTTTTGCTCAAGACGCGTAGCGGATTGGGGAGTTGTGCTGGCACAACGAAGCAAAACCTAATGTCCATAGGACTGATAGACTCCGAAGGACTATGAAAAGTTCGAAGAACATTATAAGCCTTTGGTGGCGATTGGCAGCATAGCAGGCAAAGAGTGATGGGGTGATAGTCCAAATCCATGCTTGCATGAGTGAGGGAAAGCAGACCAACACTCGAATGATGGACGACAGTTCAGCATAGCCACCAAATATTCGCTGAAATATTTTTAATTATTTTTGTAGCCATCGCAGATGGCGTATTTTTGTATAAAAAGAGTTCTGTTTGTAGGCTATTTTCGTTTAGCAAGCACGTTTTCGTAAATGCTCTCCAATCGCTTCGCGACTTGTTCGTTGCTCAGGCCCATCTCTATGATCCGCTCGCGGCCGTTGGTGCGCCCGTTGAAGGCCAATGCCTGCTTCAGCAGCTCCGCCATCTCATCCAAGCTACGCTCATCAGCATCCCAACGCTCGTGCGTGGGTCGTGGATTACGCAATATATAATGCCCTTGCAGATTACCCAACAGATGCTTCACATCTGCTATGTCAGTGGCTACGATGGGGCAATTGCATGCCATAGCCTCCTTGAGTGCTTGTGGCGAGCCCTCAGAGTGCGAAGGCAGAGCAAAGAGGTCACAGGCGTTCATGTGCAATACGCATTCTGCCCTACTCAATCCCTTCATCTCAAGGCATACGATGTTTCCGCATCGCTCTCCACCTTCCACGCGGGTCCATGTCTGCTGCTCTATGCGCTCTACCGCATCACGCAGGATGGCGTAGTTCTTGCGCAGGTTATCAAATCCACCTCCAAAGAGGATATATTTCACACCTTTCTCAAATCCCAATTGCTCACGTGCTTCTTTTTGATTCATCACCACGCAATCCTCCATATTCACGCCGCATGGTATGATGGAGTATTTCGTATGTTTAAAATACACAAGATCGTATATATGCTGCGCCACATATACCACATGCTTGGCACGTAATGAGAATAGCGATGTCAATAGATTAACGCCTTTGTTCAGTGTCTCTCCATTGTGGAAGGTGGTCACCACAGGGACCAAAGATTGCAGTTCAGCAGTGATGGCAGATAATCCATAATGCGCATGGATGATATCGGGTTGAAAGGCGCGAATCTTCTGTTTGAGTTCACGTACTGCCAACAGGTAATTGCCTTTAACGGCAAAGTATTCGATGGTATGTCCCAATTGACGGAGTGATTCGCCTTGCTCCAATGCAAAGGGAAGGAGGTTCTTGGGGAACTGTGGCTTGTATCGGCCGAGGATGAGGAGTTTCATTTTAGTAGTGTATAGTGTATGGTGTATAGTGTATAGTGTATAGGCGAGAGTATGCAGCGATGCTGCCTCCGAATTATCGTTCGCTATATTTTGCACGCAATGAAGATAATTGTTTTCCTATGCCATCTATTTGTTCTTCTAAGCGTATATATTGTTCTTGCGTTATATAGCCTAATTCCATAGATATTTCTAACTGACTATCAACTTCCATCATAGAAGCAAAAGCATACTCTATGAAATGTACTTTTTCTTTGGTAGAAAAGCGACTAACACCTTCTGCGATATTTGACGTAATAGAAATTGCAGCTCGACGCATTTGGTTGCAAAGTGCATATCGTTCTTCTGCAGGATAGTGGTTAATCAGCTTGTATATATCCACCACCAATATTTTTGCATCCTGATATACATTTAATTTCTTATAAGAGTTCCTATTCATATCTTTCTTCCTGCCTATAAACTATACACCATAAACCATACACTAGTATAGCATCTTCGCCGCATTAAACCCACCCACGTCCAGCGAGTTTAAACCACGCCCACGCGACACATGCTACAAACTCTATCACCAAAGCATAATTAAACCAACGCTTATACGTCTTATCTTTATACAGAATACTTATTCCATACGCAGCAAACATCAATTCCAACGGTATAGCAGGCATGTGGAAGCGTCCCGATTGGGCAAATACGGATAACACTAATGCAATTAAGTATCCCAATAACATTGCTATTGGAAACACATGCTTGCGCCACTCACCCGAAAATACAAAAATTAGCATCACCATGATCACGAAAAATGATAAGATATTCTTCTCAAAGTTTCCTCCACTCACCATCATTTGCATCTCTTGACCTTGATACGTATATACCATATTTGGGAATGGAATGGTAAATATCAATGGGGCAAACACAGCAGCACCTGCATATTTAGCAAATTGATTACCTTGATCACGTTGTGTCCGCCATTCCATATTAGTAGTTTGATAGTCTCCACCTTCAATTTTAGAGCGTGTATCTTGTACCATATCCATAATATTTTCACCATAAGATATGCTCAATACTAATGCAACTAAAATACCTGCTACAATTTTCGTAGCCAAATTCACCACTTTAGAATCAGATAATAATATGGCAAGAAACATCGAAGCAAAAGCCACTAATCCCAATGCGCCACGGAATGTAAAGAGCAATAAACCTAATATGATTGCACCTGTAAGATTCTGCAATTTGAAATTTCCTCGGCTCAACACCCGATCCATCTCATGAATATACCATACCATGATAAATACCATCTCAGTTTCTTTCATCATGGATCCGCACCACCAAATCATATTGAATTGCAACATACAGAATATCCCTGTCATACGCCCCACATGCTCGCCAAAATGCCGCTTAGCAATGCGATACATCATGACGCAAGTAATAGCACCATAAATCGCCTTGAGGATCAAAGGCAAAACTACATCACTTACCGAATCAGTCAACAAATAGACAATAGATAAGTATATGATATATCCTAAATCGGATATATCGACATTCCACCCTAACCATATTTGAATTATTTCACTCAAATTACCTTCCGCAAATTGTTTTGTCATCTCCAATGCGGATGGAATATACCATGTAATATCCCCTTCATTACTTTCATAATAGGTACCATAGTGTTCATAATTAAAATAATAGATAAATATGGCATAGACCGCACGAATCGTAAATGCCCATAAAAACAATTTTTGTAAGAACAACCGTTCGGAAGTATTATACCAAATCTTTGTGAAATAGTTGCTACCTTGAAAAAATAGCAACACGGAGATAATACCAAACATCCAGAGCCACCATGGCATTATGTGTCCATTAAAGAATACACTGACAGCAAGCAATGTTATCACATACACCAATACACACAGATTCGCCATATTTTTTGGAAAATATGATACCGTATTATTGGAAAGAGGCAACTGGGATAGTGTATCCTTATGTGATAATCTTTGTATTGTCATAATTATTTTAATCTTCGTTTTATCTGAACTAATATGTTAACTATCTCTCGTACTGTCCACCAATCACGTACTCCGCCTTTTTTGTTATCTACCCATGTGCCAGCAAAGCGATGGATGCAATAGGTATTTTTCGATTTGCGCATTACACGTGTAGAAGTAATCGGAGAAAAATAATCGTGGGTATATACACGTAGTCCCCATTGCGATAGGTATTGTACTTTTCGCTCATGCATCAATCCAGCCTGCTGCATTCGTTCCCCCAATCGCTGCACATTGGTGGTCAAATCTATAGAACCATCTTCACGTAGGAAATGTGCATCATCGTATGTCGCCAACATATCCTTTACCCAGTGGCTATGCGCTTCGCACGCCATCACGCAGGTACCCGGTAATAGCGCCAAGGACTCCTCCAAACCAATAAATGCCGTATCATTCATCAATGGTTCAAATGACTTTAACACCTCCACATCTGTATCTAAATACAATCCCCCTTCTCGCTCCAATGCCCAAAGACGTACATAATCGCTCACAAAGGCATATTTCTTAGCAGCATACGCCTCTTTAACATACGCAGGCATGTATTCTAACCAATCATCATCTCGAGAAATGGGAGGATTATTGAGGGGATTCTGTCCCCTTCCCTTTAGGGAGGGGTTAGGGGTAGGCTTCAGGCTATCTTCCGTCCACAACCGATACTCCCAATCGGGCATATGCTTATGCCACGAGGCAATGCATTGCTTCACCAATTCAGGCATATCGCCACAACCAAACCAACAATAATGAATTATTTTTGGAATCATTAGATTGTTTTGATTAGTTCTTTATATTGAGGATATTTTTGTAAAAATTGCTCTTCAAATTCTGATGAACTAATTGCAAGCATCTTATGTTTATGTGGATGCATTGACATTGGTATACCAAATGCAGTCATATTATCTGGTACATCTTTTGTTATTACTGCATTAGCACCTATCCGTACATTATTGCCAATTTGACAATCACCAAAAATTTTTGCTCCTATACCAATATAGCAATAATCACCTATTATCGGCGTTCGTAAATGCACACGACCTTCATCATCTATCATACCATTTGCTCCAATATTTACTCCTTGATTTATATCGCACCACTTTCCAATACGAGCATGTTTATTTACAATTAACATTCCATAATGATTAATTCTCAAGCCAGGGCCAAAACAATTTCCTGATATAGAAAATCCTAATCGTTGCCCGCGAATATCCAACAAAAATGAATACCAATATTGTCGTAATTTATGACCAACATTTTTATGATATTCATATTTTCTTAATGTGCGCTCATATATCCATACCGCATCGATAAATGGTATTGGAATCTGATGTTTAATACCTAATGCAAACTTATCAGCATCTAAATACAATTGTAGTATTTTCTTATTCGTTATCATATCAGTTTAAATTTTATTAACCTAATTAATCTTTGCTTCACAATGCTCCCCACCTGCATCACCCATCGCTTCAACTTCAGCAACCATATTGGCGTTTTATACATCCGCTTTACGTTGTTAGGTTGCTGGTTCCAGTCCACTTTCGCTAATTCATTTTTTGCCAAATTGTGATACTCCTTGCTCATCCAGTATTCAAGCAAACCTCCTACTCTTAATTTATCAATAAGCCTATTCCAATCTTGACAAGTTGGCATTTCCCTTTCCCCAGCCGCTCGCTGTGTTGTTGCGAGCGGAATAGTTGTTAATTTCTGTTGTTGATGTTGTTGATTTAATATTTCCCCACCGCCAAATGTTAGTTTCATCTGGAACAACATGTGGTTGTTCGGATGATGCAGATTCCTCGTTGCACGCAGATTCACTGGCACATCGTTGTTGTAATATGCCAATGGCTCGTTCAAGAATGCTACAGGATAGTGCAACGCAATCTTTGACCACAGCAAGAAATCCTCACCCAATTTAATCCCCAAGGGGAATCCGCCCATCTCATCATATACATGGCGAGGATTCATCGCAGCACCTGTCCATACGGGCATTGCATCGCTCTCATAATATGCCTTCGGATAATTGATATAGCCCGTTGGAATATTGAGCGCCACATGCGTCTTACCAGGTTTGTAATAAACGTAGTTGCTCGCATATAATCCCGCATCGGGGTAGTCATTGATCAACTGCGCCATGCGTTCCAAGTAGGTGGGTTCCCACCAGTCATCGGCATCGAGGAAGGCGACATAGTCGCCGGTAGATGCGGCCACGCCGGTGTTGCGAGCAGCGGAGACACCTTGGTTCGGCTGCTTAAGCAGCCTTAGGCAAAAGGCGAGAGGCGAAGAGCACCCCAAATCGCCACAAGCGTTTTCGGGGACCCCGCTGAGGCGAGAGGCAGGGACGCTATCGCTTGTTAGGTTAGAGGTTAGAGGCGAGAGGCGAGAGGCTTGGTTATCAGCTCCGCTGTTTTCCAGACCTTTAGCCTCATAGCCTTGTAACCTAATCGCCTCCTGCAGAATTGCTTCTGCAATTTCTGCGCTGCCGTCGGTACTACCATCATCTACGATAATCAGTTCGTAGTCCGTATATGTCTGTGCCAATACCGATTCAAGCGCCTTACGGATGTAAGGGGCTTTGTTGTAGAGTGGTATGATGACACTGAATTTCATTTCTTTTTTTTTAGGCGAAAGGCGAGAGGTTAGAGGCGAAAGGCTCGGTCCCTATCCTCTCGTATTATTATTTTTTTCGCTGCAAAGTTACACTTTTTTTTTGACATAAGCAAATTTGAAGCGATTTTTCTAATTTATATTCGTTTTACATCTGCGTAATCAATAAATGATATACGGGCTGAAATGTGGGTGCATGAAGGATAGGGTCATTATCAAATGTTTAATGAGTTAATATCGAATCGATTAACTATTTGATGTTGAATGAGTTATAAATTAGCTTTCTTTTCTTTCGGATTGTAATAGCATATCGTACATCCATCTGCATGTATAATCTTCCAAAAATAGTCCATCTCCTTCGCAAAATCCCCCGAGGTCATATATATTTCCCCATTGTCTTCATAATCTTCATCCCTCTTAACATATGGAAGCGAGATTTCTCTAATATTGACTATCCCCTGTTGGTTTAGATATTCAATATGCTCTCCCATATTAAAGAACGTATCTTGCAAATACGCATAGTCTACGTCATGCAAATCTTTTATCTTAATCGTTATATCATCAAATTCAAATTGCAAGCATTCCACAGAAAAATCTTGATTCTGCTCCTTTAAATGTCCTAATGCTTCGAACAACTTTGGAATATAGTGCTTCAATAACTCAAATACCATTCCATCCACAGCTACTTTAGCCAGATATTGAACAATTGGATTATTTATTAACACTAATATTATATCAATCTCCTGACCTGTACATGCTGCAGGTTGCCATTTTTTACGTTCCTGAACTACTATACCTTCTCCTTTAAGCGCAGCCAAGAAGTCATCCTTCCCTACCAATTGGTCATGCGCATTGAATGTAATATTTACCCAAATATTTGTTTCCATTGTGATAAAATTTTTCTATTTATCTTTATATTATCTCACATGTATTGGCATTGCACATCTTAATATATACTGCAATTTAGTTTTGTTACGGTTCCATTTCTCTTCTTCACAAAACAAAACAACAGATAATATAAAATTCTCAAATTCCTTGTACCCAATATATTCATTCACTGCCTTCGAGTGCCTAAACTTTGTTATTGTATATGGAGTTTCTTCTAATATTTCCCATTTTCCTTCAATATCCACTTCCATGCTTACATCCCGATGATATTCGGCTAATCCTTGTATCGTATGTATCTCATCATCCTTATCCCATAATACCAAATATGCAAACTCTCTTTCTTTCTTCATCGCCTCTTCAAAACTTGCCCCTCTTCTATACAGTACTGCCAACATACCAGGATGCACAGATATTTGATTATCCACAACCCAACCGAACGGTGGAGACAACACCACTCCATACCTCCCTGCGTATAGCATCGCTCCATATCCCTGCATTTTGTGCAATTCTACCATACTTAACACATCAGCTTCAATATTCTCATCCCCAAGGTGTGCTCTTCGTAACGCAGCCTTTGAATACCCATTATTTGTTACAACTACAAACTTCTCAACCCTTAAATCTCCATACATTCCAATCATCGACTCTATCGTCTTTACATCGACATGCTTCGAATAATATTTTGCATCAAATGCAATATCTCCGTCCTCTGTATGTACCAATACATCTATTTGGCGCAATACCTGTGACGATACTCCTAACTTAGAGATATTCCTCTCGACATTCTCATTCCCGTATATGCGGCAGCATTCCTCATATACTTCCTCCTCGTATTTTCTCCAAGTCTTATGCATCTAACATTGAGGTTATATCATCTCCTCGCAATATACAAAGCAATCCTTCTTTTGACTTTGATGGCAGTTTCCATTGTATAACCATATCAATCATCTCGTTGATTCTATTCGGTCCAAACAAATTGCGAATTGTTTCAATAATCAGCGAAAACAAAATGGTATCCCCTATCCTTAATGCCGTTATCATTGCATTCTTGATGGCCTCAAAATCATAAATTGCGTAAGCCCATGCTATTATAAATGAACTCAATGACTTCTTATATCTGGATCTCCTATAATTGCGTATACCCTCATTGAACCATTCGTCCCCTTTGTCGTACATTTTATCTCCATGTTCCAATTTATATCTATAAAATTCATATGCTCGAGACAACAAATGTACTTTGGATGGTACTGCTTGACCTACCTCCGCGCATGTATCAAAATATTTCTGTAACCACGATTGCGCTGCCTCAATATTCTTCTGATACAGGCACGTATCAGCTATTAGACTTAACAACTCACATTTATTTTCAATATCATCCGTCAACGTCAGCGCCTTCTCATAAAATTTTTGCGAGAAGTAGTAATGCCCAGCATGGAACATCATGCTCGCCATCTCCTTCCACCAATAATTGACTGTCAAATAGGTAGGAAAATATCGGGCTGAATGTTTGTATAAGGATATTGCCTCGCCCAAGTCGCACATACATACTTGGTTTGCAAGATTGTAACACATGTACCCTTTCTGTTCTGATGTCAAATCCCCACTATCCAACAATAATCGTAACAACTTTTCGCGTATAGGCTTCAATTCCATTTCTTGACGCATGAACAAAACTATTTGCAGCAGATTAAGTACTTCAGTATAGTTCGTCACGATGTCTTTCGATACCATATATTCAAACAACTCTACTCTACTAATCGGTATTCCAAATGCCCAATTAAGCCAATACTTGTCTGGTATTATTGGTAATAGTGCATCTATAATATCCTCTTTGTAGATATGATATGGATAATGTTCATCTTTCTTAAAGTCACATAACATCCCTAACGCAGCCACAGTCGTTTGCACAATGAAAGGCGCCTCACTCATTTTCACTTTTGGATACCACAAAAACGCCTCATCCACTATTCCTTTAGGTACTTTTACATCCTCTTCCTTGTTATGTATCATAAGAGATACATCCTCTCCTACTCGCTCATAATCAACATTTATTACATCTGCAGCCAAGTCATTCCCTATCGAAAAACGTTTCGGATACAGTTGTTCTAACAACGTATATATTTGCTTGTGCAATTGTTGATAATCACGCGCTACGTTTTCAGTTCTGAAATCAACTCGCGTAACCATCTCCAATTTAATATTCGAGCCTATTGCCTCTAATATGGATGCTGTAATAATATTTCTTCTATGAAATCGAACCGAATATTGTTTTTGTTCTTTCTTTTCTTCTGTCAATGTATTGTAAATACCATTCGCCCATATTGCCCAGAACACATTCTCTGTTTTGCTATAATAAACCAATAATACAGGTAACGGTATATCTCTATAATCCTTTAATCGTTCAACCGACATCGCATACGAAATTTCTCCTTCGTACGAAACATCTTCGGTCCCTTTGGATTGAATAAAGAAGAAACATTCTGTAGTGTGGTTATCCTGACATACCTGCACATTTAAATCCAAACCATAATCATTAGTTTGGTCATTGACAATCCACGCCTCAGGAATCAGTTGCGCTTTTATCTGATTCACAGCCGTATCTCCTGTAATATGATTATTTGGTCGTAATGCCATTTTTTACAATTTGATTCTCTACATTAATTTAATCATTAAACGATAATTATCCCGTATCTCTCCCCGTTGTCGTAAGCGAGTCGCGCTTGTTACTCGGTTGTACCTCGGTCTTCTCTCGGTCATCAGTCGGTGATGAGTCGATTGGTAATTTTTCAAACATCATTACTCTCACTTAACAAACGCTTCAGCGAATCTATATCAGGCAAAGCCTTACGCAATTCTTCTGGCATATCGACTGATGTATGATACTTAGCCACTCCCATCGGACTATCATACCGCTGAATGACATATTCTACATAACTTTTGTCCATATCCTGGCACAAGACGATACCGATACTTGGATTCTCGTTAGGTTTACGGACTTCATCATCCAATATCTGCAGATAAGTCTGCAACTGTCCCAAGTAAATGGGCTTAAACTCACCCAACTTTAACTCTACCGCCACCAAACACATCAATTCGCGATTATAAAATAGTAAATCAACGAAATGATCTTTACCAAACTTCTCCAAGTGATATTGATTGCCTACAAATGTAAAATCCTTACCAAACATCATAATGAAGTTCTTCACATTTTGCACAATCGCATTCTCCACAACTCTCTCATCCATATCAGCCGCATCACGTACCCCTAACTCTTCCACATTCATATAATCCAATAGATACTCATCCTTAAACATCTCAATTGCTTTTAACGCTTGAACACGTTTGGGCAAGGTAGATAAGAAATTATTGGGCATCTCAGCTTGGTGATGAAACAAATCCTGCTTTAGACAATCACGTAACTTGTATTTATCCCACTTATTCAAAGCTGTTTGTCGAATATAAAAGAGCCGCTCTTCCAAAGCATTTGTCTTAAATAGTATTTCTATATGATGCGTAAAACTTATTGATAAGAAATCATGCGCAAGTTCTACATCGAAAATTTCAGGCGAAAAATCAAGACGCACTATAGACTTCATCAATTCAGTCGCCAATGGCGACTCGCTTTCGCTAGCCAGCGGCTGGCTAATATCTTCCTCCTTTATTTCAAATTGATTTTTAGGCAATTCCAATTTTGTCGCCACCGGCGACTGAAATACAACAAGGTTCCATTCTTCATAAAATCGCCTCATCTTAATTATACTCTCCGACGAAAACCCTTTCAAGCCTGGCAATTCTTTTCGCAGTTGTTCGCTAATAGCCTTAATAGCACCACTTCCCCACTTCTGAGCTCGTGACTCTTTAGATATATATTGACCAACAGCATAGTACAATGCCAACACGTCAGAGTTCGCATTGCGAATAGTTCGTGCCTGACTCTGCAAAATAGCAGTCTTGATAGTTGTTACTGCCCTTGATATAGAGAGCATAGTATTATCGTTTTCCATCATTTCAATATACATCTATTTTAGCGCTGCAAAGGTACTAAGAAGTTTTCAATTATGCAAATTCTTTAGGCGAAAGGCTACAGGTTAAATGCGAGAGGCAGGAGATATGCTTCTTAACGAAGCCATTGCAGAAATCATCTTACTGATCTCCTCCACATCGCGTTCCAACTGGTTAAACGTTTCACTATTCACATACCCCAAATCGTGGGCTATATCTAATTGTGCGTACACTTCCATAAGAGAACCATACGCTATATTCAAGAAATGAGCTTGATCTTTGCCTGATACTCGCCCCATTCCCTCTGCTATATTGGATGGTATAGATACTACAGCGCGGCGTAACTGACCACATAGCGCGAAGCGCTCCGAATCAGGAAACTGCTCCAGTAATTTATACACATCTATTACCAACCGCTTCGCTTTTTGATATACTATTAAATCCTTTATTCGTTTCATAATCCTTACCTTTAGCCTTTAACCTTTAGCCTCTCGCCTAATAATCCGTGCCTTTAGCCTCTAACCTTTCGCCTCTCGCCTAATATCCCCCATTTTTCTAACTTAAACAGCACTCTCTCCATAAAGTACACCAATGGATATACCTTCCAGCGGCGTAGTCTATTCATCTGCTCCATCTCGAATGCGTGGGTATCATAGTCCCACAACACCGCTGGTGGTAGCAGTTCCTCCAGTACTTGTCGTCTTTCTTCATAGCGCAACGCGAGATTCGTCTCACTAATTCCACCATCATCAAAGATTGTCACATCGATATCCACATATTCGGGTTTTACCCTACCCAATCCTATCGCCTGTAGATACCATTTCCAGTCGCTGACTATTTTTAGATTCTCGTCATATAAACCATATTGCTCGAATAGGTCTGCACGAATATAGGCACAATCGTGATTCAGCGTACTGCTATAGAATTGGCGGAGGGAGTATTCAGTATAGCCACTTTTGCCCACTATTTGACCAGCGGCATTGACTTTCGTCATATTGCCGTAGAAAATCGCAGGGCGATTTTCGAGGCAAGAGGCGAGAGGCGAGAGGCGAGAGGAGGGGTCATCAGCTTTGCCGTTTTCCTCGCCTTTAACCTCTAACCTTTCGCCTTTAACCTTGTACGCTTCAAGCGCAGCCATCATCCGCTCTGTGACATTATCTGCGGCTAACATATCGCCGGAGTTGAGAAATTGGCAATATTCACCTGTCGCCATGCGGATACCCTTGTTCATGGCATTGTAGATGCCGGTGTCTTTCTCCGAAATCCACTTTAGGCGAGAGGCGAGAGGCGAAGAGCACCCCAAATCGCCACGAGCGTTTTCGGGGACCCTGCAGAGGCGAGAGGCGAGAGAAGATTCGTACTCACGAATCACTTCTACGCTGTTATCCGAGCTGCCGCCATCTACGATCACATGCTCTATATCTGCATATGTCTGCGAAGCTACCGAGGCAAGCGTTTTGCGCAAGCCTTCGGCGTTATTGTAATTAATAGTGATTATTGATAGGGTCATCATTTCTGTTTAGAAGTCCTTCCCTTTAGGGGAGGATATAGGAGAGACTATTTTGTAGTTTATGGTGATAAGTGATAGTGTCATTGTATTTTAATTCTTTCGGGGGAGGAACTAAGATATGCTAATATACTTTTTATTATCATCAATAATGCCCTCATTTTCCAAGATAGACTTATAGTTTGAAATTTATGTTATATTTTTAAGCACTTAAACAAATAATAGTGAATAAAAGGATGATTACATAAAAATGTTTTAATAATAAGCTTAATTGAAAAATCAAATCGTGCGACTGCAATAAATTTGTAAGATAAAGGCCAACAATTCATTTTCTGCGCCTCTTTTAAAACATTTACATAATCTTTATACGAGTATTGTCCTTGTAACATCATTCTTTCAATAGCATACACATATCGCATATATTTGTATTTCTCCAAAGGAAAATAATCATCCGTAAAATTTCTGCTAACAATATTTCGCCTATATTGTATCGCTTTTCGATTAGAGTCGACTAAAAGTCTGTAGGGTTTAACATTTGGATTATCCGTAGAACTATTTGGAGAATCTACAATATACTGATATAATGGTAAATCCACCACAATAAATTTAGTTGCCACGCAATAAATTTCGCACATAAACACATCATCCTCTCTCAAATGCAAATCTTCTTGAAAATATATCCCATTAGCAATAATAACACTACGTTTGAATAGTGCATCTACTACGTGATAATCAGACACCTCATAATATCTTAATGCTTCTCCTCGACCTAATATTTCTTTTGGTTTGAAGAGGAGCTTATCAGTATCATTTATTATGTTCATGCCGTTTACAACATGATTAATCTTGTATTTAAGGACGTCTGCGTCAGTATCTAAAGCCAACTTTATCAATCGTGAAATTCCATTTGACGCGATGAAATCATCAGCGTCAATAAACATAATGTATTGACCATTTGCATTTTTTATACCAAGATTTCGAGCAGAAGACACGCCTCCATTTGATTTGTTTATTAAACGTACTTTTGGGTGAGTTAAAGCATAACCTTCTACCAATTCTGCACTATTATCAAGACTTCCATCATTCACTACTATTATCTCACAATCTTCGAAATCAATACTTTCCAAACAACGCACAATCACCGATGCACAATTGTACATCGGGATTATGATTGAAAGTAAGGGACTATTTAAAAAAATTGTATTTTGCATTTATTAGAGTATTTTTAACGACATATGAAATTATGATATATGGTAATCCTTGATTACTTTACATATACTACACACATCTTCATCCTTTAAATCATAGTACATTGGTAAACGCACTAAGCAATCTGCATATCGATCACATTCAGGCAATTCACGACCATCGTGTTTCTCGGTATAGTATGGACTACTATGCAAACTGAGGTAGTGGAATACGGATAAAATACCATTATCTTTTAAGTATTTGATTAGTGCGGTACGCTCTTCCAATTTATTACATACTAAATAAAACATGTGAGCATTGTTGGTAGCATAATCGGGAATATTCGCAATTGCGAATTTTGACGATTGGCTATTGGCAATTGGCGATAGGTGAGTGTGGTATAAATCCCACAAGTGTTTACGGCGCAATTGGATATCATCTAATTGCTCCAATTGAGCCCACAAGAAAGCAGCAATTACTTCGCTTGGAAGGAAACTACTACCAGTATCCACCCAACCATATTTATTCACTTCTCCGCGGAAAAACTCTGCACGATTGGTACCTTTCTCCCAAATAATCTCTGCACGGCGGATAAAGCGCTCATCGTTGATGCAGAGCATTCCACCTTCGCCAGAAATGATATTCTTTGTTTCGTGGAAAGAGAATGCAGATAAATGACCTATACTACCTAATGGGCGTCCCATATAATACGAATCTATCGCTTGTGCAGCATCTTCCACGACAATCAAATGACGTTTTTCTGCTATCTCCATTATACGATCCATATCACATGCCACACCTGCGTAGTGAACAGGTACAATCACCTTAGTGCGAGGAGTGATGAGTGATTCTATCTGCTCTGCATCTATATTGGGATTACTCTTCATAGAATCAGCAAAGATGATTTTAGCTCCTGCGCGCACAAAAGCCAATGCAGATGAGACAAAAGTATAACTCGGCACAATCACTTCATCGCCCGGTTGGATATCACAAAGAATTGCTGCCATCTCCAATGCGTCGGTGCATGAAGTAGTCAGCAAACATTTCTTGAATCCGTAACGCTCTTCAAAGAATTTTTGGCATTTCTTTGTAAATGCACCATTGCCAGAGAGTTTTCCCTCCGCAACTGCTTGGTACATATAGTGGGCTTCTTTGCCTGTGAGGTGGGGTTTATTGAAGGGTATGTTCATATTTACTCCTTTATAAGTGTTGTTGAGATTTGATATATCAATATATCATTAATCATACCGATTGGTTGATTCGGTAACTCGATAGATCTGTTAGCTAATGTATCATTCAAAATAGGATATAACAATATCGCCGCTTTATCCTGAGAATATTCGACATAATCCCATGTGTTATCCTTTAGATAAAATTGCAAATAGGTTCTCATACAATCTTTTTGCCAATTTCTCAATATTAAATCGAACGATGTAGAATCGTTTGCCACAGTTTCATACCAAACAACTTCTTTTCCATTATCTATTTGTTTTGACAAATACTCTATCACTTGAACCGTATTTACCCTATTTGATTGATTGAGTTTAATAGCATTCGGTACTTTTAAAGCATGTAAGCCTGCAAACATTATGACTATTATTAAAGTTGGTACTTTACCTAAATATTTGCTACCAAAATATATTACTGATGGCAAAGCGTATAAAATAGCACTAAAATAATACATCTGCCAATCAAGTTTTAGGATTAAACCACCTAATAATATGGCACCTGCTGTCCATAACAAAGAATCGTACAACACGTGGTATTGATCTTTTTTACATATCAATATTATTTGTCGTGCTATC
>JBGVFY010000077.1:0-2389 GCA_045121435.1 Paludibacteraceae bacterium | reverse complement strand
TCATAACTCATCGGCATACCGCCGCCACCGCCACTTTTTCCGCCTAAAACTAGGCAATTATCTGCATAGCGCATGATACTCACAAAGAAGTTTGCTGCGGAATAGCTTTGTCTATTGCATAGCACAACCACCGGGCGCATCCAATTGCCCTTGCTATCCTCCATCTTCATCGGCTCTACCTCCGAAAACTCATCATGTCCCCTACCCGACTTATGTTGCCAATATCCTACCACAGTATCATGCGAGAAGAATGGTGCTGCCAGTCGATACGCGTTCTCCATACTACCACCGCCATTATTGCGCACATCTAATACAATACCTTTGCACTCTGCAAAATAGTTCAGCACCATCAGCCAATTCAATTGCGAAAAACTGTTCGAGAACGAACTATAATACACATACCCTATACTGTCGCCATCTATCTTGCAGTAATTCAATCCACCAGCTCGGCGATAGTCGTTCAAATAATATTTGCTAAGTATTTCCGAATCGAAGTTCTCTGGATACCCTTCATACCATGCACGACAAACTGACACATCGAATTGTGAATATAGATTCACATGTCCATCCTCCAATGTATTCAGCATCTGCTCCATGAGGTCAAACATCCGATAGTTATCACCAAACTGCGTAAGCTGCATAGTGTCAAACTGAGGTTCATACACGGCATATACCGAATCCCAATCCACCTGTTTGTCGGCGAACAAACAGTACTTCTCATCGATAATCTGCCACAGCGCTTCAAAGTTCTCAGATGGCGTATTCTTGTGATTGTCAAACTCATGCGTACAACCGCATAACAATCCCATTCCTATAGCCAATAGCCCATATCCTATACACTTTACACTATACACCATACGCCTTTTTACCATACTGTCAAATCTTTTGCTCCTTTCACGCGATACTGCCACACACATCCTACCACCGCACTTATCGTTTCGCGCGAGAACATCAGACTCTGCTTACCATATTCCAAATACTCATGCGCTATGCCAACGCGCCAAGTGCTCCGCTTCAGTTGCATATCAAAGGTCAACTCGTGCTGCAAATGTCTATGGTTCCACATACCTGCACAACGAATATCGCCTAACACGCCTTCCCCCATCTCGTAGTACGAATGCCAATAGTCGGGTAGGTAATCCATACCTATCATGTTCACCCATGCCATATACCGCAAACGATAACTCGTTTTCTTCGCCCGAAAAGTCCATTCCAAGCCGCCCATAGCGCACATATTTACCGCCAGATCCATCGAATATGGTTTATTCACACTATTACCATGTCTTTTGCCCAACACATCCACATCCAAATAGGGTCCTAGTTTCACGCGTAATCCATAGTCCGAAAAATGCCAAGTATAGCATGCTCCCCAACCGCCATGTAGCCCCAGCGAATATATAAGATTCGAATACATCTGGTTGTACATCCAACCAAAACCGGCATCCATTTTCCCCACATTCTCCCAATGCTTTGTACTATCGCAGCGAAGCTCTTGCCACCACTCGTTGCGCAGCCCCACTTGTTGGCCTGAATAGAGTAGGGGGCTCAAGTACTGATCTTGCATCCATATACCCCCATACCGAACGCTGAGCACATTCTCATGCTCCACACCCCAATCACTTGCCCAAGCTATTGCTTGAAAACACATGATAATCAGCAATATGTACAATCTTTTACGCAAATAAAATATTTTTCTTGAGCGCGGCAGGGAGTTGATTGCCGCGCAATGTTGTTGGATTAAGTTGTTGATTATAAATTTATTCGAGTAGTTTGTTTTCTCAAAAGCTCAATCTTCTCTCTCCGTTCTCCAGCACCTCAATCTTTACCCACACCGTATCTTCTGGCAACAATGGCTCAATCATCTCTGCCCACTCTATAAAGCAGTAGTTACCCGAATACAAATACTCCTCTGCTCCCATATCCATCGCCTCTCTCAAGTCCTTAATACGGTAACAATCAAAGTGATATACCTCCTCCTTCGCCTCTAAACTGTAGCCCGCAGGGCGTCCTCTAAACTCATCAGGGTGGCGATTAGCGTTGATTTCATACACATTCACGATCGCAAAAGTCGGACTATTCACCACATCTTCTGTACCCATCACTTCGCACAGTTCCTTGATGAAAGTAGTCTTACCAGCTCCCATCTTGCCATCAAAAGCAAACACGCGCGACGTTCCACACTTGTCTAAGATATCCGTTGCTGGCACTTCCTCGCCTTGTTCATTGACCAAGTAGATCCCCTTCTCCTGGTCTTTTTTTATTGTATATTTCAAACCTTGTCCCATCAATGATTTTGAGTGATTTTTAGTTTCCTCTTCAGCGCGGCAGGGAGTTGATTGCCGCGCAAGTTGTTTAAGTTGTTTTTATATAAAAAATTCTTGTTTTTCTA
>JBGVFY010000076.1:0-14991 GCA_045121435.1 Paludibacteraceae bacterium | reverse complement strand
TGAGGATTTAGTCCGTGGAAAAGCCATATAGGTGATGCTACTGCTACTATGACATTACTATGTGATTACTATGATATTACTATGTCATTCTCATCACATTGCTGATGGATAAATAGCCTTCCGTCCCGCCAAAGTGTCCTTTCTTTGTCCATTACCCCGAATGTTATTCGGGTAATCCAGAGAGAGAATTGCCCCCGCCGTTTGTTTAGACCTCGGCGATTTTCCGCCGAGTCTCCGCAGTCGGTCGTACCCTCGGCAGATTTGCCGAGTATCGCCGCAAGCAACGCCCGCGCGTTCCCGCCACCAGTTTAGTGCTCGGCGGTAGTCCGCCGAGAAAACCCCGCGGCAAGAGATATTAATTATTAACTATTAACTGACTAACTAACCCCGCCCTCGGGCGACAACATAAAAACAGTTTAGAGCGTAGCGATAAAAGCTCCTTGCCTTTAACCTCTCGCCTCTAACCTTTAACCTAAATAGCAGCTCTGCTGCACACAACGCTCGGCATGCCGAGCAGAAAAGCGATCTTTGACATAGTGATTCCATAAGGAATAATCGTTAAATAATAGAAAGTTTTTTCTGTGCTTTTTGTGTTTAACTAATTTGCATATCTCAAAAAAAAGTTGTACCTTTGCACCGCAAAAGCAAAAATTAGACTATTATGGCTACAGAGATTCAACTAACAACTTTAGAACAGCTTGAAACATCACAACTCTATACAGATGTGTGTAATATTATTGATGACACGCGCAATCGTATTGCAGTATATGTGAATTCTGAGGTGTGCCACACGAATTGGCGTATTGGTAAGCGAATTAAGGAGGATGTTCTCTTTAATAAGCGTGCTGAATATGGTAAGCAAGTTGTTAAAAATCTGTCTGTTAAACTAACCGAAAGATACGGGAAAGGGTGGAGTGATAAAACTCTCCGACATTGTCTCCGCACTGCGGAGACTTTTTCGGAAGAGGAGATTGTCTCCGCAGTGCGGAGACAATTCAGTTGGACGAGTTTGAAAACCATAATGTATATTCCCGATCCCCTTGCTCGTCAGTTTTATATGCAGATGTGCCAATATGAGCATTGGAGTACACGTACATTGGAAGAGAAGATAGATAGTCAATTGTATGAGCGTACAGCTATCAGTCGCCGTCCTGAGGATGTGATACGTCAAACTTTGGATGAAACGGCTGAGAAACAAATGCTTGTTCCCGATTTGGTTTTTCGTAGTAGTTATTTTTTGGATGCATTGGGTTTGCCAGATAGTTTCTCTGAAAAAGATTTGGAGGGTGCTATCTTATCTCAGCTGCAAGATTTTCTCAATGAGATAGGAACAGATTTTGCTTTTCTCGCACGCCAAAAACGCATTACTATAGATGCTACGGACTACTATATAGATTTACTGTTTTATCATCGTGGTTTGCATCGATTGGTGGCTATTGATTTGAAGTTGGGTAAATTCAAACCTGAGTATGAAGGTCAGATGCGATTGTATTTACGATACCTCAATCAGAATGAGAAACATGTGGGAGAAGAATCTCCTATTGGCTTGATTCTTTGTTCAGAGGGCAATACAGAGCATATTGAGTACCTAATGTTAGATGAAGATAGTCCGATAAAGGTGGCGCAGTATTATACGCAATTGCCTGATAAAAAGCTTCTTGCTGAAAAATTGCAGCGTGCTATTGCCATTGCTCGCGAGCATTATGCAGAACAAAGAGGTGACAAGATTGCATTAGAATAGAATTGTAGAGGTTTTATAAAAGAGTTCCAAAGCGATTATTCCAACAAGCGAATAGTCGCTTTTTTGTATATGGAACCATTAGAATCAAAAGATATTAACTATTAACTGAATAACCCCCGCCCACGGGCGACAACATAGAAAATATAACAACGCCGCCCTCGGGCGGCATGAAACGTGGCTCTGCCATATGAAACGCGCCCTTGGCGCATGAAAATATATAAACAAAAAATCTGACAGCAAGACTGTCTTAAATAAGGTTACTGAGTGTAGCGAAAAGGTTCCGTGCCTTTAAACTATAACCTTTAAACTAAAAGAAGAATATTAACAACTAAAACAATAAACAATTATGAAGAAATTATTAACTATTTTATCTTTGGTGATTCTTAGTGCTACAACTATAGAGGCTGCTACTTTTTATGCTAACGCATCAGCGCAGGTTGCTACCGAAGCTCAAGGTATGGGTAAGGTATGTGTAACGACTTCTGCTACAGCCCCTGGTGCAAGTGCAGCGGAGTGGAGTGAGTGGATATCTTCTACAGGTCCTAAGGGTGAGGATGATGGCAACAATACCAGTGCTACCATTATCTTTTATTACTATGCTCAGCCAGCTGCGGGATACTATTTTGCTGGTTGGTCCACCATTGACGGTGGTACCGATATTGGAGCAGCACCTTCACACAGTGTCCCTGTCGATGCTAGAGGAACGACAATTACTGCGCCTACTGCAGAGCCTACGCTCTATGCGATGTTCAAACCCTATATCAATGTGGTGCAGCACGACAAGATGATTCACTATGTTACTGAAGAAGGTGATGAGTATATCAATAATGCTACTATCCTTGTGGAGGCACAGGCAAAAACCATCACTTTTGCGCTCAGTGGAGGCAATGCGGGTCTCTTTGCTTTGGTTAATCCACTCACAGCAGAGAAGAAATCCTCTTTGTCGGTCACGGCTAAGGACGGATTGGCGCAAGTTAAGCTGAGTTATCTTGGCAACTTCAACAATGCGATTGGCAAAACGGTGAATGTGGTTATTACTGCGGGAGATAAGTCCCGTACTATCACTACGACCATTGAGGATATGCCTACCCTGACATTCCTCTCTGCTAAAGGTGCCTATACGGTTAAACACATTAACCGTACTGAACGCTCTTATACTGTTGCAGCTAATGCCGCTACCCCTACCATTACGCAACTCACTGACGAGAGTATGCAGGCGGTGGAATTGAAACTTAACGCTACTACTTCCACTGATGGCTACGCCTTTATTGGTTGGCAGGAGATTACGCAAGATGCCAATGGTAATGACATTGTGAAGTATATCTCTTACGACAAAAATGTCACTTATAATTTCAAAAGCTCGGCACAAGTGCGTCCACAGTTCGTTAAGTATGATGAGGCAACTTTCTATATCCAATCGCAGAAAGATAAAAAGATTGCATATAGCGACTTTGCTTTGGCACTTAAAGAGGCTGAACGTCTCTATTTGTGCACAGGAGTAAGTCAAGTGCTTATTTTTGAAAGTGTCTTTACGATTAGGGGCTATACCAAACCCAGTGCCGTTACTGCTGCACAAGATAAAGAAGCTACCCTCGCAGCAGGTGACTACACCATCCCCAAGGGCGTTACATTGCTTATTCCAGGTGATGCGGATAGAACTGTAACTATAGGTCTATTATCTACCGCAGATGTATTTTCAGCCACAAGTTTTACGCCTATCCGTGTACTTCATGTCGCTGAACAAACCAAGATTACGGTCAATGGTAATCTTTCTGTTCATGCAGATTTGTCTCAAACTCAAGGTTATAATGGTCGCCCTATAACATATGGTCAAATTGATTTGGGAACGAATAGCCAAATTATAGCAAATGAGAATGCTATTTTGTCTATATATGGATATATCACAGGCGATCCAGATAATACTTCAGTTACAATCAATGAGGGGGCAAAAGTTTATGAAGCACTCATATTCAAGGATTGGAGAGGAGGTACAGCAACGATAAATATGGTATTAGATAAATCGCATAAGGTGTTTCCTGTACAACAATATTATGTACAAAATGTAGAAACTCGATTGGTTATTAACTATGGTGCTACGGAAACATTGGTAGCGATAGTAGATATGCAGGGAACAAAAATGGTGGTAGAATCTGATTTTGTTGTTAAGGAGTCAAACGGAGGAAATGGATTGTTCCAAATGAATGAAGGGGTTACATTTATCAAATATTTTGATAGAAAGACCGACCGACTAAAATTCATAGTACAAGGCAAAGACCAAAATGGAACAAATGCTAAGCTATCTATAAAAAATATTGAATTACCATTAGATTTATCACAGTTATTGGGTAGTTTGTCTGGTCTAGGCGATCTAACAGGATTGGATAAAGTTAATAGTAAAGATTTTGTCTTACCATTGAATAATAATATGGATGTGTCTATATATAATACAGACATAACGATTCATTATGATATGGCTTTCTTGGCAGGATCAACCTTGTATGTGGATCCCAATTCTACTGCAACACTTACTGGAAAAGTATTTGTATACGACGCAAAACAACATTATTTGTACACAGCTAAACTAACTGTAAAGCAAGGTGGATTTTTGGGTATTGGTGGCAAAACTGTTGAAGTAGTAAAGGCAGGTAATTACAATTATTTTAATACATCCAATGTTCATGTATCTATATTAGACAAATTTCCTGTTGCATCTTATCACCCTACTGTATATAACCGAAATGGTGATTTTGTTGCCAATGGAACCTCTGGTAGCGTATATGACAAATTTGTTGAAAAAACTTTATATGAATCGGCTACTGATGCCACATGGGTTATTGACGGTGTTGTTTCGGGAGCAGTATTTACTACGACAGATGGTGCAACGATTACATCAAATGGTGGTGGAAAAATAACAGCAACAACTGCTACAAGCAATGTTGTACTCAAGCAATGTATCCAGTTCGCTCCGATAGAAGCCAGTAATTATTGGGGGGGGGCATTGTCGAAAGCTATTGAGACACCCAATGTGGGATTCACTCTTCCTAAACTGCAAATGCAAAATGGATTAACAGAATCCACAAGAAATACCGCCTATTATTATGATAAGTCAAAGGGTTATTGGACAACCAATGCTACTACCCCTATTATAGACAACAATATCTACACCCCAACATTCGCGCTTTCGTCCGTATCTCCTCTCACTGCGAAAGTGGGTGCTTCAGCCAACGCTGCGCTTACTGCTACTACGAGCAACGCCAATGTTACTTGGGCTGATGTGGATTGGTCATATCGCTTCGATGGGCTAAGTGCTGACCAATTTGCCCTTGCTTGGGGAGCCAAGCCAGCAGCTACGGTAACTTTTGCACCTACGTCCGTAGGCACTAACAAGGCGGCAACACTCACCGTCACTGCTTCTTATGTGAATAATCAGATTCTATATACCCACTCTGAGACTATCAATCTTACGGGCGTAGCTCAACCATCAGCCAATGACCTCGCGTTTGCAATCTCTGCAGCTACTTCCACACCGCAAACGCTCTTCCAAAATGGTAATGGTGCTACTATCAACATCACTAATGCTGATGGTTTTGCGAGTGCCGTAAATTTGCAACGGTCAGGCGATAATTGGACTATTACTGCTAATGAGAATGTCAATACCTCTATTACTATTCATGCTACGCAAGATGCCAATGGCGGAGTCGCTGAGGCTGACATCGCAAAAACTATTATCGTGGGTAAGGGTAGAACGCCGTTGCAAGTGCCTATTACAGCAACTTCTTCCAATTTCGCAAACTTCACATGGAGCAAGAGCGCGAATGTGGCATTCAATAATGGCGTTTCTCTCCCAGTACACTCTCAATGGACAGCATTCTTTACGGGTACACCAGACAAACTGAAATTCACTCCTTCAGTGGAGGCTGTTTTGCAGATTGAAGAGTTCGATGGTAAGAACTGGACTATCATCCACCCATGGAATACTATCCCTACGGGCAAGGAATTTGCTATTGCATTGAACCCCGCTGCCAGCAAAGTGCGCATCAAGAGTGCTAATACTGCTGTTGTACTCGCTAACTTGAAAATCACGGTACTGACAGATGTGAATGTAACAGCCAATGTGGATACACTCTTCATTCCAATGGCTACGAGTGATAATCCAACTGTCACCAGAGAAGTACTATTCACCTATCAGTCAGAGAACTTGGTGAAAATATATACCAGTAACTCTACCACTTTGGCAGTTCAACCAACCGTGTTTGACCCTGCTGTGGATAATTACAAGCAACAATTGGTAACCCTAACCAGCACAGTCACTGAACCTGGAGAATACCGTATGGTGGCAATGATTGGCTCTGTTGACTCACAGGGTAATAGCACATCACGAGAGGCTGTGGTTATCCCAATCTTCGTGTATGAAGTGCCACAAATGATACCTATCTTGTTGGCTAACGATGCCGATAAGTATCGATTCTACTATGTGGCTTCCAGTACACAACATACCGAGTGGGATGCCAAGACAAGAACGGCTACCATGAAGAATATGCCAGGTACATCTGCACCGTCTATCACTTTCGCCTTTGAGGGTGCACCAACATATCTTGGCTTCAATGCTTCTACCAGCAAAGGCGTATGGCATGTTGAACAAAGTGCGGATGGCCACAATTGGAAGGATGCAACCACAACCACTACTCAAGATGGCAACAATACCGCATATAAGATTGATGCTACTGTAGAATGCAATTATATCCGATTGACATACGAGAGTTTCTACGCAGAGGATATTACACTATCTGACATCCGAATAGTGGGAGAAGCAAGCGTTATCGTTGAGCCATTGGAGATGGAACTTTGGAAAGACGAACCAAAAACTCTCACCATCACAGCGGTCAACTTAGAAACGGCACCTACCATCACTCCTTCCGAAGGCTTTACGGTGGGCGATCAAACTCTCGAAGATGGCGCATTGGGAGCAAATAGTGTGGCTACAATCACAGTACCAGTCACCTACACAGGCGATGCGGCTATCAAATACGGCACACTGACAATCGGCTATGGCGATGGCAAAACCGCAATTGTACAACTGACAGGTCTTTCCCGTACGCTTAAAACCGCTACTGGCATTTGGTCGGGTGTCAATCCAGGCAGTTATACAATTGAAGGCTCACAGTTTACGAAGTCGCCTTACACCTATCACGGGGTAAATGTTGCTAATGCGTATGCAAATGGCACCACCCTGTTTGATTACCTTATTGTCTATGGCGAAACCAAACCCGCTTCTGGCACTAAGATTACTGCACCTACATCCTCTGCAGGCTCCAATGCTGTCACACCATGTTTTATCTACAAGGTAAATGCAGATAAGACAGGATATGAGTTGCATAGGTACGAGGAGAATGTCAATACCGCCTACAAGATTTTGATTGGGGCTACCGATGGTATGGCAGTAAGCGAAGGCGATATTGATGGTAATGGTAGCATGGATGTGTATATCACGGGCTTCTGCCCATATGCTTCCACTGGATATACCAAAGCGGAAGAAGGTGTTTGGAACTTCCAAGCAAAAGCAGGAGAAACGCTGAATGTCTATTTGGAAGATGCACATATCTACAGCCGTTGCAAAACCGAAGATGGACACCCATTCCAATCAAAACAAGATGGTAATAGTTTCTCGGAAAGTTATGTGCGTGGATCAGGTGGTGTACTTGTGTTTGAATGCAATGAGATGAACAATGTGGGTAACCCATTCAAAGTGAATATTCATACTCGTGGTATTAACTTGCTGAAGAGTAACCACGGTTGCTTCTTTGATATTTTGGGTTATCGTGCATATCAAGTGTCTTCCCCTGTGCAAATTCGTATGACGAGTGAAAACCATGTTCAAGGATCTAAGACAGAACTCACTTTCGATGATATATGGCCAAACACGACTCTGCGTACTAATGGTTACCTCGCATTAAGGAAACAAGTAAACAATGCACCATCTATTGATATGGGTAATACCAATACTGTGGTTAATTTCCGCGGTGGTCAAGTGCATTTGGAAAACGCTCAAATTGTAAGTACGAACTATCAAACGACATTGGCTATCTGCTACCGTTCAGGTAAAATGGGTGGTATAGATTTCCACTTTGCGCATGGTATTGGTACCGATGATGTGGGAGGTACGGTGAAGTTCTATGATGGAACTACTACCGTAGAATCAATGACTGTGGATGCTAAATACCGTCAGTACTATTTGATGGATACTGATGCAAATGGCAATGAATTGACGACTACATCTTGTCTGCGTACACCAAAAAATACCTATGTCTATGGTGGTTCACATTGTATGATTCGTGCTTGTCAACACACCACATCCAAAGGTGGTGCACCTTCTGATGGTACAAATCCATTGGGTCGTTTTGATTACACCCTTTCAAGCAATGATAAGGTAGATGCTGATTCTAAATTAGCAACGATTAAAGACTTCCCTAATGAATGTCTTGCTCCCTACTACAAAAACTCTACTTCAGGTTATGAAAATGAAACATATGGTTTGAATAGCGTTACTCCAAAGGATGGTAAGTTGAGTTTGTGGATACCTGATATATGTGATGATTATAAGGTGAACATAGAGAAGGATATGGATACTCGCGCTTGGGCAACTTGTATGACAAAGATATCAGCTGAGGTAGGTGGTCAAGGCGGTTCCGTAGGTGGTGAAACATTTATTGAGGACAATACAGAGGTGCAAAACTTGCTGTATTGCAAAATAGATGAGTATATCTATGATGCAATTACCGATCCTAATTATCAAGCACCAGTCCAAGTCCCTTCAACCTCCACCTATCAACGCGTACCTATTGGCGTAGAAGGCAATGATGAAGGTCAGGAAGTACAAAAAGTATTGCAAAATTATATCACCAACGAGAAGGATTATGTGATTAAAGACAGATTGTACTATGTCACTACTGCTACTGCTGATATGTGGATGACTTTCACTGCGCCATTTGATGTAGAGAATGTATATGTGATTGAGAGTTATTCAGAGGCAGAACTCCAAAAGGTGAAGGCTACTGGTACATTGACAAAACGCCAGGCTGTGATGAAAGAACAAGCTAAGCATAATGCCGACTTTGCTGCATTCTATGGCGTGTCCATGGCGTTGTATAGCAAATCACCTATCGGTTTCTGGGATATATGTAAGAATTTTAAGACTTGGGCTAAACAAGAAGATAACAAAAATAATAAGGATGCTCAAGGTAATCCGTTGTACACAAGCGGTGATTATAACCTGCGCGGAGAATATAAATTGCAACATTACAATGGCTCAAATTCTGCAAGCTCCAACTATTATCTCTATGAAAATATGGGTAATTGGACTTTGAGTGGAAAGGATGATGGTGTATTTACCACAAAATGGGAGTTCCCAGATGAAAGCGATGGTGTGTTGATGAATAAGGGTGTCACATATTCTATGCTTTTCCCATACTGCGTAGGTTGTGGTGCTGGTAATCCAATTGAAGATAGACAATTCTGGGATTACTGGTCGGGTAAATTCCTTATCTTTGAAAGTGTCCCAGGTGCAACTATTAAAGATGCCGATGGCCAAGCTGTTGGACATACTATTAAGGGAGCAAATTTTGTGGCCGCAACAGATCCTAATAGCACAGCAACTGGCGATTGGGTATTTGAAGGCTTTGATAAAGATGGTACCGATGCTATTGTCACGGGAAATAGTACCTTTAGTTTGATGAACACAACAGAAAGTGAGTTGTATTTCTATTCAGATGAGGTGATTTCGTATGAAACATTCTATCGTAATGTGGATTATAACGCCAGTGGCAATGAGATTGAGAAAAATGCTTCTATTCGCCCAACAACTGCATTCTTACTTGCTACACCTGCACCAAAAGGTAATATGCCAGCGCGTGCTATCAAGCGTACGGGTGAGATAGATTATGGTAAAGATAATACCGCTACTGGCAATCAAGGTGGCAATATCCCAACCGTGGGTGGTGGAAACGACCTCTTTATCACGGATATTGTAGGTGGCGTGAATATCGCAGTGGCTGAGCCACAACATGTACGCGTGATGTCGGCTACAGGTGCATTGCTCTTCAATGGCATGGTACAAAATAGTGTGGATGTCGCTCTCCCAACCAATGGCGTATATGTCATCACAGGCGAGACCGAAGTACATAAGATACTGCATTAACTGATTGGCAATAGGCATTGATAAATAGAAAGCGAGAGGCACAAGTCTCTCGCTTTTAGTTGTAGTCTTAACGCCCGATAGGTACAACCAATGTGTCAGTATTGAAATTCTTTGCCCCAGAAGTGTAAAGTAAAATTCCCCAAAAATGTAAAATAAAATGCCCCAAAAATGTAAAATAATTTGCGTAATTCAATAATTATTAGTATCTTTGCAGCGGATTTGAAAAATGATGTAGTTATGAGGTATTTTAAGCGTATTTCTGATGAACTGTTGTCACAACGTTTGCAGGTAATGGGTGCGGTGTTGATTGAGGGCCCTAAGTGGTGTGGTAAGACCACTACGGCTGCGCAACAAGCAGAGTCGATTGTCCGTTTGCAGGATCCCGATGAGCGAGGCAACTACGATGCTATTGCTAAGAATCGTCCTTCACTCTTTTTGCAGGGTGATACTCCTCGTTTGATTGACGAGTGGCAGGATTATCCAGTAGTGTGGGATGCGGTGCGTTTGGAGGTGGATAAGCGACAAGCGACGGGTCAATTTATTTTGACGGGTTCCAATGTGGTAGATGAAACACAGATTCGTCACTCTGGTACGGGACGCATTTCTCGTTTGCAAATGGGCACAATGAGTCTTTGGGAATCGCAGGAGAGTAATGGTAGTGTTTCTCTCAGAGAGTTGTTTGACAACCCACAAATGGATTTTGACGTACTATCAAATCTTTCTGTAGATGAACTGATATTTGCTGCTTGTCGTGGAGGTTGGCCTGCTGCTGTTTGCGCAAACAGCAAGAAGGCTGCTCTGTCGGTGGCGCGTGATTATGTGAATACAGTTTGCACATCGGATATTATGCGTATTGATAATGTTCGTCGTAACTCGCAACTTACACGTCAAATTTTGCGCTCGTATGCACGTAATATATCTACATTAGCAAAGAGTGGTCAAATCCTGCAAGATGTAGTAGCGTCAGAGGATATGGATTGTACTCGCCCTACATTTCTGGATTATGTGAGTGCCCTCCAACGATTATTTGTCATTCAAGATATAGAAGCATGGTGTCCGGCCATACGCAGTAAGACCACAATTCGTAGTGGTGCTAAACGAGGGTTCTGTGACCCGTCTATTGCTGTTGCGTTGTTAGGGTTAACGCCCGATTCAATGCTGATGCAGTTGAATACCTTTGGCTTTATTTTTGAGCAGTTGTGTATTCGTGATTTAAAGGCATATACCGCCGATCAATATGCTACCGTGTCTTACTACAATGATCGATATGGCTTAGAGGCAGATGTTGTGTTGCATTTAGATGATGGCCGTTACGCATTGATAGAATGTAAGTTGGGTAGTGCAGATATAGATACAGGTGCTGCTCATTTGTTAAAATTACAGGAGTTGATTCGTGAACATAATCAGACCGAAAAACAAGTGCCTATTCGTGAACCAGACCTGCTGATCGTTCTTACAGGAGGCAAGGTGGGATTGCGCAGAAAGGATGGTGTGTATGTGATTCCAATTGGTTGTTTGAAAGACTAACGTTAAAAATCTCTTAGGTGACATTATACAGAAAAATCGCAGAATAATGAAGTTCTGCGATTTTTCTTGTGAGTATGTGTGCTGTGTCATCGCGTAGAGTGGCAAGGTTGTACCTTCGGACGCCGCCAATTCCCCCGAAGTTACTGCCACCCTACGCAGCCCATACACATGTGTTTTTAAGCTTGAAAATAAATTTTCGCCCAAAACACTTGTGTATGTGCGTATTTTTTTGTACCTTTGCGCGCTAATTTGGAGTGGAATGCTCCAACGAATGGTAAAATTGTAAATCATAAAATGGTAAATAAATATGGGTTTAGTAGAATTTATTACTAAGTTATTCGGCAATAAATCGCAAAAAGATATGCGCGAGATTATGCCGTATGTGGAGAAAATCAAATTGGTATATGAGGAAATCGATGCGCTGAGCAATGATGACCTGCGTGCGCGTAGCGCAGCGTTGATGGCTCGTATCCAAGAACGCGTGGCAGATAAGAAAGCCCGTATCGTGGAACTCAAAGCCAATATCGAAGACCTTGAGATTGATAAACGCGAGAAAGTATATAACGAGGTAGATCGCATCGAGAAAGATATCAAGGCAGCCTACGAAGATGTACTGCGCGAGATATTGCCAGAGGCCTTTGCCATTGTGAAGAGTACCGCTCGCCGCTTCTCACAAAACGAGGAGATAGAGGTGACCGCTACACAAATGGATCGCGACTTGGCAGCCGATAGCCGCTTTGACTTTGTGGAGATAGAAGGCGACAAGGCTATCTACTTCAATCGCTGGACCGCAGGCGGCAATGAGCATGTGTGGGATATGGTGCACTATGATGTGCAGTTGATTGGTGGCGTGGTATTGCACGAAGGTAAGATTGCGGAGATGGCGACAGGTGAGGGTAAAACGCTTGTGGCTACCTTGCCTGTGTTCATCAATGCATTGACCCACGAGGGCGTGCATGTGGTGACCGTGAACGACTATCTGGCTAAGCGTGACTCTGAGTGGATGGGTCCGCTGTATATGTTCCATGGTCTGACTGTGGATTGTATTGACAAACACAAACCCAACTCGGATGAGCGTCGCCGCGCGTACGCCTGCGATATTACATTTGGTACCAACAACGAGTTCGGTTTCGACTACTTGCGCGATAACATGGCTACCAGTCCGATGGACTTGGTGCAACGCGGACACAACTACGCGATTGTGGATGAGGTGGACTCCGTGTTGATTGACGATGCGCGTACTCCGTTGATTATCAGTGGTCCTGTGCCAAAAGGCGAGGATCAAATGTATGATGAATACAAGCATCGCGTGGAACTGTTGGTGCGCACGCAAAACACCTTGACCACGAAGTTGCTGGCTGAGGCGAAGGCGAAGATGGGTAGCGCAGATGAGAAGGAACGCGAGGCTGGCGAATTGGCATTGTTCCGCTGCTTTAAGGGTATGCCAAAGAGCAAAGCACTGATCAAATACCTGAGTGAGCCCGGCGTGAAAGTGCGCTTGCAGAAGACGGAAGAGTTCTATATGCAAGAGAACGAGAAGCATATGCATGTGGCGACCGATGAACTCTACTTTGTGATTGATGAGAAGCATAAGACCATCGAGCTGACCGACAAAGGTATTGATACCTTGACGGGTAATATGGAAGATTCGCAGTTCTTCGTGTTGCCAGATGTAGGTAGCGAGGTGGCTGAGATAGAGAAAGCAGGATTGAGCGATGAGGAGAAACGCCAAAAGAAAGATGAGATATTGGCTAACTATAGTATCAAATCCGAGCGCGTACATACCGTACACCAGTTGCTGAAAGCATACACCCTCTTTGAGAAGGATGTGGACTATATCATCGATGACAACCAAGTGAAGATCGTGGATGAGCAGACAGGTCGTGTGATGGAAGGCCGCCGTTGGTCGGACGGTCTGCACCAAGCAGTGGAGGCAAAAGAAAATGTAAAGGTAGAGGCCGCTACACAAACTTTTGCTACCATTACCCTGCAAAACTATTTCCGTATGTACAATAAGTTGTCGGGTATGACGGGTACAGCGGAGACTGAGGCAGGCGAGTTCTGGAATATCTACAAGTTGGATGTGGTGGTTATTCCTACCAACCGTCCTATCGCTCGCGAGGATATGAATGACCGTATTTATCGCACCAAGCGCGAGAAATATAATGCGGTGATTGATGAGATTGTGGCATTGGTGGCAGCAGGTCGCCCTGTATTGGTGGGTACGACTTCGGTGGAGATCAGTGAGCTCTTGAGCCGTATGCTGAATTTGCGCAAGATTTCGCACAATGTATTGAACGCCAAGTTGCACCAACGCGAGGCGGATATCGTGGCTGAAGCAGGTCGCAAAGGTATGGTGACTATCGCTACGAACATGGCAGGTCGTGGTACGGATATCAAGCTCACCCCTGAGGTCAAAGAGGCAGGCGGTTTAGCTATCTTAGGTACCGAGCGCCATGAGAGCCGCCGCGTGGACCGTCAGTTGCGTGGTCGTGCAGGTCGTCAGGGTGATCCAGGTAGCAGTGTGTTCTTCGTAAGTATGGAGGATGACCTGATGCGTATGTTCGGTTCGGACCGTTTGGCAGGACTGATGGATCGCATGGGCTTCCAAGAGGGCGAGATGATTGAGCATAAGATGATTTCTGACTCCATTGAGCGCGCACAAAAGAAGGTAGAGGAAAACAACTTCGGTATTCGTAAGCGTCTAATCGAATACGATGATGTGATGAACCAGCAGCGTAATGTGATCTATGCAAAACGCCATCACGCACTCATGGGTGAGCGTATAGGTGTGGATATTACCAATATGATTTATGATACTGCTGCTTCTGTGGTGGCTGACGCTCGTGAGGTGATGGACTACGAGGGCTTGCAGATGGATGTGATGCAAGTGTTCGCAATGGAAGTACCATTCACCGAGGAGGAGTTCCGTGCTACACGCGAGAATGTTCTGGCTGATAAATTGGCAGAGGAGGCTTTGGAAACCTTCAAGCGTCGTATGGACACTTTGCAAAAGGTAGCATATCCTGTAATCAAAAAGGTATATGAGGAGCGCGGTGCGATGTATGAGAATATTTTGGTTCCTATTTCTGATGGTAAACGCGCTTATAATGTGGCAGTTAATCTGAAGGCTGCATACGAAACAGAGTGTCGCGAAGTAGTGCGTGAGTTTGAGAAACGCATGCTGCTCTTTGTTATTGACGATGAGTGGAAAGAGCATTTGCGCCAATTGGACGAACTCAAACAATCAGTACAAAACGCAAGCTATGAGCAAAAAGATCCGCTATTGATCTACAAGTTGGAGTCGTTTAATATCTTCAAGGAGATGTTGGATCGCTTCAATCGCCGTGCAATCTCTATCTTGTTGCGTGGTCAAATCCCAACACGCGACCCAGAGGAGGTTCGTCAGGCACATGCACAACAGCGTCACGATTATTCTCGCTACCGCACACAGAAAGATGCTGTAAGCCGTGCTGCGGCAGCCAGTGGTCAGGCAGCAGCGGCTGCGCGCGATACCCGCGAGATGCAA
>JBGVFY010000075.1:0-3659 GCA_045121435.1 Paludibacteraceae bacterium | reverse complement strand
CGTGCTGCCCCTCGACTTGCATGTGTTAGGCCTGTCGCTAGCGTTCATCCTGAGCCAGGATCAAACTCTTCGTTGTAAAAAGAAATTATTTTTTAGCTCAGAATAACCTAAATCTATTGTGTACTTATTAACGGGAACCGTATAATAAATTTTCGTATTACACGTTTTCAGTTTCCCAATCGAGCAATTGCTTGCTCTCTTGTACTACATCATTGATTAATCAAACTTTCAAAGATCACTACTGATTTCTGTTTGAATTTTCGTTCGTTGCGAAATCGGCTGCAAAGGTACTGCTTTTTTTTGGACTGACCAAATTTTTTAGCAACTTTTTTCAATATTTTTGCTTTTTCTTTGTAAGTGGCTGATTTTCAGCATTACGATTTTTAAGCAGTTTCACAGGCGTTAGTCGCTCACTTGCGTTCATTGCGAAATCGGCTGCAAAGGTACTGCTTTTTTTTGGACTGACCAAATATTTGAGTAACTTTTTTCAACATTTCAACACTTTCTTTGTAAGTGGCTGATTCTCAGCATTAGCAATTTTCAGTGTATCTCGCAGGCGTTAGTCGCTCACTTGCGTTCATTGCGAAATCGGCTGCAAAGGTACTGCTTTTTCGTGAATTGACCAAATATTTCGGTAAGTTTTTGATGAGTATTAGGATTTTGATATGTCAAAGTAGCAAAACAAGTCATCTATCCCTCGTATTACGCGCGCGTGTAATAAATAATGTTCGCGCGCGTGCGCATGCATGCAGATAAAAATGGTCGTTTATGGGTAAAATACACAAATAGTATTTGGTAAAGTCAAGAAAAATTACTACCTTTGCAAAAAAATATTAAATATCATGAAAAAGTATCGTATTCCTTTCGCCATGTTGATAGCCATGGTAGTATTAACAAGTTGTACACTCGAAAATCAAAAAACTCCCAAGAATGTCATTTATCTGATTGGTGATGGTATGGGATTTGGTGCAGTCAGTACCCTACTCCTCTCTATGGAGGAAGAAACAGGTTTTGAAAAAGCACCTGTGATTGGACTGAGCGAGACATGCTCTGCCAACAACTATGTCACCGACTCGCCTGCTGGTGGCACTGCGCTCGCTACAGGGACGCGCACATGCAATGGATTTTTAGGTGTGGGTCCTGATAGTGTACAACTGGAGAGTTTATTGAAGAAAGCACAAAAACTGGGCAAGAAGACGGGTATTGTAGTCAATACCACTTTGACAGAGGCTACACCGGGTGCATTCTACGCAGGTGTTACTTCACGCAAAGAGAGTTATAAGATTGCTGAGCAGTTCACAGAAAGCGGTGTGGATGTGGCTATAGGAGCAGGACTGAGTGCATTCATCAATCGTCCTGACTCGGTAGATATGACCGCGATGCTGATTGAGAAGGGCTATCATGTCTATTTGGATTGGCAGTCGGTATTGGATACAAAATCGGATAAGTTTGTTGGTATATTGGAGATGAGTGATGTGCATCGCAGAAACAAAAAGAGTACGACTGCCAGCGCAGCCGATGGTGCCGAAGTGTGTTTGGCTGCTCAATTAGCCGCAACGGGGGGAAAGACCGATACCACACAATTCTCCGAGCCTACTGAATATCTGCACAAAGCGTGTACAAAGGCATTGACCACATTGGAGAAGGATGCTCCTAAGGGCTTTTTCCTGATGGTGGAGAGTGCTATTATTGACGGTTATGGTCATAACAATGACTCTGAGGGCATGATTGAGGAGATGAAGGAGTTTGACCAAACATTAAAGGCGCTTATAGCGTATGTGGATGCGCATCCTAATACGCTATTGGTGGTGACGGCCGATCATGAGACGGGTGGAACCAGTGTGGCATACAAGAGCCATGCGGTGAATCAGCCTGAGGGTTTGCATTTGAGTTTTAGCACCAAGGGGCATACAGGAACAGTAGTGCCTGTGTTTGCGTATGGTGCAGGTGCAGAGCGATTTGGCGGTATATTCAAGAACAAAGAGATTCCATGCATTATTGAGGGTTTGATGAAATAAACATGTAAAACCCATGGCAAAGACATTGACCTATACCGTTCAAAATGAAAGAATTACCATCTATGGTTTTATGGCCTTTCTGCTCCAGCAAGGACAGGAGTGGGACTACCGATGCGTGGAAGCCGACATGCGCGACTACCATCAGCTCTGCTATGCGCGCATGGACAAAAAAGAGGCACTACTACAGGAGATACAATGGTGGCTGAACGCCTATCACACCGAAGTAATTCACACCCATCCCGAGAAAGAAAACCTGCTGAGCGAAGGCATTTGCTACCTATTTGACTGCGCCAGTAAACTACTCTCCCCCGACTCAGACACCGACAAACTGACCACCAATATGTCTATCTTCCTCGATGAAGATAACTACCTATACAAACACTACGATGACTTGGGGATTTTTACAAAAGACGGTACATTGGATTGCACCAAAATCATTCATGGTTTTCCTGCTCAACTGCTTACCTATGCCGCCTGCACCACG
The DNA here is from genome assembly GCA_045121435.1 of Paludibacteraceae bacterium. Lineage (GTDB taxonomy): Bacteria > Bacteroidota > Bacteroidia > Bacteroidales > Paludibacteraceae > Colicola. The sequence goes on along the minus strand of JBGVFY010000075.1, from coordinate 1,157 downwards.
ATTGACTCCATGATTGACAAGCAGGACATCGATGACCCCGTAGAATGGGTATATATGATGAAGAATTGGCTACAATCACCCTCCGCCATTCATATCGAGCATATCCGTTTTGACATACCCAATGTGTATGCGCTCTATGCCAGCTACATGGAGGAAGAAGTGCGCAAATGGCATGCCAACTGCCAAAAGTATTATCAACCTTCTGCACCTCAGTTTCGCAGCTTCATGGCATCGCTTCGCCAACAATGCAAGGATGAAGCCACTCTTGCTATGAGCGTATTATCACCCTATCTAAGCGAAAAACAACGCAAAGCATACGAACGCTATCTGACTGAGTGCCAACAGTATATGGCAGACCATTCGCAGTCGCGGAGCAAAGGACGCAGCTATTCGTTCACGCCCTATTGGTGTCCCGATACTGCCGACTATATCCAACAAGCCGCTATCCGCAAACTGAAAGCTGCCGTCAAAAAAGAGCATCCCGCCGCAGCGTTGGCTTTGACAGTCAAACAACTGCAACAGGATGGCATCTTCAATAGCGAGCTACGCCCATTGACCCACTTCGTTGATGTGGTCAATAAGGTGTGCAACTCCCATGTGAAGTACGATAGTTTCTCGAAGCATTTTAGGTAGGCGATGAGGTGATGAGGCGAGAGGCGAGAGGCGAGAGGCGAGAGGGAAGGCGGGATTATGACCCGCCTTTTTCATTTTGAGACAAGGTGCGCCAGATTTTTGAGCGGATGTAGCAGTCGAACTTGATGTAGATCTTGCGCTTGCCCGTGTGTGGGTCAAGCGGAGCGTCTGCTTCGGCTTTTTTGAGTTGCGCCTGCCATTGGGTTTCCCACATGGCGCGTTGCAGAGGGTCGTCCAAAATAGCTTTGGTCTGCGCACAGGCTTGAGACCAACGATCTTGTTTCAGTTTTTCTGCACCTTTGGCGGGGTTCTTCTTCCAGTCACGCGGGTTCTGAATAACATACACTTCCTTCTTCATGGGACGAATGACCGCCCCTCGAGAGTCGCGTGCAAATTTCTGACGAAAGACAGTTTTGTCTTTTTTGTTAAGTTTGCCCGTGATACCTTCGACGGGCGCAATGGTTTTATATTCTGCCATAATAAATAAAAAGATTTTAAATAAAAACAACATTAACAATTCTTCC
>JBGVFY010000074.1:0-10712 GCA_045121435.1 Paludibacteraceae bacterium | reverse complement strand
GCTGTTCGCCCATTAAAGCGGCACGCGAGCTGGGTTCAGAACGTCGTGAGACAGTTCGGTCTCTATCTATTGTGGGCGTAGGAAATTTGCGGAGGTCTGACACTAGTACGAGAGGACCGTGTTGGACGAACCTCCTGTGCCTCGGTTGTCCCGCCAGGGGCACTGCCGAGTAGCAGCGTTCGGTGTAGATAAGCGCTGAAAGCATCTAAGCGCGAAGCTAGCTCCAAGAGTAGATTTCCATTGAGGGTCGTTGTAGACTCCGACGTTGATAGGCTGCAGGTGTACAAATGGTGACATAAAGCCGAGCAGTACTAATTGCCCGAGATCTTTTTCTAAAAGAGAATTTTCTCAAACAACAAAAAACTAGAACTTAGGGTTATTGCTCTAAGCTTCTACAGTCAATACGTTAACCCCATAATTTAGGTGGTTATAGCGCTGAGGTCCCACCCCTTCCCATTCCGAACAGGGTCGTTAAGCTCAGCAACGCCGATGGTACTGCGTTTGTGGGAGAGTAGGTAGCCGCCATTTTCAGAGAGTCTAAGTAACAACTTAGGCTCTCTTTGTATATATGGTGATGCTACTACTCTCCTTTAATACTATCAGGGCTGGATCTAATATGCTACTCCCCCTACACTTTACACCTTACACTAAAAAAATTTGCATATTTCAGAAAATTGTTGTACCTTTGCACATGAATTGTTAAGAATACTGTGAAAGCAATCAGAAACTCCAACATAGAACTCCTGCGTATCCTCTGTATGTTGATGGTGGTTGTGCTGCATTTTAACAATAATGGAGCCAATACGGGCATTGTTAATATGCCTGAACTTCTAACCTCTCGTCTTACATGGGGATTTCTCGTTGAGTCGTTCTGCATAGTGGCTGTCAACTGCTTTGTTCTTGTCTCGGGGTACTTTGGTATTAAACTCAAATGGCGCTCTGTGCTGAAGTTCTACCTACAGTGCTTCCTCATTGGATTAGTATCCTATTTGGTATATGTTGGCTTGGAGGGTGGCTTCTCTTGGCAAATAGTAGCAGAGCGATTATTAGCCTTTACGCACAATGGTTGGTGGTTCGTTGTCTCATACCTCGGATTGATGTTACTCTCGCCATTATTGAATAAGGCAGTAGAAGGTATGACGAGCAAACAACTATTGCATAGTGTGTTGCTCTTCACTGTGATAATGCTCTATCTGGGCTGGTATCATAGGGTAGAAGCCACCAACTATGGCAATTCATTAATCAGTTTCCTGTGGCTTTATTTGATAGGGCGTTATATAGGTGTGCACATCTCGTTGGATAGTATCCGGCGTTGGCGTTGGCTCTGGTTAGCTGGTTATGTGGCTGCATGTATGGCGTTATTCGGGCTAATCATGCTACGTTATCATTGCGCTGCGCAAATACATTATCCATTGGATTACAATAACCCCTTTGTGGTGATGGCTGCTGTGATGTTGCTCCTCTTCTTCTTGTCTTGGAGTTTCCAGAGCAAGACGATTAACTGGTTGGCTGGCTCTGTGTTTGCGGCATACCTTTTGCAAGAGAGTTGTTTCTGGGGACACCTGTGGCTCTATCCGCAGATGCGAGAGGCATTTGTGGCAGTTCCTGATGGATGGCGAGTGGCGGCATTAGTCGGGGTGAGTATGGCATTTCTGTTGTTGAGTATTGGCGTGGATAAAGTGTTAGGACTACTCTCCAGCCAAGTGATGAAAGCCTATGATATTATATCGAATATGAATATTAAAGATAAATGAAGATGAAACAGAAACTTTTATTGTTAGCGTTTGCCATACTTTGTGGCATGCATGTATTAGCGACCAATTTGGTTGTAGAGCGTTATGCTGGCGCAGAAATGGTGCAAGATATTGCTTTGATTGGCAAGTGGGTGTTCGTGGGTACAGACCTACAACTCGTGGATAAACAAGGTAATGTACTTGCTACAGAGCCAATAGCCAACATACAAAAGATTGTGTTTTCGGATACCATAACTGCTGTTGAGGATGTGGAAAAAGGCTCTATCGTTGTTTATCCTAATCCCACACAGAATATACTCTATATCGCAGGTATAGAGGCGCAAACGCTGCGTGTGTACAATATGCAAGGTGCTATGCTGCAAACAGCAGAAGGCACACAAATAGATGTGGCGCACTTGCCTGTAGGTACCTACCTATTGCAAATAGGTACACAAGTCGTACGATTCATTAAGCAATAATCTTTTGAGGATGAATAATAAGCGTTTTATTAGCAAGTGGCTGTTGTTGGTGCTTTGCGTCTGTGGTTCGTTAGCCGTATATGCCACGGATGATAGTGCTACTCCAAAAAATAAGTGGCTGAATGATTATCCTAAGCATGTAGGGTTCTCATGGTCGGTGAATGCCACATTGACAAGCAATTACCTTTGGCGTGGATTGTATTGTGGTGGTCCTTCGTTGCAAGCAGACGCTACGGTGGGCTATGGCGGATTCTTTGCGAATATGTGGTGGAATGTAGGTGCAACCGACTGGACTTTTACCGCCTTTAATCCCGAATTAGATTTGTCGATTGGCTTCAGCCGTTGGGGATTGAGCGTGTATTATATCCACTGCTTCTATTTTGATCAATATCAAGACGGTACACCCAGCAAGTTGTTTGACTTTAAGAACTATCCCCGAGGGGGAGGCGGAGCCACGGGCGAATGGCGTGTGGCTTATCGCGTAAGTGATAGATTGCCATTGAGTTGCTTGATAGGTGTTCGTACTTTTAGTCGTGATGGCTATATGGTAGATGGCGAACTAAAGCGAGCCTATTCTACCTATATTGAGTTGGGCTATGACTTTGCTTTGGGCGAGAATTGGCAGTTGGATGCTCGCGTGGGTATGACGCCTGCTAAGAGCCTCTATACAGGCTTTGAAGGCGACTTTGCGGTGACATTGGTTGGACTGAAATTGCATAAGACTTGGGAGGCGAAAGGCGAAAGGCTAAAGGCGAGCGTGAAAGGATTTGCGCATGTGATGCTGCAACCATGGCAAGTGACAAAGGATAATTTGATCAGACCCATTGCTGAAGCTGGAGACCAAAAGTTGAACCTCGCTGTTGGGTGCACCGTAAGTATATAACTTCTGACATAACTATCTAACAACATAACCATTTGAAAAACAATAGAATTATGAAACATGTATTATTTTCAGCCATTGTATTGGCATTGTTGTTCCAGTCGTGTGGTAAGACCGCACAACTGAGTTACGAACCTTTTACTGGTGAGTTGCGCCACGCTTTTGGTATTTCTACCAACACGCGTACTACTACACCTATCGTACTTACCCGTATCACTCTTGGCGACAAGACTGGATACGGCGAAGCAGCACTCCCACCTTATCTAAAAGAAACACAAGAGTCGGTGTGTGCCTTTCTTGAGTTGGCAGAGCCTGTCATTAACAGTTGCACTGAACCATTGAATGTGGATAGTATCATGCAAGTGGTTAATGCCCTTGCGCCTGGCAATCATGCAGCGAAAGCGAGTATCGACATTGCTCTGCACGACCTGTATGGTAAATTAGAGGGCAAGCCTTTGTGGCAAATATGGGGTATTGACCCTGATGCTACCCCTTGCACCAGTTATACGATTGGCTATGATGCCTGCGATTCGATTGTGCTGCTCAAGGTGCGCGAAGCCGACTGGGCGAAGATTCTGAAGGTCAAACTCGGTCGTGGTGAGGCAGAGGACAAGCGTATGATTACCCTTATACGCAGCATTAGCGACAAGCCAATATATGTGGATGCTAACCAAGGTTGGCCAACTAAAGAGCATGCGCTGATGATGTGCCAATGGTTGGCAGAGCAGGGAGTGGTGATGATAGAGCAACCTATGCCAAAACACATGAACGAGGAGCATGGTTGGCTCTGTGAGCAGGTGGAATTGCCTATTCTTGCAGACGAGGCATGCCAGACCTATGACGATGTGGCGGGGCTACAACCATACTACGATGGTATCAATATCAAACTGATGAAGTGTGGCGGATTGGCAGAGGCACGCAAGATGATTACATTGGCGCGTGAGTTAGGTATGCAGGTTATGATTGGGTGTATGACAGAAACTCGTGCGGGTATCTCTGCTGCAACAACGCTGAGTCCGCTGGTGGATTATGCTGACTTGGACGGTCATGTCCTGATTGCCAATGACCCTTACGATGGTATCCAAATTGTGGATGGTAAACTGACATTAGTTGATAAACCAGGCACGGGAGTAAGTCCGCTGTAATTCTTATTTAAGAAAACAACTTAAACAACTTCCGCGCCAATCAACATCCTGGCGCGGCAAGGAATATAAAAAAGCAAAAAAAGAGATGGAAATAAATCCATCTCTTTTTATTCTCGATACCCGTTACCTGATACCCGATACCCGACTACCGATTAGAATATATCTTCCATCTCCAGTGTAGGGATATTGGTTGGTTCTGGGAGCGTGGTTGCTTGTGCAGCAGGTTGTTCGTTTGTCTCCTCGTTGTGGTGTTGTGGACTGCGGTATTCCGCAGGGCGATAGAGCACTTGGATATTCTCAGCAATAATCTCTGTTTTGCGGCGTACCTGACCGTCTTTCTCCCATGTGCGAGTTTGCAGTTTGCCCTCGACATAGAGTTTCATTCCTTTGCGAACATATTTCTCAGCCCATTCTGCGAGGTTGCGCCAAAGAACGATAGGATGCCACTCGGTACGGTCAGGTACTTGTGTACCGTTTTGCATGGTGTAACCACGCTCTGTGGTAGCCAGATTGAAATTGGCAATGGCAGTACCGCGATCCAAATAGCGAACCTCTGGGTCGCTACCTACATTGCCTACTAAAATAACTTTGTTTACTGATGACATAGTAATAATAGTTAATAATTAATTGTTAATATTTGCTCAAAGTTTTTATTTTGTATAAATTCTCTGCAAAATTACAAAAAAGTTTTGGACAATCCAAAAAAAAGTAGTACTTTTGCAAACAAATACGAAAAAAACATGAAACTGACCCATTTAAGATTCGTTTTTATCGCCCTTTTAGCGGTTTTTGCGCTTAATCCTCTCTCTTTGCGAGGGGAGGAGATGATTGTCCGTTGTGTAGCGTTCTACAACTTGGAGAATGTGTTTGATACTATCCATGATGAAGGCAAAAACGACTATGAATACTTGCCTGATGGTGGTATGAAGTGGACAAAATTCAAGTACGAGCAAAAGATTCAGAACATGGCATACGCCATTGCGCAATTAGGTACGGATGAAGATCCTCGTGGTGCAGCGTGCGTAGGCGTGTCGGAGGTGGAGAATATAGGTTGCTTGAATGACCTCTGCCGTGAGTTGAAGGAGAAACACAACCGCAATTATGTACCTATCTTGTTGGAGGGTCCAGACCGCCGCGGTATTGATGTGGGATTCCTGTATAATCCTGATATGTTTAAGCCAGTAGGTCAGCCTAAAGGTTATGAACTGAAAGCGCACTATGCAGATGGCGGTGTAGTAAGAAGTCGTTTAGAGTTGTGGGTGTCGGGATATATGTTGGATGACAATCGCAAGATTGTGATGGATAAGATACACTTTAGTATCAATCACTGGCCCAGTCGCTCGGGTGGTGAGGAGAGTAGTCGCGCCACACGCGATACGGCTGCTATGCTGTGCAAACAGGTGGCAGATAGCATTTATATGCGTGAACCACGCGCTAAGATTATTATCATGGGTGATATGAACGATGACCCATTTAATAATAGTTGTGCAGTAGTCCTTGGTGCGAAGAAAACGCGCGAGGAAGTGCCAGAGCAAGGCTTCTTCAATACTATGTGGCAGAAATTGGACCGTGGTATCGGTACTTTGGCTTACCAAGGCAGTTGGAACCTGTTTGATCAGATTATCATTTCTGAGCCTCTGATGAACGCCAAAGTGGAGGATGGTAAATGGGTATATTGGAAGTCGCAGATATTCAATAAACCGTTCTTGACCGTGCAAGAAGGTAAGGATAAAGGTACACCTTTCCGTACCGTGAAGAGTGGCGTATGGCAGAATGGTTATGGCGACCACTATCCAACAATGATTTATTTGGTGAAGAGGAAGTAGTGTTTAGTTTATAGTTTATAGTTTAAAGGCTGGGAGATATGGAACAAGGTAATTTAAGAAAGACAAGTATTGTGCGTATGCGTAATTACGGACGCATTATACAAGATATGGTGCAACTGGCAGTAAAAGAGGAGGATATGGAAAAAAGACAATCCATGATTGTGTATATCGCTCAATGTATGCGCCAGAAGAATGCTATATGGAATAGAGAACAAGAATCGGGTGTGGAACGCTTGAAGGATGATATTAGCGTGTTGTCGCATGGCTTGCTGAAATGCGACTTCCCTGAGTTTGATGAAATGATGAAACGCTTGGCTCTGCGTCCTGTGCAAACATCAGACCGTCAGCAGATGATGAAGAAAAAGAAGAAGTAAAAGCGTATTTAAGGGGGAAACTCTATCATTTGATAGAGGCGATTTTGCATACACAATGGCGCGCGTTGGAAAACGCGCGCCATTGTGTATCATTATATAGCGAATGACATTGTAACTTATTATAATCTATTATAACCACTTGGCCAGTTCTTCGTAATAACGAGGTGAGACGGGTATGACAGGTGCTTGTGGTGTGTTGAGTTCGGCAGTAATCATGCCCTCTTTGTCGCGGCGCAAGACCTTAATATGCTGTGGATTAATGTAATAACTGCGTTGGCAGCGAATCAATCCATGCTTGTGCATGAGTTCCTCTAATGACTTCATAGAGGCGCGGAGTGCGTATTCCTTGAGGCGGTCACCTTCCATATAGCGGATATGTACATAATTCTCCTCTGCCTTTATGTAGAGCACTGCGGAGGAGGCAATCATGAGTTTCACGCGCTGCGTGCTATCCACAAAGCGCATGAGTGTATCGTCATAGGGCGTGTTCTCCTCTTTCTGCCCTGCAAAAGCCATAGATACATTGAAGATAGTATATGGGTAAAGGCATATCAGTAGCAGAAAATAAAGGCATTGCCCCAATATGTTGAAATAGGGATACGCACCGTGGTACATGAGTGTGATATAAAGGGCAGTAAATAGGCTCATGGTTATGAGTTCGGCTATCTCCCAATAGAAATAGCGTAGCCAATCCAGACGGCGTTGATAGTGATATAACACCAACATAAGTACGCGGGAGATAATCATTACGCCAAGCAGAATGCACATGATAATGGTGCAGTTGAAGCCCAACATCTTATTATCCATGTCCAAAAGGAGTGTGGCAGCAGTAGGTTTGTAAACCAACATGAAACTGAGAAAGAATACTGGTATGCCCAAAATATAGAGCAATTGGCTGCGTAGTTTGCCGAGAATAGCAGGGATTTTGTTCATAATTTAGTCAATTTATTTGGTGTGACGAAATGGCAGAGTGTGGGTGTTTTGTCACAAATAATCGTATTTTGTCACTGTATTTATGTTTTCAACAAAAATTATGCCATACTATCACAAAAGTTTGGGTGTGTGACAAAAAGGCAGTACTTTTGCAGCGAATTTGGTAAAAGGAAGACAATAATGATTCTTTTTATTTTTTAAGACAACATAAACAACTATTCCGCTCGCCAACATTGCGAGCGGTAAGGAAATCTAAAAATAAATGAATATGAAAAAGATTGTTGCATTAGGTGATTCGGTGATCAAAGGTGTGATACTGAATTGTGAAGGCGAACGCAGTCGCTACTCGTTGGTAGATAAGAGTATCGTGGAATGTTGCGCGGAGCGATTGGGTATAGAGAGCGAGAACTTGGGCAAAATGGGTTGTACCATTGAGGCAGGCGAGCGTATATTAAATCGCTTTGCAGACAAGTTCGCTGGGGCGAAATATGTGCTATTAGAGTATGGTGGCAATGATAGTGACTACGACTGGAAAGCCATTGCGGAAGCGCCTGATAATAAGCATTTTCCAAAGACTCCGATAGAGGTGTTTGAGAGCGTGTATGAGCGCGTAATCAATAAGGTGAAAGAGTTGGGGGCAGTGCCTATCGTGTTATCTTTGCCACCTATGGACGCACAGCGTTACTTCGACTTTTTCTCAATCGGTTGGACAGCAGCATTGAAAGACAATGTGCTGCGCTGGTTGGGTGGTTCAACCAATGCTATTATGTCGGGACATGAGTTGTATAACTTGGCTACTTGGCGTGTGGCGCAACGCACAGGCGTTCAATGGGTGGATGTGACCAGTGGATTGTTGCGTGATAATCGCTTCCGCGAATATCTGTGTGAGGACGGTATTCATCCTAACGAAAGGGGACAAAGGAAAATGGCAGAGGCGATATTGCAAAGCATAAGGTGATAAGAATCTATCTAAATGATAATACAACCAACCGCCCCCGAGAGAGGGCGGTTGGTGTGTAAAGAGACTATCTGTTTTGCGCTGTGGATGCGCTGTAGATGCGCTGTGGATACTTTGCTATGGTAATAGCCCATAACAGTTAGCAAGGCGGATTATTGTGGGGTATAGCCATTAGGGTTCTCATTACTGAAACCATTAAGTGGATTTTTAAATCCACCTGGGCCTGCCATGAGTACGGTTGATGCAATCAATTCCATTGCCTCTGTTTGAGGTGCGATATATGCTTTTTTCATATCTAAATACAAATTAATAAATTGATTAGTTTTTTATTAAAGACAACTTAAACAACATCTGCGCGCGCCCAACATTGGCGCTTGCCAAGGTGTTATTTTTAGACTCCCTCACCGCTCGCGATGTCGCGCGAGCGGAAAGGTTGTCTATGTTGTTTTTATTTTACCAATTGTCCTTGGAGGTTATACTTCACGCCATTACGGATGATGATGAGTTAGCCGTTCTCGATCACTTTTTGGATATTGGTCATTGGCAATTGGGTGTTGTCAAGACCAGTAGCCTCGTTCTCGTCCAATGCTACGCGAGCACGAATATCTCTCACCCCACCACTATTTCCGCCAGTTGGGTATGAAAGATGAAATGTTGCGCGTAAAGACTTCATTGATGGGTAAGGGGTGGTGTAGATGTAACGGTCTTCTCCTAACCATGCGTGACTTGTGTCTCCTACCGGTTGAACTGCAGTTTGCATTGTTAGCCATGCTTCCATTTTTACGCTATAATCGCCGTTCACACATTTGATGGTTCCTCTTGTTTCTTGTACAGATTCACCTGTCATTGTGTATACATAGTGAATGGTTGCGTTTTCTACGCTAAAGCCATTTACATTTTGACCAGGCTCAATCAAGTATGGGGTGCGATTGTCAATAGAAGATACTGTTGTGAATTGCAATGTCATATCAGTAATAGCCTGCTCAGGGTCGTCTTTTACTTCAAGTTTAGCGAATTTATAGATAGTGGTACCTGCACCAAAGATATTTGTCACTTGATTACCGTTGTTAGGGGGGCAGGAAGAGGGCGCTCTTCTGTTGTTTCAAAATACTCCCAGCCTGGGCCTGACGCGTATCGGTAGTCGCCTGTATATGTTTCTTCTAACTCATAAGTGAAAGTGTAGTAATCATCTACTTTGCTCATTTCTGCAAAATTTCCTCCCGTGAACTGGCCCAAAATATAGCAAGCGTTGGTGCCTTCTGGTACGGTTACCTTGAAAGTGACAGTCACTCCTTTCGCTATCATGGGTATTGCACTCAAGATTGCCGCGAACAGTAAAAAATAGATTTTTTTTCATTGTTTGTTGTTTTAATGGTTAATGATTATTGTTTTTTCGTTTTTGCTTTGTTGGGGGTATAAAAAAGCAGTTGTCATGGCAAAAGCCACGACAACGCGCTATAAATCATGTGTATAAAGAGAACGGCTACCTGCGCAGCAGAAAGTACCCTCCAGTTGGAGGTGCGCAAATCGCAAATTCTGCTATGTGAAGTGGTGCTGTTGTTGTTTTCATACGGGCATAGTTATGCTTGAAAAGTTATCTACAAAAATCGTGCCAAATATACTCGGTTTTCTATCTGTAAACCTGTCTTGTCTCACGATAATATAAGGTTTCTGTACTGCTCTTATGTGTGGAGTATTCGTGGCATATTCATGGGATATTCACGGGGTATTCATATGTATCGGTTATGTGTCGGTTATGTATCGGTTATGTATCGGTTATGTATCGGTTATATGTCGGTACATCGTGCGTGCGAGGGGGTTGGTTGAAACTGAAAGGGGGAGCTGGGGAATCAACCGGTGGGTGGATAAAAACGGGGTTGTTGAAAAGTTTTGTAAGTGATTGGGCGAGTGGGGAGTTATGTAGAAAAATAGGGTGTATTTTGCAAAGTCTGTTTGGCAAATTTAATTTTTAGGGTGAAAAATACAGAAAAAGTGTAGTTTTTAGGCGGAAAAACTTGCCCATGTCAGAAAAAAGTAGTACCTTTGCATGCTTTTTCGCGGCGCGTGTACGCGGGTGGGTGTTATAAAGACAACTTAAACAACAATTCCGCTCACCAACATTGCGAGCGACAGGAGAAAGAAAAGGGAGAGATTGATAGGGAGAAGCGAGGGGTGCAAAGTAAAAAAACGAAAGAAAACTAACAAGTTTAAATTAACAATAATTATTAACCAAAATTAAAAGTTTAAAATGCCTACAATTCAACAATTAGTTAGAAAAGGAAGAGCAGAACTTATCGACAAGAGCAAGTCTCCAGCATTGGACAGCTGCCCACAACGTCGTGGCGTTTGTGTACGCGTTTACACAACAACTCCTAAGAAGCCAA
>JBGVFY010000073.1:0-4222 GCA_045121435.1 Paludibacteraceae bacterium | reverse complement strand
CGCTAATTGGGTCAAACCATAGCGGTCACGAAGGTCAATGAATGTCATACCGCCCATTTTGCGGATTCGTTGTGCCCATCCTGCGAGGGTCACTGTTTTGCCTGCATCGGCGAGACGCAACTCGCCACAAGTGTGTGATCTAAACATTTGTATATCTGTTATTTATAATTTACTACGTAAGTGCTTTCTATTTCTTCCCTACTCTCATCTGCACAAAAAGCCTGCAAAAGTAGTAAAAAATCTTGATATATGCAAGTAAAATCTGAGATTTTTGGAAATAATAGTGCGTTTTGTGGACCAGTGGACCAGCTGGACCAGCAGTTTATTAAAACTCACCCGTACGCGCGGGGGTGTGTTTATAGAATTAGCTGGTCTGTTGGTCCAGCTGGTCCACTACTCTGCCTTTTCGTTTTTCAACTGCTGATGGATTTGTGCAATCACGAATCCGCGCAGTGTGGCATAATGTTTTTCTCCTTGCTTAGGATGCTTAAATTGCTTCTCAAACAGCGGTTGCCAACACGCCACTCGTTCGGGGTCTGCAAGTTCTTGTTTGGCAAGCAGTTGTACTTCTTGAAACAGCGTTCGATTTTTCGTTGCGCCCTCCGACCATTCGCCCTTATGACAATGATAGATATACATCTCTCCTGGACCATAGAATGGTCTTCCTTTGGCATCTTTACCATAGCATTTACGACGAGAAACAGTGATACGACCATCCGCGCTGTGGGATGACAGTTTGCCTGTGAATGTCTCCACAGGAGCCATGTAAGTAGTTTTTGACATAATAGTTTAGTTTTATTAAGGTTTATATATATATATTCTTGCCTTTCGCCTCATAGCCTTTCGCCTTATAACCTCATCACCTTTCGCCTCATAGCCTACTTGTATATTACGCACTATTCACGCACAATACACGCACTATTCACGCACAATATACGCACAATAAGCGCACTATTCCTTACACTTCCGTGGAGGATTGCTATAAGTTCATTAGCACTTTTATATTCAATCTTTGTAACTCCGTTAAGGAGATCTTAGGTTCAATCTTCAGGGGCATAAAAGTCCCTCGTATATTTCCACGGTCGCGCCAAGATGTTGATTGGCGCGGAATGTTGTTTATGTTGTCTTTAATAACAAAACACAATCCGAGTTGTAGTGCAACTCTTTGCTCTAATTTTTCTGCAAAGATACTAATAAATTTTCGAATTTCCAAATTTTTAGGGGGATAATTTTCACAAAAAACATAGTTAAGATTTATATATATTTTATCCCTTTTTTGAGCAGGAGCCGTAACCCCCTTAGTATAATTTCCCCCTATATAGGGGAAATAATAAATACTAAGAGGGTATGCATACGGCTCCGCTCAAGGCTCAAAAAATCTCCCTCTAAACTCTAAACAGTAGCCCCCAAGGTGCGTCCTCTAAGCAAAATCACTCTTTTAGGGCGAACCTCTTGCATATGTGAGAAAAAAGTTGTACCTTTGCAGGGTGAAATAAAAAGAGATTTATATACCCATTGACACCTTGTTATTGTGTACTACCACATTTACTGAAGATTCAGCGCACAAGTATCGTTCAAGACGATACGCGGAGCGGTGGCAATTGATTACGGAGTACATAGGGCGAGTGCAACAAGCTAAATAAGATTTATAAGATTTCTGCGCGTAGCGCAAGGAGATAATTAGGTGTCAAGTTGTATATAGTTCCCTATTCCAAATAGTTAAAAAACTTACTGATTAATACCATTATGCCACAAATGATTATGTTAGGCAGTGAGATGATTCGCATCAACCCTGCCAAGAAAACCATTGAGTATTCCACTTCACAAGGTCGCAGTTGGTCCACGCGATACACGAGCAGCTCCTGCGGTGAGTTTATCGACCTCTTGCCTTACGGCAATGAACTACTGGCAGTTACGAGCAAAGGCATATACTACTCCACCTCGCAGGGACGCAGTTGGTCATCGCGATACACGAGCAGCTCCTGCGGTGAATTTCAATGCCTGATGGACGGCGGCAGAGAACTACTTGCCCAAACCTCCAAAGGCCTCTATTATAGCACCTCGCAAGGCCGCAGTTGGTCAAGAAGATGATAATCGCGCAATATTGTCGTTAAATTTTTGTTTTGCTCTCCAATGCAGTGCGCTGCATTCATTAGAGCAAAAACAAAATATGCTTCTTGATTTTTGAATATTTTTGTAGCGAAGCGTATTTTTGTTTCAAAAATTGTCATCAATTGACATCTAAATTGACAAAAATTGTCGTTATAATAAACATGGAAATAACCAACCTAAATATGATATATTTTGACAGCGATTATATGGAAGGTGCGCATCCAGAGGTGATGCGCCGTTTGGTGGAGACTAATCTGGAGCATACAGTCGGTTATGGCTGCGACCCTTATACGCAACAGGCTAAAGAAGCCATTCGCACAGCATGCGCCGCACCCAATGCTTTGGTGCAGTTCCTGGAGGGTGGCACACAGACCAACGCTACGGTGATTGATGCCCTACTCCGCCGTCACGAGGGCGTGTTGGCAGCCGAGACGGCACACATCAATGTGCACGAGAGTGGCGCTATTGAGCATAGCGGACACAAGGTACTGACACTGCCGACAAAGGACGGCAAACTGACTGCTGAACAGGTAGATACCTATATCACGGACTTCTACCGCGATGAGACATACGAACACATGGTGGCGCCAGGAATGCTGTATATCACCATGCCTACGGAGTATGGCACATTGTACTCGCTCAGCGAGCTGGAGCAACTGTCAGAGGTGTGCCACAAGCACCATATTCCGCTCTATATGGATGGTGCGCGGTTGGGGTATGCCTTGGCTTCGCCTCAGTGCGATGTGACGCTGCCAGATATTGCGCGTTTGTGCGATGTGTTCTATATTGGTGGAACGAAGTGTGGTTTGTTGTTTGGCGAAGCGGTAGTGGCAGCAACCCCCGACACTCTACCCCATTTCTTCCCATTAGTGAAGCAACACGGTGCGCTCTGCGCCAAAGGTAGGATCTTGGGCGTGCAGTTCCTGACGTTGTTTACGTATAATCTGTATGAGCGTATTTGCCAGCATGCCGTCACCTTGGCACAACGCATCCGCAAGGCGTTTGTGGATAAGGGTTACCGCGTAGCGATAGACTCGCCAACGAACCAGCAATTCTTTGTGTTGCCTAATGAAGTGGTGGATAATCTGCGCGAGAAGGGTGTGTCGTTTGAAGACTGGGGTATTCGCGGCGAGAAAGAAACAACCGTCCGCTTCGTCACCTCTTGGGCAACCACAGAAGAGGATGTAGAGGAGTTGATAGAACACTTGTTTACTATGCATGAGAGGAATAAATGATAAGTAACAAAAAAATCCCACGTGGTGTACGCGGGATTGAGAAATCTACGGCTTATAGCCTTGTTGTGTAAAGTCACACAAAATGTATCTTTCGGCTGCAAAGGTACAACAAAATATTGAAACTACAAAATTTTTAACCAGGAAAATACAATTTTCTATGAAACAGAAGATTTTAGGACTCGATTTAGGAACAAATAGCATTGGTATTAGTGTTAGAAATACCCAAATATCAGGCAGCGTAGATAAACAATTAGAATACTTTAGTGCTATTATTTTCCCGTCTGGTGTAGGTAAAGGAAAAAGTGGCGAATTTTCTTATGCAGCTCAACGTACAGCATATAGAAGTTCTCGTCGATTGCACCAGTCTCGTCGTTATCGTATTTGGCGAACATTAGAGGTACTTATTCAACATGGATTGTGTCCTCTCACAATAGGTGAATTGGATGCATGGCGTACCTATGATAAAGCAAATGGGCGCAAACGCCAATATCCAATAAATGCACACCTGTTTGAGCAATGGGTTCGTCTTGATTTTGATTGCGATGGTATGCCCGAGTATAGCAGCCCCTACCAACTCCGTGCAGAATTAATGACCCGTCAATTTGATTTTAATGATACAATTGAACGATATAAATTAGGTCGTGCTTTATACCATATTGCCCAAAGAAGAGGCTTCAAGAGTAGCAAAGGTGAATTATTAGCAACTCAAGAGAACATTGCTAATGGCGAAGACTTTGAAATGTCTGATGCTCTAAAGAAATCCGAAGAAAAGTTGTCTAAAGGTCTTTTGGAATACATGACAGCTAACAATTGTCCTACAGTAGGTTGTGCTTTTTATCACATGGAAACCAATGGTATTCGAGTGCGTGATAATA
>JBGVFY010000072.1:0-2016 GCA_045121435.1 Paludibacteraceae bacterium | reverse complement strand
TTGAATATCGCCATAGGCGGTGAAGAGCACCACTTCGATATTAGGTGCAAACTGTTTGATTTCGGAGAGCCAATATAGTCCTTCGTTGCCCGTGTTGATAGCGGTTTGGAAGTTCATATCGAGCAGCACCACATCGGGTTGCAGTTCGCGGATAGTGGATTGCAACGACTTAGGCGAAGACAGCATCTCCACCTGAGCAAAGAATCGCGGTAGCAACATCTCCAGTGCTGCGCGAATACCTTTGTTGTCGTCCACAACAAGTATTTTGGCTTTGGATTTCATAGTGGGTGCAAAGGTACAACAAAAATTGCGTAATTACAAATTTTGAGTAGAAAAAGTGCAAGAGGGGTTAAAAGTTTTAAGAGTAATTCTGCTCTGCACCCGTATTTGATGCAGAGCAGAAAAGATATGTTTACTCCGTCCTCAGTGCTTCCACGGGGTTGGAGGTGGCGGTGCGGAGGCTGGCGAGGGTGACTACCAGCGTTGTGATGACGAGCACTGCCAGCAACGCTACCACAAACACCCACACGGCTATCGGCGCACGGTACGCAAAAGTGCTATAGTAATAGTCCGTAATAAAGTAGCTGATCGGCGCAGCGATGAGGAAACAAATGCCCACAATAATCATAAACTTGCGGTTGAACATCACCAAGATCTCACGCACTGTGGCACCGTTCACACGGCGGATACCAATCTCCTTGCGGCGGTACTGCGTTTCGAAAATCACCAATCCCAACACACCCATCAGCGAAATAATAATCGCCAACATCGTGAACAACGAGATCGTTGTGGTTAGTTGTTGCTCTTTTTGGTAGTTCTCGCCCAGTTCCTCGTCGAAGAAGTTGATTTTCACTTTCTCGCTGCCGTAGTCAGGCAGAATCTTGTCGGTGGTAGCACGGATGGCATCAAACACCGCCTTTATATCTGCATTCTCAATGGTGCGTAGCGTGAGGTGTGGCGTAGGGAAATACTTAGTAAGCACCTCCGAATCGTAAATGTAGAAGGCAAACGCGTCGCTCTCCTCGTGTAGCGGTTTGAAGTGGAAGTCGCGGCAGAAACCCGTCGCAGGGAAGGGCTTACCATTCCACTCCATCACTTCCTCCAGATTGAGGTTGTATTTGTTCTTGGCATACTCATTGAGGATGATTGCTCCGTCGCCTTTTTCATCCGAAGGCAAGAAATCGCGCCCCTCAAACACCTCTATGCCCATCACTTGCAAGAAGTTCCACGACACAGGCATGACGGTTAGCATCATCTGTTCGCCATTACGCCAGCGTCCCCATGTCATGTGCATTTCTGCCACCATTCGGTCTTGTGACCATGCTACCTCTTTGATATTTGGGTTATTGAGCAACTCACTACTAAACGCATCGCGCTCGTCCATACTGCTCACTGGAATGTTCGCCGTCAGCAGGCACTCCTTGTTGAAGCCCATGTCATAGTTCATCATGTAGCTGTGTTGTTTCTTCAGGAAGATAGCACAAATGATGAACGCAATAGAAATGACGAACTGCAAACCAATCAGTGCGTAACGCAGCGACTTGCCTTTTTGCGACATACCAAACGAACCCTTGATTGCCAGCGCAGGTGGGAAAGAGGTGGCGTACATGGCAGGATACAGACCCGCCATGAGCGTCATCACCAAAGCAATGCCCACGGTGAGCACCGCAACAACCATATTTTTACTTAACGCCAAGTCGCAAGAGATGAAGTGCGCCCACTCCGACGAACGGAACAATAGCACTACCACTACCGCCAATACCAACGCTATCGCCACCAGCACAGCCGATTCTGCCAAGAAACGCCCCACTAATGCTGCACGCGAACTGCCCAAGATTTTGCGCGTGTTCACACTACGAATACGCATAGGCACTTGCGCAAAGAAGAAGTTCACGAAGTTGATGAGCGTGATAATCACTATCAACGCAGCCACAATCATCAGCGTCATGGTGCTGGTCTTGTTGCCTGTCTCCTGTCCTACGCTCCACTCCAGCGTGTCGTCATAGTACAAATCAC
>JBGVFY010000071.1:0-2241 GCA_045121435.1 Paludibacteraceae bacterium | reverse complement strand
GCTATATGGCACGCAGGGTGCGGCGCATATCTTCGCACCGCAGAAGGGTGCCTCGCCCGAGATGGTGGAGTGCCTTGATAGGGCTCTATGCCACTTTGCCGAGGTTGTAGATGCTGATGCTGCCGAGGTTGCGGGTGCGGGTGCTGCGGGAGGCATGGGCTATGCGCTACACACGATGCTCGGTGCGCGCATGCGCCCAGGAATAGAGATTGTCCTTGCGTTGCTCGACTTTGAGCGTAGGGCGCAGGGTGCGTCGCTGGTGGTTACGGGCGAGGGTTCGATAGATGCGCAGACGCTACATGGCAAGGCTCCCGCGGGTGTATTGGCTGCGGCGCAGCGCCTCGGCATCCCCGTAGTAGCGCTTGGCGGCAGGGTAGAGTGTGAGAGCGCACTCCTTACTGGAGGCTTCCATGCGGTGCGTGCCATTACGCCCCACGACCAGCCCACAGATGTTGCCATGCAGCGAGAAACGGCGATAGCCAACATGGAGCGTGCTGCCCGCGAACTTGCCCGCCAGATTATTTCGCAGGAGTAGAGATGTGCCTTTAGGTACAGCTACCACTCGCCATCCTCATCAAAGTTTGGGTGCTCGAAGCCATCGGTGTCGCAGTCGCCCGTTGATACATCCTCCCAGTCCACCCAGTTGCCACTTCCGCGATTACGAAATCTGTCGGTGTCAAAAACGCTGCGATCCCAATCCTCGCCGTGGTCCGCATCGCGCTTATCGTTACCCAATAAAAAATCAAAGAGCCCCATGTTTGATAAATTTTCAAATTTTTGTAGCTGGGACAAAGGTATAAGGTGTATTTGACAACTTTCGTCAAATATATATTTTATTGGAGATTTTCAGTGAGTCCTTCTTCTGCTGCCATGTGTTAATGGCGCCTAATGTTATTAGGAGTAGTTAGCTCGGGCATAAAACAAAAAAAAGAGAAGAACTCTCGTTCTTCTCTTCTGTACCCCCTCAGGTTGTTTTGGTAATGCGTTGTGCGCCAGCACAGGTCGATTTTTGCACATCGGTGGTTTGGCTGTGGTCGAGCAAAAATGTCGCATTTACAGATCCCTTAAAAATGATGCGACAAAATAGAGTGCTCGATCTGCTTAACACGCTATATATGTGTTACAAATTTCTTACATACCCCTCAAAACACTCTTTCTATTATCATAAAGTTGGGTTTCGTTGAATTTATTTTTTTTACAAATTTGAATAGATTACATTTGTTATAAATCAATTAAATTTACATAGCAATGAAGGTTTTGATCGTATGTAACAACGCATATATGAAGGGCAACGGCTTATGCACGGCAATAGTGACGCTGCGCACTCGTCTAATACATAGAGGAATAGATGTTCGTATCTTTGCATGCGAGAATCCTGACAAGCAAGGCCCTCAGCCAGATTATCCCCAGAAACACTTTGTCTTTCCGATTTTTGAGCCAATAGTACGCAAAAATGGCTTTCGATACTCTAAAATCGACAAGCGCTCAATGCGAGAGGCTATTAGTTGGGCCGATGTAGTTCATCTTATGGAGGGTTTCCCGATTGAGGCAGTGGCTGCTAAGATTGCGAAAGAGTTAGGTAAACCATGTGTTGGTACTTATCATCTGTTTACCGAGAACATAACAGCAAATCTTGGTATCACAAGAAGCACCTTCATTAACAAACTTTTAGATAAGTGGTGGAGCAGTTCGGTTTACAACCATTGCAAATGTGTTCAATGTCCAACACAGACCGTCAAGGAGCATCTCGAGGCAAACGGATATACGTCGGAGTTAAGGGTTATAACCAATGGTATTGATATTGAAGCGACTCCCCGAGTAGAAGGTGTGCCATCAACAAACCCATATCGCATACTATGTGTGGGACGATTGGCCAAGGAGAAGGATCAAATTACGCTTATTAGGGCAATGCGCCATTCGAAGCATGCTAACAACATTGAGCTTATCTTTGCTGGTAATGGCCCTAAGGCTGATACAATAAAGCGTGCCGCACACAAACTATTTGAGGATGGTATTGTCAAGTATGAGCCTACATTTAGCTTTTACACCCACGAACAGTTGCGAGAGATTGCAGCATCGTCGTGGCTATACATTCATTGTGCAAAGATTGAGGTTGAGGGTCTCTCGTGCTTAGAGATGATTCACCAGGGTCTTGTGCCTGTTATTGCTCAGGGAGGATTGTCTGCCACTTCGCAATTTGCGCTGGACGAGCATAGCGTATTCCCTATGTCGGACTACAAG
>JBGVFY010000070.1:0-3526 GCA_045121435.1 Paludibacteraceae bacterium | reverse complement strand
CACAGATCGACTGCGAGATGTCGTTCGTAGAGCAAGAGGATGTGCTCCAACTCTTCGAAGGCATGTCTAAACACCTGTTCAAGTCCATTCTCAACATTGAACTGCCTGATTTCCCACGTATGACATGGGCGGACGCTATGAAGTATTATGGTAGCGATAAACCAGATACACGCTTCGGCATGGAGTTCGTGGAGTTGCACGATATTTTCCACGCTATTGAGGAGCAAAAGGAGGAGAAATTCAGCGTGTTTGCTAATGCTGCCTATATCGGCGGTATCTGCGCGACAGGTTGCGCAAGCTATACACGTAAGCAAATTGATGCGCTCACCGACTACGTGAAACGCCCACAAATTGGCGCTAAGGGTATGGTTTATGCGCGTGTGGAGGCAGATGGCAACGTGAAATCAAGCGTAGATAAATTCTACAACCAAGAGCAATTGCAAGAGGTGGCTAAAGCCATGAACGCTCAGCCAGGTGACCTCATTTTGATTCTCTCTGGCGATGATGCCATGAAGACCCGCAAGCAATTGTGTGAGCTGCGTCTTGAGGTCGGCAAACAACTTGGTTTGCGTGATCCTAAGAAGTTCTCATGCCTCTGGATCGTGGATTTCCCAATGTACGAGTGGAGCGACGAGGAGCAACGCCTTATGGCTATGCACCATCCATTCACCTCTCCAAAACCAGAGGATATCCCATTGATGGACACCAATCCAGCTGCTGTGCGTGCGAACGCATACGACATGGTTATCAACGGTGTAGAGGTTGGTGGCGGTAGTATCCGTATCCACGATGCAGCGCTGCAACAACGCACCTTCGAGATCCTGGGCTTCACACCAGAAGAGGCACAACTCAAGTTCGGCTTCCTCATGAATGCCTTTAAGTTCGGTGCGCCACCTCACGGCGGTTTGGCATACGGCTTGGATCGTTTCGTGAGCTTGTTCGCTGGTTTGGATAGCATTCGTGACTGCATTGCGTTCCCAAAGAACAACCAAGGTCGCGATGTGATGTTAGGTGCTCCTGGCTTGGTGGATCAAAAGCAACTGGATGAACTGATGATTGACCTGCGCGAGATTAAAGCGGAGTAATTATTAACGACAATATCGACAACATTGCGCGGCAATCAACTTCCTGCCGCGCTTTGTTAGAGATTAATTTAAGGAGTATTTATGCAATTAGAACAGAAAAGTCCTGAATATTATTATGAAACGGGATGGCCTGTGAATATTGTTAATCGTTTGAATATTTCTATGGGATTATATCGTAGAAATTACAACTACGTTAAAATTGGTATAACATCCAATCCACAAAAACGATTTAAGCAACATCAAGAATCTTGTAAGTATAATTGGGAACGAATGGTGGTTGTTTATGTGACCAAAAGTCCTAAAAATGCTAACTACATTGAGAAATGGTTCATTAATAATAGATATGATGATCTTGTTAATGAATGGACTGGATATAGCCCAATGTGCAGCAGCGACTTCTACTATGTTTATATTTTACTAGGAAATCATAAACGTCGTAAAAGGTAAACAACACAAATTAAAAACTCCTTATATATTTGCAATGCAATAAATATATGCTAATTGCAATTATGTAAAATAGAATTTATTGAGAAGTACCCTATAAAAAAAAGAAACGTAATCTAAATTGTAAAATCGTAAATAGTCAAATCGTAAATCAAAATGACCTACCTTGATGAATTATTAACAAGTGAAGAAGATGTCAAACGCGAGGTGGAATATATTCCTCTCGCAGCAGATGACGACACCAAAGAGCCCGACCTGAATGAAGGTGATGTGCTGGGCGTGTTGCCACTACGCAATATGGTGCTGTTCCCAGGCGTGTTGCTGCCGGTGACCGTGGCACGACCTAAATCCAAGAAACTGGTAACCACCGCCTTTAAGAACGACCAACTGTTGGCCGTTTGCTGCCAACGCGTACAAGATGTGCAAGAGCCTAACTCCGAAGATTTGTATTCAGTAGGTACTGCAGGTCGCGTAATGCGCACCTTAGACATGCCAGATGGCAGTCTGATGGTGATTATGGAAGGCGTGGAACGCATTGAGATACAAGAGATTGTAGCGGTAAAACCTTATATGAAGGCTCGCGTGCATGTCTTGGCAGAAGACTTCCCCAAACGCAACGACAAAGAGTTTATTGCGCTGGTAAGCAGTCTGAAAGGACAAGCGGAGAAAATCCTCAAACGCATGGAGAATATCCCTGCAGAAGCAGGTATGACCTTGCGCAGCATAGACAACCCTCCTACCTTGGTGAATTATATCTGTGGAAACTTCGGCGTACGCATTGCGGATAAACAGAAACTGTTGGAAATGGGTTCGCTGAAAGAGCGTGCTATCAACTTGCTCGAGATACTGACAAGCGAATTACAAATGCTTGATATGAAGGAGGTTATCAAGAGCAAGACCAAAGAGGATATGGACAAAGAGCAGCGCGAATACTATCTGCAACGCCAAATGGAGACTATTCAGCGCGAATTGGGCAACACCGATGAGCAAATGGCCAACGCCATGCTCGAGCGTGCGAAACAAAAGAAGTGGAGCGAGAAAATGCAGACTACCTTCGAAAACGAACTGAAGAAACTGCGCCGTATCCCTACCCACTCGCCCGAATACTCTACCCTACAGAACTACTTGGAGATACTGCTTGACCTGCCTTGGAACGAATATTCGGAGGATAACTACGATATTCGCCATGCACAAGAGGTGCTGGATCATGATCACTATGGCATGGAGAAAGTGAAAGAGCGTATCATAGAGTATCTGGCGGTGCTGAAGATGAAAGCCAACAGCAAGGCCGATGATATGAAAGCCCCTATCCTCTGCCTCTATGGCCCTCCGGGTGTGGGTAAGACCAGTCTTGGTCGCTCGATAGCCGAGGCCTTGGGCAGAAAATATGCGCGTATCAGTTTGGGCGGTTTGCACGATGAGTCGGAGATTCGCGGACACCGCCGTACCTATATTGGCGCAATGCCCGGTCGTATCATTGAGAACCTGAGAAAAGTGAAGACCAGTAACCCTGTGTTTGTATTGGATGAGATTGATAAAATTGGCTCTGACTACAAGGGCGATCCAACAAGCGCATTGCTGGAAGTGCTTGACCCTGAACAGAATAGCACATTCCACGACAATTATTTGGATGTGGATTATGATTTGAGCAAAGTGCTGTTTATTGCTACAGCCAACTCGCTGGACACTATTCCTCGCCCATTGCTCGACCGTATGGAACTGATTGAGATGACGGGTTATCTGCAAGAGGAGAAAGAGGAGATTGCTAAACGCCACTTGCTGCCCAAAGAAATGCACAATCACGGGTTGAAAGCCAGCCAACTGAAACTGAAGAAAGCCATTATCGCGGAGATTATTGATAAATACACACGCGAGTCGGGTGTGCGTAATCTGGAGCGTCAGATTGCTGCTATCTGCCGAAAAGTGGTGACACGCATATCGTTGGAAGAAGAATACAATGTATCGGTGACCTCTGAGGACTTGGTGGCATACTTCGG
>JBGVFY010000069.1:0-2600 GCA_045121435.1 Paludibacteraceae bacterium | reverse complement strand
AGTCGGCTTTCTCTACCCAGCACAGTGCATCGCCCTTGACTGCAGTAGCACCTTGCTCTCTCTCGATAGCCACTACGCGGCAGTGCTCAAACGCACGGATAGGCTCAATGCCGTGAGGCGTTTGCAAGTAGCATACCACATCGCCTTGCTTGTAGAAGGTACCCAATGCAGGTGCTTTGCTGTCCTCGTTGAAGTCCAACTCCCACATCACCTTACCCGACAAGGTTGCCTCCAATGGCTCGGCATTAGGGTGAAGGATAGCGCGTTTGTCAGCCGCAGAGATAAAGGTCACTTGTTTGCCACCTTGCGCTGCTTTCTCCATGCGCTCGAGCAAGTCCTTATTGAACTGCTCTTTAGCTTGACCAGACTTATACTCGCGGTATTGCTTCTCGTGCATAGCGAACTCAAAGAGTTCCTCATCATCTTGACCACGGTCCCAACCGTTCTTCTCCATCTCGGCAATGAATTGTGGCAATACATCTGGATAGAGGGCTTGTGGGTCGTCGGTATAGAACTCCATGTTCTTCTCTTTTGCGAGTTCAATAATCTCTGGAGCCAATGTGCCAGGCAACTTACCCGACTTGCCGAGGATCATACCCCACATAGCAGCGTCCATGCGTGTGAATGGCTTCTCGCCCATAGACTTGCTGTAGAGGTTCATCAGCGCTGCGTTCTTCACATATTGCGAGAATGGAGTTACGAGACATGGAGTACCCAACATAGGCCAAATGCGTTGTACCTCATCAAAGAGTTCTACCAAGAGTTCATCTTCGCTCAGCGCAGCCTCGCCGCGTTTCACAAGGTTGGCGTTGATAGCCGCATGCATACCCTTGAGGTCAGCCATCAACGAACCCATCATACCGCCTGGCAGACCACAACCTACGAGCAATGAGGTCATCTTCGAGTTGCGTGGGTCAATCCAATAGCCGAGGAAGTCATCTATGAAGGATTGGGTCAAGCTGCGTGCTTCCATATACGCCTTCATGTTAATGTCTTTCACAAGGAAGCCTGCATCTTTGAGCATGGATTGAATGGTGATCACATCTGGGTGTACCATACCCCAACTCAATGGCTCCATGGCTACATCCAACACATCGCCACCTGCCTTAGCCACCTCCAACATAGAGGCTACGGAGAAGCCTGGACCGCTGTGACCGTGGTATTGGATAATGATATCTGGGTGTTTCTCTTTGATAGCGGCTACGATAGTGCCCAACATGGCTGGACGACCGATACCCGCCATATCCTTCAAGCAAATCTCTTGTGCACCATTGGCGATAAGCTCCTCTGCGAGATTGATATAGTACTCAGCATTATGCACTTGCGAATAGGTGATACACATGGTCGCTTGTGCGGTCATGCCTGCCTCTTTTGCCCACTTGATAGAAGGGATAATATTGCGAGGGTCATTCAGTCCGCAGAAGATACGGGTAATGTCCACACCTTGCGCGTGCTTTACCTTATACATCAACTTGCGCACATCCGCAGGCACAGGGTTCATACGCAATGCGTTGAGACCACGATCGAGCATGTGGGTCTTGATACCTGCCTCGTTGAAAGGCTTGGTGAAGGTGCGTACTGCTATATTGGGATTCTCACCGTAGAGTAGATTCACTTGTTCGCTGGCGCCGCCATTGGTCTCTACGCGGTCGAAACAGCCCATGTCAATGATTACTGGGGCGATTTTTGCCAACTGATCTTTGCGTGGCACATACTTGCCACTACTCTGCCACATGTCGCGATAGACAAGGGAGAATTGAATTTCTTTCTTTGCCATAATGGTTGATTGTTTTGTATGGTATTTTAATTGTTAATATCCTTATTTTAATTGTACACTTACAATTATCGTGCAAAGATACTATATTTTTTGTATATACGCAAACAAAAACGCAAAAATATTAAGAAAATGTTATTTCTCTTGGATATATCAAATCTTTTTCGTAACTTTGCGCCAAATTTGGCTTACTTTGGTAGGCACACGAATAATTGCATACAACTATGGCAGAAAACGAGGCACATACATCCATTATCAATCGCACTACTATCATCCGCAGTATCATTACTATTGCGGTGTTGGTGGCGTTATACCTGCTTATCCGCAGGCTGAGTGGCGTATTGCTACCCTTCTTGACTAGTTTTGTGGTGGCATATATGTTGGCACCTATCGTGCATTTCTTTCAGCATAAATGCCGACTGAAGAACCGCGTATTGTCGGTGATTGTCACCATATTGTTGGTTATAGGCATGCTGACGGGTGCGGTGGCAGCTTTGGTGCCTGCTATCAGCAAACAAGCCTCTTCTCTCTCCAACAGCATTAAGACCTATGTCGCCAATTGGGATGGCAACGACTATTTCTCGCCTCGCATTAACGAGCAGATCGAAGGACTGATTCAGAGCATGGATATCCAAACCCTGCTCCACTCGCCCGAGGTGCAACAGGGCATACAGAAGGCACTACCTATCTTAGGTGATTGGATCAATAGCGGCGTAAATGCCTTGATGAGTTTGGCGATTGGGTTTGTATGTATCTTGTATATCATTTTCCTGCTTATCGACTACGAGAAAATCAGCAATAATTGGCATAGATATATCCCTCAACG